>JBAUEM010000067.1:0-20709 GCA_049678605.1 Dehalococcoidia bacterium
GCACTTTATCTATTTGTTCTTTGAGTAGCTGCTGTGAAGTGGCTTCAGTTGGTGCTAAACTGGCGCGATCTTCAACAAGGTCACCTAGACGGCTATCAGCATCTTCGCCAATGGGCATGTCTAGCGATATTGGCTCACGGAAAAACAAAGCCATGACCCCTTCTACTTTTTCTGGGGATATATCTAGGCGGTTGCCAATTTCTTCGTAAGTTGGTTCGCGTCCAAGTTCTTGAATTAACTGCCGAGTTGTGCGCAATAGCTTGTTAATTGTTTCTACCATGTGTACCGGAATGCGAATGGCACGGGATTGGTCAGCTATAGATCGAGTGATACCTTGCCTGATCCACCAGGTGGCGTAGGTACTGAACTTATAGCCTTTTCTATACTGGAACTTATCTACACCTCGGATAAGGCCAATATTCCCCTCCTGGATAAGCTCAAGGAGGGGCATGCCATGCCCGATGTATTTCTTGGCTATGCTCACCACCAGGCGTAGGTTTGCTTCGGTGAGGTGCTTCTCTGATGCTTTTGCTCCAGTCGTTATCTGTTCAAAGTAAGCTTTGAACTCATTGCTATGAGAATCGATTCGAGACAAGAACCTGTCGTCAGTCAAGAGAGTCTTTAGTTTTTGCCATGAAGTTTTGTCTCTGGCTAGAAGCTCTAGCAATTGCGGGGGCAGAAGTTGACTGTTTATGGAAAGATTTACTATGGCTTCTTCGGCCGCAGTGGTTCCTTTGTCTATTTCCTTAGTGGTTGCCGCTATTAACGATGGGTCTATAACAACGTCAATGGCGGAGCGAAATTTAGGATTCTTGATCGTCTCCACCGCATTGCTGGAGGGATTGATACCAATACGCTCTTCGATAATCTGAACAACGGGGTATGCCTTGGATAATTGGGAAATTACGTGAATAACTGTGTCAACTGGTGAGGGGAATTTCTTGTATTTCCTGAAATGGTTGTCTTCGATTCTTTCTAGGCTTCTGCCCAGCTCTATCCTCCGGCATAGTAACTTCTCTTCATGGATATTGAGAAGTGGCACTCTGCCGATTTCCTGAAGATACATACGAGCTGAATCGTCAATTACCTCATAGTCCACTAGTGGTGGCGGAGGCTTGATCTCTTCAGTTTCCTCAGCGGGGAATTCCTCACTTTCTTCTTTTTCTTCAACTTCCTCGGCTAAGGTGCTGACATCCTCAGCTTCGGTTTCATCGCTGAGTAAGCTTTCAGCCGTTACCTCATCACTGCCCAGGTTGATGTCTTCTTCTTTCATTGAATCCATGGTTTTTCCCTTTTTTAACAAAGACTTCATGAAGTTGTTGCCCGGAATTTATTCCCTGCTCCTCTAGTTTGGACAACTCTGCGCTTATACCACCCTTTTCCCTCTCAATCTCAAGCGTCGCTTCCTTCTCAGTTTCTAATTTCCGGGATAACTTCTCCTGTAGACGGAGAATACAATTGGCTAAATCAACGTGCCGTGTTCGCTCGCTTTCCTGTATGGCTGGCGGGAAAATTTTTTTAACTAAATAGTATAAATGTTCTAGTAGACTAGTGTCAAGTTTACTTTCAAGGTTCGAGATATCAGAAGAATGTTGCCATTTGACAAAGACCTCCCGATTTTCCGTGGATTCGAAGTGTTCTGGTGATAGCTCTCGAGCTAAAGGACGAAGCTCTGGGTACTGAAGGAGAAGTGCCAAGCAGTATTCTTCAATAGGGCTGGATACAAACTGGCGGGCAAGGCGAGATTGTTCTGTTGGCTTGTTAAGTTGAGGTCTTTTCCTGGCGGTCTTCAATTTCTGCAAGGCAGCTTCTACGTCCGATGTTTTGATTTTTAGTGCACGAGCCAGTTTCTCCACATAATGGAATTTCTGTGTGGGATCCTTTATCTCATAAATTGAGGGCAGGAGTTTTTGTACAGCTAGGGATTTGTCTTTGGCTTTATTGATATCGACTTTGCTTATTACAGATTGAAAGGCGAAGTCTAAAATAGGCATAGCTTGTTCTACTAGTTTCTGCCAGAGAGTAGGGTCCTCTCTTATTACTTCGTCTGGGTCTTTGCCTGGAGGTAATAAGATGACATTTGCTTCAGCATTGGAGTAAGCTAATATCGCTTTGCCTCGCAAGGTAGCTTCTTCTCCAGCAAGATCGGCATCGAGTGCCAGGGTTATGTTATTGGTTAATCTTTTAATGCCTTCCACCTGCTTCCCAGTTAAAGAAGTTCCCATTGAGCCAACTACATTTTGCCAGCTGTGTTGGTGAGCAGTGAGAACATCCATGTAGCCCTCTACGATTATTACTAAGTTTTTCTTTCTAATGGCAGATTTAGCCTTATCAACGCCATACAAGCTGCTACTCTTATCGAAAATTGATGTTTGGGGGGAGTTGATATATTTAGGCAGGGAGTCATCCAGAACTCTAGCTCCGAAACCAGTGATTCGACCTTGGATATCACATATAGGAAAAATCAGCCGGTTGCGAAATCGATCGTAACTACCTCCTTCATCTTTCTCGATTATTAGACCAGTTTCTATCAGCTCCTTTTCTGTGTAACCTTTACCCAGCAGGTAATTCTTAATAGTTTCCCAGGCATCAGGACTGAAACCGAGACGGAACTCTTTGATAGTCTCGGGCATAACCTTTCTTCTTGCCAGATAGCTTCTCGCTGCCTCGCCTGCCTTAGTGCTCGAAAGTAAATGGTGATAGTATTCGGTAGCTGCCTCATTAATCTGAAATAATCTCTCTTTCTTTTCATCCACAGCCTTGCCTGGCGCCTCAAGGGGGCTTAAAGTTATGCCTCCCCTTTGAGCTAAAAGGCGAAGAGCTTGGCCAAAATCAACGCCCTCCCTTTTCATGATAAAAGAGAAGATATCGCCGCCAGTTCCACAGGCACCAAAGCAATGCCAGCTTTGTTGCTCAGGAAAGACAAAAAAGGAGGGATGTTTCTCACTGTGGAAGGGACATAAGCCTTTGAAGTTACGCCCCGCTTTTTGCAGAGTAACATACTCAGAGACAAGCTCTACTATATCTAATCTCTGCTTTACCTCTGTGATTACGCTCATTGAGATATCTCTTCAGCTAATCTTAGCGCATATTGATAGGTCATCCCAGCAATGTAATCAATGACCTTGCGCTCCTTGTTATCCGGCAAAGAGGCAAATTCTCGAGGTAATCTATCCTCGTGCTTCAGGAAATGAGAATATAATAGACGCAATACCTCTCCCGCCTTTACTGCCTCCTCTCCAGCTAAGCTGGGATAATATACTTTGTCAAATAGAAACTGGCGGAGTATGTTAGTTACTCTAAGGACTTCAGGGCTCATACCTATAGTTGGATTGGTTAAATTGCCATTGCCACTAACAGGCCAGGAGCAGTCTATGATATCACAAACCAGGGTATTAATTCGCTGTGAATGCGCATGTCCCAGAGTTGCTACTACCGACTTGGGCAAATCATTCTGTGAGATAATGCCAGCTCTTATGGCATCTTCGACGTCGTGGTTAACATAGGCCACGATATCGGCTATCTTGCATATTTGGCCCTCTAAAGTATTGGCATCTCCCCATCCCTCTCCTAATATCTCAGCTTGTCCCTTGGAATGATTGAGGATGCCATCTCGCACTTCCCAGGTAAGATTTAGCCCCTGTCCCTCCCTCTCCAATAAATCGACTACTCGTAAGCTTTGCTCATTATGTCTGAAGCCACCGTGATACAACTCGTTTAGGACCTCCTCGCCTATATGACCAAAAGGCGTGTGCCCTAAATCATGTCCGAGAGCGATAGCCTCAGCGAGGTCTTCGTTGAGATTTAGAGCTCGAGCTATAGTTCTGGCTATTTGGGACACTTCCAGAGTGTGAGTAAGCCTGGTGACATAATGGTCACCCAAGGGAGCAATAAAAACCTGTGTCTTATGTTTTAGCCGACGGAAGGCCTTGGAATGGATGATACGGTCACGGTCACGTTGGAAACTGGTTCTTATGGGGCATGGTTCTTCCCTCTTCAGCCGGCCACGACTGAACTTACTCTTAGCGGCATAAGGGGAAAGGGCTTCTTCCTTCTTCTCTGTCTGCTCACGTATATTAGGTTTGTTAACCATGGAATCACTATAATATAGCAAGTCAAGGCAAAATCCTTAATTTATCGCGGCAGCACCCTCATGTCCTCACGCGCGTTTTCTTTTGGCTTTTGATTTTATTCTATTTTCCACCTCTGCGATATTTAACCTCGTTGACAATACCACATCCGGGTTCAAAGACATCGAATCTATGCCGCACTCAACTAAAAAGTCGGCAAATTCCGGGAAATCACTCGGCGCCTGACCGCATATCCCTATTTTCCTCCTCGGTTTGTGGTTGTGTGCCACCTCTATGACTTGCTTCACCAGCCTCTTCACTGCCTCATTTCTTTCATCAAATATATGTGCCACAAGTTCGGAATCTCTATCTAAACCAAGAGTTAATTGCGTTAAATCGTTCGACCCTATGCTGAATCCATCAAACACATCGGCGAATTCCTCCGCCAAAATCACATTTGATGGTATCTCGCACATCACATACACTTCCAACCCATTTTCTCCTCGCCTTAAGCCAAACTCTTCCATGGCTCTTATCACCTGCCTCCCTTCTTCCGGCGTCCGGCAAAAAGGAACCATCACCTTCACATTGGTCAACCCCATCTCATCCCTTACTTTCTTTATCGCCTGACATTCCAAACCAAAGGCGGGCTTAAACTTCTCATCATAATAACGAGATGCTCCCCTCCAGCCAATCATGGGGTTACTTTCCTCTGGCTCGTAACGATACCCCCCGATTAAATTGGCATACTCGTTTGTCTTAAAGTCGGAAAACCGAACGATGACCTCGTTGGGATAAAACCCCGCCGCTATTTTCTCTATCCCCATAGCTAAGTTATCAATGAAAAACTCCCTTTTATCCCCGTATGGTGTGCTCTTCTTATCTATCTCTTTAATTACCTTTGCCAATTTCTTGTCATTAGCCGCTGCTTTCTTCAACTCATCATATTCTATTAGCGCCATGGGATGTATGCCGATGTAAGAGTTGATGATGAACTCTTCCCGAGCTAAACCCACGCCGTCATTGGGAATTTGACTTTGAATAAACGCACCATCGGGAATGCCAAAGTTCATCATTATCCTGGTGTCGGGTCTGGGGAGCTTACTCACTTCTATTTCATCTACTCTGTACTTCAATTTCCCTTCATATATCCTGCCCTCACCTTGCGAACAATCTATCGTGACCTCTTTTATCTCCTTCAAGACCTCCGTCCCCTTGCCAGTGCTAATTACACAGGGTACCCCAAGCTCACGACTCACGATAGCTGCATGGCATGTCCTTCCACCCTTGTTTGTAACTATGCCACTGGCAATCTTCATTATCGGCTGCCAGTCGGGGTCTGTCATATCAGTGACCAAAACTTGGCCCTTCTTGAATTTGTTAATTTCACTACTATGTTCTATTACCTTCACCTCGCCTTGCCCTATCTTTGTACCCACTGCTTCCCCTCTGAGCAGTAACTTACCTTTTCCTTCAAGCACATAAGTCCTGAGCGAAGCTAAGTCCGTTTGTGAATGCACTGTCTCTGGCCTGGCTTGGACTATGAAAAGTTCCCCGGTTACTCCATCCTTTGCCCATTCAATATCCATGGGCAGACCATAATGTTCTTCTATAATGCAAGCCCACCTTGCGAGAGTTAAGATTTCATCGTCACTCAATACGAGCTTTCCTTGGTTCTCTGATTTGACTTCTTTTTGCACCGTTCCAGCTCCATCTCTCTTGTAGACCAATTTCTTCTCCTTCGTCCCCAGCTTCTTTTCCACAATGGGTCTGAACCCTTCCTTTAGAGTGGGCTTGAAAACGTAAAACTGGTCTGGATTAACAATTCCCTGTACCACATTCTCTCCCAGCCCATAAGCAGCAGTTATGTAGACCACATCCCTGAAGCCTGATTCCGTGTCTATGGAAAATATGACACCAGAGCAGGCTAAATCAGAGCGGACCATCTTTTGCACCCCCACCGAGAGGTAAACACTGAGATGGTCAAAACCTTTATCCACCCGGTAGGAGATTGCCCGGTTCGTGAACAAAGATGCAAAGCAGTCCATGACCTTATCCAAGAGGTCATTTTCTCCACGCACGTTCAAATAACTCGTTTGCTGTCCCGCAAATGAGGCTGTAGGCAAATCTTCGGCAGTAGCACTGCTTCTCACAGCGACATCGACGTTCTTTCCAAATCTCTCTTCCATCTTTCGATAGCAAATTCTTATCTCCTCTTCTAATTCTTTAGGCCAGGGAGAATTTGCTATCAGATTCCTTACCTTTTCGCCCCTCTCCGCCAAATTTTCCATATCATGTGTATCCAGGCCCGCTAAAGTGTCTTTGATTTTTTGGCTTATGCCTGCTTTCTCTACCACATACTTATATGCTTCAGCAGTAATAGCAAAACCAGGGGGAATGTTTACCCCCTTCTTGCTTAGATTTTTTATCATTTCACCAAGAGAGGCGTTTTTACCGCCGACTAAAGCTATGTCCTTTGCTTCAATCTCCTCAAACCCTTTCACAAACTTCATGGTTCTTCCTCCGCTTTACAAAGTATGGTCATGTTCGCACATGCCATCTCAGCTCAATTTGCCTCCTTGCTTACAGGCAGTTAAACTAAAAAACAGAACTCCATTGTATCATGTTTCAGCAAGGCCAAAAGAAGAGGGATTTTTGCCTCTCCTGCTTGGCTCTACATTAGTCAGCCTATCCTCCTGCCATCTGCTGCAGCGCCATTTTAATCTTCTCTTCTAAGCTTAGCTCCTCAGAATCTGGAAGCTTAGAGATAGCTCTGGTGGCTTCCGTTAAAGAGTAGCCCAAGCCAGTTAAAGCAGCTATGACATCGGCACTCTCCGGGGCTAAGGGCAGGGCTACCTCTTTCCACTCCTTTTCCAACTTGCCTCTGAGTTCAACGACAAGGCGGCTGGCCATTTTTTTACCGATGCCAGGCGCTTGGCTGATGAGGTCGCTATCGCCGCTGGTTATAGCCATGACAAGTTGTTCAGGATTCAAAGCCGAGAGCAGGGCTAAAGCCACCTTGGAGCCAACTCCTGAGACGGAAATAAGGTTTTTGAACAGAGCTAATTCCTCGCTTGAGGCAAAACCGTAAAGAGAAATATTATCCTCTCTCACATGGAGATGAGTATAGAGGAAAACCTTGCCTTTAACAGCTCCTAATTGGCTTAAAGTTGAGCCGGGGACATATACCCGAAAACCTACTCCGCCGACATTAATGATAATGGAGTCGTTACCACGATATTCCAGTATTCCCTCTAATGTAGCTATCATTTCGGCGTATGTTCAGTGAACCATTGGTTAAGGCGCCTCTGCTGAATGTGGCACATGGCTACAGCCAATGCATCTGCAGCATCGCTAGGCTGAGGTAGCTCAGAGAGCCTGAGCTGGACTCTTACCATTTCTTGAACCTGTTGTTTATCGCTTTGCCCATAGCTGGTTATTTGCTGCTTTACCTTGGCTGGTGAGTAATAGTAGACGGGCAATCCCTGGTTGACTGCTGCCAGGATAGCTATAGCTTGTGCTCTGCCAATAGCGAACGCTGACTTTACGTTTTGGCCGATAAATGGCTCTTCAATGGCTACTTCGCTTGGTTTATGCTTAGCGATAATTTTGCTTAATTCATTGTAGAGAGAGCGCAGTCTTTCCTCCATAGGAAGCCGCGATGGGAGAGTGATTACTCCGCAATCTACCATATGCATTTCCTCTTCGCCATCTACTACACCGTAGCCTAAATTTATAGTACCAGGGTCAACGCCGAGAATGCGCATATTAGGTTTGACTGCGCAGCCTTTCTAAAGTAGCCTCAGAAAAATCGATATTGGAGAAAGCACGCTGTACATCGTCTAATCCTTCTAGCTCGTCGAGGAACTTCAGGGCCTGAACTGCTTTATTTTCCTCCAGCAACACTGTAGTTTTAGGCGTTAGCGAGAGCTCCGCCGAAATCACATGTTCTTTCTCTTCAATAACCTTTCTTACTTTTTCTAAATCCTGTGGTTGCGTGTAAATTTCCATATAATCCTTTTCGGTCTTAACATCTTCAGCCCCGGCATCGATAGCTCGTAGCGCTATTCCTTCGGCATCTGAGGCATTGCTTTCTACAGTAATCACTCCTCTACTCTCAAAGAGCCAGGAGACACAACCACTCTCACCAAGATTACTACCGTGGCGGGTGAAGAGACGGCGCACATCCTGAATGGCACGATTACGGTTATCGGTCAAGGCTTCCACCAAAACTGCTATCCCGCTTGGCCCATAGCCTTCGAGTTTCATCTCAATTAAGGCAGATGCCCCGGCTTCACCGCTACCCCGCTTTATGGCTCTCTCGATATTCTCCAAAGGCATGTTATTATCACGGGCTTTCTGTACTGCTAAACGTAACTGGAAATTACTTTCTGAATTAGCTCCACCCTGTCGCACTGCAACTATGATTTCTCGAGCAAGCTTGGTAAATAACTGCCCGCGCCTGGCATCAGTTACTCCCTTCTGCCGCTTAATCTGCGACCACTTAGAATGTCCTGACATTGCTATCCTTTATATCATTTTATCATTGCAATTCCCAAAATGGAAAGCAGATGTTTTGTTTTTTGGGAAAACTTACCTATTACAATAGTTGAGGAGAGAAAGGTAGTACTGGCTCAGCCTAACCTATATCTCTTCTACTTCGCAACCTCTTGCCAGAGCTGGTGGAGGAGGCGCTGGCGAAGTCTGGGGTCGAGGATGGAGCCGAGGTAATCTTCAAAGATTCCGTCTGTTTTTTGCTTTAAGCTCTCTAATTCTGGGACGATTCCCCCCAAGTAATCTTCATCTTTTGGTATCTTGATGCTATCCAATCCAGCTTCAAGCCAGACTTTCAGATAGCGGGCTTCCATCTCTGAAGTACAATCTATGTGCCCTCTGCCTGAAGAAAGCCGCCAGCCAAAGAGTTCTTGCTCTAATTTAACTTCGCCTGAAACCTTGGGCAAGCTCTTTGTGCGTAAAGGCTTGTGGGTCAATATGTTCTCCCGGTAGAACTTCCCCAGGGTATCCTCACCAAGCTTATCCATCACTGTCTTCACCAGAAGGTCAATATCTATTCCCTCCTTGGTCTTTCGCCTCTTGCCAAAGCTCTTAGCTTTTTCAATTCGGGACTTCACCAAATCCACCACTGCTCGATAGACCTCAAGCTGCTCCTCATCGGTTAAGTCAAGAATTTCGCCCATGACAATTTTATCTAGCTCACGGCGGTCAGGCCTGACCTTGTCCAGTGATACCCCTTCGGCAGATAAGGCGCCGAGTTCAGAGAAAAGAGAACTGTGAGCGAACTCCCCATGCTTATTCATCCAGGCTTGCAAGGCATCAACTTGCCACTCACTTAAAGCAGAAGGAGTAACAGTTAAAAGCCTCTCAATGTCTATCCCTTCTGTTTTCAGCGCTCCTTCTCCCAAATTCACTCTTCCACCCAACTCCTTAATAAGAGGGGCTATGCTTGAAGCAAAAAATAGGGAAATGGGCATAAGGGAATCCCTCCTCTTTGGCTGTATCTCAAAAAGGTTATGGTCAACATACACGCTACTCCGATTTAATCCTATCAATTGGCGGTCGTTATGGATCATAGGATGTAAGAAGCCATAAGGCTTTCTTTCCCCCAAGTCATACCACCTTTCCCTCGAGGCGCAGGTGGGGCGAAGGTGATAGCCTTTACTCTCTCCCTCCCGAATGTATTGGAGTATATTGGTACGCCTCAAATCCTTCTTATCCTTGTGAATCATCAGCACCCGATATTTCAAATCCTCGGGCTTGACCCTGATAGACTTACACTCCCTTGGGCTTTTGATGACATAGTTCGGCACCCAATTTCCCTTCTCATCCTGGTGCATCCAGAATTCTTTTTCAATCACTCGCCTCTTTATTTCTTCTTCCGTCAGATAGAAGAACTCGTTGGCACCAGTTTTGATGCCAAATCTTACCTTGGCGACTTGCTTCAGGGGCACCAACTTACCTTTGCCTTTCTCCAGAATCCTGAAGAAAATCTCCGGTGCCCTTAGGTATTTGCCCCACTTGGCACCAAGATATCTTCCACTTTCTTTATCAAATCCTTCCTCCCAAAGCTCTGCCTGAGACTTTGGGAAAATGCGTAGCTCCTCATTCTGGTAAAACTGCGAATGAGCCATGATGGTTTTCGTCAGCTTGTCGATTTCGTTTAGCCTTCCGACTTGCTCTTGCCACATTTCCTGAGCACGAGGGATGAAATAATCCAGGCGCTCGAAAAGATAGACAAAGCGGACCAGGTTTTCATCTCGTTCCTTTTTATCTTTGCATTTCTCCAGAATGACGATGCAGGTGTTGACATCAGCTTGCTCAAACCATCTCTCCACCTTGGATTCGATAATAGCGATGATTTTGTAGTTATTGAGGAAAAATTCCTGAAGTCCCTTGCCGTAATCTACATCCAGCCAGGAATTAGAAACGATGAAGCCGAAGCGCCCACCGTCTGGGAGGAACTTCATCCCATGGACAAAGAAGTAAGCATGAATGCCAGCCCTCTTTGAGATTTCAGCAATCCTTTTTCCTTTAATATCCTTAAGAGCTTTATCTATGAGTCTCTCTTTGTATTCCTTGACTTTTGGGGCAATTTCTGGCATCTCCTCCTGGCGGGTATAAGGAGGATTACCTACGATACAATCGAACCAGCGAGGATAGGTAACTTCTCTCTCCTTCACACCTAGAGTCTTTGCTCTAGTTTTTCGCCATTTCTCAGGTAACTCAAAACCGCCTTCGGTACTCAAGAGATTGAAGAAGTCCTCTTGAAGGATATTGGGATAGTTTTTATCCACACCTAAATCCCTGATGGCAAGGTTTATGGTGGAGAGGTGAGCCGGGAACTTAGCAATATCATTACCCCAAAGAGTATCTAAGATTCCCTCGTGACTTAATCTCTGATTTGCCAGCTTCTTATGTTGGTAGGCTCTTACCAGGAATGTGCCAGCGCCACAGGCAGGGTCGAGAATCTTGTCATCGTCTTGCTTCAGGCAAAAACGGAGAATAATGTCCACCACATCAGGATTGGTGAAATACTGACCCAGGTTATGCCGCTCGTCTTGGGGGATGAGCCTCTCAAAAATTGGCCCGATGATATCGCGAAGCTTGGAGAAATCATATTGTCTGAGAACTCTTACCAAATCTTCTATTTCCTTAATCACTTCTTTATCATCGGGGAAAGCAACATTATCAATAAAATCTGTAGTGTAAATGGTCTCGTAGTCTATCTTGAGCACCTCATCGAAAAAGCTCTGCAATATCTTCTGAAGCTGCGCCCCTTTAAGCAAGCCTTCTGGTATTTTAAGAGGCGGAAGCTCGCTTGGACGTTTAGCTTGGAGCACATTGTAAAACAGGATTTTATTCACCAGCAGGTAAGCGGTCTGCCTTGCTGCTTTATCGAAGTCTTGAGGCTGCCAAGGAGCAAAACTCCAGCCCTGGGATACGAACCACTCGCCAAGCTCTTTAGCAAAGACATTATCCTTGTGGTAACGGTTATAAATTATCTCGGTGTAATACTTGGAGAGCCTTCTTATCTTGTCCTGAAGCCTATAGATGAGGAATTCGTCGGTTGGCAACTTGGGCTCAGGCTCCTTGCCAGTATAAACGGCATAGAGTTTACTGAAGAAGATATCCAGTTGCTTTGTGATGCTTTCTTTATACCTTGTCCCCTCAATATTATCTAAATTCTCTATATCTGAAAGGCAATATCTATCAACAACTTGTTCCTCTTCATTTTTTTGCTCATTGACCTTTTGGGTATTAAACCAAATTAACTCCTTGAAGTTGGTAGTGGCGAAGTATTTAGCTTTTCTGGCATTTGCTTTCTCCCAGGCAGGTTTCTTAAGCTCTTCGTAGTCAAAGACGTCGAAGTAAGGGTGCTTAGCTTCTATGACACAGAGGACATTCTGGCTACGGCGAGACTCACAGATTATAATGTCAGGTGATTTTCTATCCGTCCCGGAAGTATCTACATCAGGGAGACCTAGATCAATCTGTTTCTGCTCAATAATTTCCCTCATCCAATGCATAAGCACTGCTACTGCACTGCGCTCTGTCTTCCAGCTGGTAGCATCATAAGGGCTAGGGATTCTAGTTAGCTTGCCACCAAACTCAGATTTCTTCATGCTCTTTTAATACCTGTCCCACGATTCGTCGGGCAATTTCGAAGGCGGCGGCGATACGAATAATTTTGGTATCACCGAGCCCCTTTATATCCAGGAGCTTTTCTAAAGGCTGGTTAGCCATACCCTTGAAGCCACCGAACCTTTGCAGAATTTCCTCGGCAATCTTTTCGGCTGGCTTGCCTGGGATGCCTGGGGCGATGAGGATGGACAGGAGCTCGGCATCGGTCAATGTTTCCGCACCAAGCTCCCGAAGCTTACCGCCGGGGTGATGCCATTTTTGTGGCTTGCTATTCATGTCTCTACTCTTTCAGCGAAACGCGCTGTAATAAAGGCACAGCCCGCCTAGAGATATTTTACCATCATATAGAGGTATTTATCTTTAACAAGGGTTTCACTATAAGAGCATGTCCTCAAACTCCGAGGCTGTTCAAAAAATGTGGTTGCCCAATTTATTGGCTCCCTCCTTTGTCATTGCGAGGCTGACGAAGTCAGCCGAAGCAATCTCGTGAGGGGTATGAGATTGCCACGCACCTTTCAGGTGCTCGCAATGACAAAAAGCGATTGTGCTTGATGAATCAAGCAACTACAAAAATCTGGAGCCCATTTCTTTTAGTCCTTCTGTGTAAGGCTCCCTTATTATGCCCTTCTCGGTGATTATGGCAGTTATATAACTATGGGGAGTGACGTCGAAGGCAGGATTGGCTGCTCTTATGCCTTCGGGAGCAATGGGTACTCCCTGGATATGGGTTACCTCCTCAGGGCTCCGCTCTTCAATCGGGATTTTGTCTCCCGAGCTTAAGGAAAGGTCAATAGTGCTTGTGGGAGCAGCGACATAAAAGGGGATTCTACTTTCCTTAGCCAGTACTGCCAGCGTATAGGTGCCAATTTTATTAGCGACATCGCCATTGGCGGCAATCCTGTCGGCGCCAACAATGACACAATCTATCTTTCTCTGCTGCATAAAATAGCCAGCCATGGAATCGGTAATCAAAGTTACAGGGATACCTTCCTGCATTAGTTCCCAGGTAGTGAGCCTGGCTCCCTGGAGAAGGGGACGAGTTTCCGTGGCAAAGACGCTCACTTTCTTTCCTTGCTCTCTAGCGGCCTTGATTACGCCCAGGGCAGTGCCATAGCCGGCGGTGGCTAAAGGACCGGCGTTACAATGAGTAAGCAGGGTGAAACCATCTTTGATAAGCCCGGCTCCTAGCTGGCTGAGCTGCCTGGTTGCGGTTACTTCTTCCTGGTGAATTCGCTTTGCTTCATTGACAAGCGAATTTTTTATCTCAGTAACGCCATCTCCCCTGGCAGCTTTCTTCATCCTGTTGATAGCTTGAAAAAGGTTGACTGCGGTAGGCCTGGAGGCAGCAAAAGTTTGCATGACCTGATTCAATTGGGCGAGAAATTCATCCTTGTTTGCTGTTTTAATACCTGATGCCCCCAGAGCTATGCCGTAGGCAGCAGCGACCCCGATGGCTGGTGCCCCGCGAACTCTCATTTCCTTAATAGCTAGAACTACATCGTGGTAATTATCCAGGTCGGCGAAGCTTTGCTCCCGGGGAAGCTTGCTCTGGTCCAGTATCCTTAGCTTGCCATCGAGCCATTCTATTGTTCTAGCCATCATCGCCGTTAGTATAATCTAAAGGATGAAAACAAAGGAAGTTTTAAATTACGCTAGAAGGAAAACGAGGATAAAAAGATGCCACACACAGGTGAAGTCATGTTAGATTTTCTGAGGTAGCCAAAATCGTAGAACATTAACAGAGCCAAAATTTGATAACCTGAAAGAATAATGCTATCCTTATCCGATTCATCCTTCCTGGGAGGCAAAGATGGCCAAGATTTATTTCTTAGATGTTACCAATCGCGATGGCGTTCAAACCGCAAACCTCGGTCTGTCCAAGCTGGAAAAGACCATGATAAACATGTACCTCAACGAAATGGGTGTCTTCCAGTCCGAATTTGGTTTCCCTACGACGAGACACGAATCGTTTTACCTTCAGGCGAACGTGGAGTTAGCTGATATGGGAGTCCTGCAACCCATCCGGTTGGGAGGGTGGATAAGGGCAGTTGTTGCTGATGTGGAAAAAACCTTCAAGCTTGTCCCGAATATTAAGCACCTTAATATCTCTATTTCCACATCGGACCAAATGCTTCAAGGCAAATTTCAGGGTAAAAAGAGCCGAGAAGATATCGTAAGCATGATGGTCGATGCTTTAGAAGCGGCTCGCGCACATGGAGCTGAAAGCGTAGGTGTAAATGCAGAGGATGCCTCCAGAACAGGTATGGATTTTTTAGTTAGATTCGGCTTGGCAGCCAGGGAACACGGGGCTGACCGACTTAGGTATTGTGATACCCTGGGCTATGACAATGCATTTACCATTTACGAGAGCGCCAAAACTCTGGCGGAGGATGTCGGAATACCTATTGAGCTCCACTGTCATAGCGACCTGGGAATGGCTGTGGCTAATTCACTTGCCGGGGCTAAAGGGGCGATAGACGGTGGACAGGATGCTTACATCAACACCACCGTCAATGGAATTGGAGAAAGAGCCGGCAATGCTGACCTTGTAGCCACAGTTCTAGCTGCCACCAAATCCAAGGGATTCGCGGACAAATATCAACTGGGAAAGCCCATAGACCTGACAAAGACCTGGAAATTAAGCAAATTTGCCAGCTATGCTTTCGGGGTTCCCATTCCCATGAACCAGCCTGGCGTTGGAGCCAATGCCTTTGCCCACAGCTCTGGTATTCACGCTGACGGTGTATTGAAAGACCCCGAGAACTACGAGCTATATAGCTTCGACGAACTGGGTAG
Organism: Dehalococcoidia bacterium; assembly: GCA_049678605.1. GTDB lineage: Bacteria > Chloroflexota > Dehalococcoidia > GIF9 > AB-539-J10 > RBG-13-51-36. The sequence goes on from JBAUEM010000067.1 coordinate 15,027, forward strand.
AGGTGAACCGGAGCTTGTAGAGACAGGCAGGGAGATATGCTCAGGGGAATATAGCGGGATATCAGGCTTCAGTCACATAATGGGCCGGATGGAGGTGTCGTTTGACGATGCCAGGCAAGCTGAAGAGGTTCTGGAATTAGCAAGATATGCCAACGTGGAGGCGCAAAGGCCACTAGTGGAGGATGAACTGCTCTTCATTGCCAAATATCCCAAAATTGTGAAAAAACTGTTGACACTTTTACCACCAGAGTAATCCATCCTTGACACCATTATCCCTCCCATTTGATATAATATAGTTAATTGCGGGTGTAACTCAGCGGTAGAGTGCTTGCTTCCCAAGTAAGACGTCGTGGGTTCGAATCCCATCACCCGCTGGGTTGATAGCCATAACCAGCGAAAATAATATAGATTAGAAAATGAGGATAAAGCTAAATAATAGCCAATTGGCAGGGTTAGCACATCAGCTTCCTTTCGAAGTGATAGTAGAAGACCCGAGGGATGTTAAGGGCCTGTTGGAACTATTAGGCCACAATATGCCTTGGGATGAAATGGGGCTTAATAAATTTGGCGATCCCCTCAGAAAGCCAAATAGGGTAACCTTCTCTGTGGAGGCAATTGACGGGGGATTTATCTGCGACATTCACCCCGCTTTCGCTATCTACATTTCCAATATTTTGACGGTAGAAAAATAAGCTGCGCATAGTTTCGCAAAGTTATGGGCCGTTAGCTCAGTTGGTAGAGCACCTGACTTTTAATCAGGTTGTCGTGGGTTCGAGCCCCACACGGCTCACCAGCTAAATCATCAGAATTTGCTAACACCAGCTTCTCTAATTTCAGCATGCCGACCGGCGTCCAATAACTGATCAAATCCCTGTGCTACGGCTTCCTGAGGACCTGCAAAACACGCCTGTATGAATCAAACTTCGCAGGGTGGGGATTTATTCCCCGCCGAAAAGAGGCAGCATATAAAATGCCGAAATTTGAACAGAAAATCAAAATTAAACAGCCTAAAAACTCGTCATCCGAGATACCCTATCAACTCGCGGCTGTGACTTGGATGGCGCAGCTTAGCCAGCGCTTCTTTTTCAATCTGGCGTATTCGTTCCTTGGTGAGGCCTAACTCTGTGCCCGCCTCTTCTAGGGTCCGGCTGTATTCATTGCCCAGCCCAAACCTCAACTCAATGATGCGGCGTTCTCGGGGTGTCAGCGACTCTAGGGTTCTGCTCAATTTCGCCTTAAGCAGGCTCATAGTAGCCTCCTCCTCAGGGTCCGGAATCGCCCGATCCCCGATGAAATCACCAAGTTGGCTTCCTTCTTCCCCTACAGGTGTCTCAAAGGAAATAGACCCACCAGAACTCACCTTAAGCAACCCTTCTATCTTTTTGAGCGGGAGCCCCATTTCAGAAGACAATTCCTTCTCGGTCGGGGGCCGGCCGAGCTTCTGAGACAAGCTATTCTTTGCCTTGGCTAGCTTCGTCAGAGCGTCAACCAAGTGTCCCGGCAGGCGCACGATTCGTGATTGGTCATTAACTGCCCTGTTGATTGCCTGCCAAATCCAGGGAATGGCGTAAGTACTGAACTTAAAGCCTCTCCGATGATCGAACTTCTGCACTGCCTGCATTAGCCCGATATTGCCTTCCTGGATAAGGTCAGGCAGAGGCACGCCCCGATCATTATGGCCCTTGGCCACGCTCACCACCATGCGCAAATTGGCTTGAATCATGTGCTTGGTTGCTTGGTCTGCCCTTTCCCTTATTTGCTCAAAATGCCTGGCAATTTCGGAGCGATGGCGTTCCAGCTCCTCACGGAATTCCGGCGACCGCAACCCTTCCTCAAACTCAGCTAGGGAACTCCTCTCACCAGCTCGCTCTATTGTATGCCAAGGTATCAGCCGACTATCCAGCGACAATTGAATCAAGGCTTGCTCCGTCCTAGTTTGGCTTGCTCCAGTGATTTGAGTCATAGCGTCGGATAAATGCTGATCGATATGACCATCTATTGCACGACGTAGGTCTGGGTGCAATACCTTCTCTGCTACATTCCCGTCAGAAGGCAGTTCAAGATACTGATAAAGGGTTTCAAAGAGCAAACGCGCCCGACTCAAGCGCTCCACCAATGCTAGCAATAAATCGATTGCCGATGGCTGACCGCCATGTTCAGCGAGCCAGTCTTTCTCAAGCCGGGAAAGATGCTTGCCCTCCTCTATTTGGCTACCCAGCACTCTTTCCTCCTCGGCATTGAGCAGAGGAGTTTGCCCCAATTCAGCGAGATATAAGTCCAATGAACCCTCGCCGAGTTCAAATTCCCACTTTGAAGGAGTAATCCTGCGCCCAGAAACCTCATCCTCCTGATCAATTTCCTTATTAGCCAAATCTAATTCTTCATCCCGGAAAAAGACTTGTTCTCTATCTTTAACGTTTTCTAAAACCGTTATCATCTTCAACCTCCTTTGTACTCTTAATTCGGCCAACTGCAGCTTTCAAACACGATTATTATATGTACAGTGGCAATCCATGTATGCGACTTTTGTCTCATACAGACACAGCGACGGGACAAGTAAACATGGGATACTAGAAGATTAGCCAGGAAAGCGGGTGAAAATATTGTATAAAAGGTGTTAGTTGGTCTCTAGGGCTCTTGGATAATTATCTCAAAGGGGCAACTTATGGCCCCAGTGAGACAAACGGCTTCGCAGTCTGTGCACCAGTCGCACTCCACTATTTCAATAATGGCAATAATATTGTTAACTATCGCCAGAGCATGGGAGTGGCACACGCCAACACATAACCCACACCCATCACACTTCTGGGGGTCTATAACAGGTATTTCAGCCACGGCTCTCAGTCTCCATTCCAATTATTTTAAAAGCAAAGCTTGCCATCTGTCTGTGATATTTGTCTCAAGAAGACACCTCCATTATCTTTTGGAGAGCTTCTTTATCCGTAATTATTATGCGATGCCGATCCAACTTGATCGCCCCTTCCTCCTCTAATGCCTTTAGCGACCTACCCACTACCTCCCGAGCAGTACCTGCCATAGCTGCCATTTCTTGCTGTGTAAGCCGTGGCCCGCGGCCCGTTTCACCTCCGATGTGCTCAAAGAGTATCTTGGCTACCCTGCCGATGACATGCTTGAAAGACAAATCCTCAACCAGCGATACGAGGTGACGTACTCGCCTTGCCAGTACCTTAATCACATTCAATGCTATCTGTGGATGGTTCCGGAGGATAGCTTCCATGTCATTCTTCTTTATCCCGTAAAGAAGAACGGGGCCCATAGTTTGAGCACTGGCGGGATTTGGACCACCATCAAAGATAGGGACATCATTGAAGGACTCCCCGGGGCGCACGATGCTCAAGATCTGCTCCTTTCCTTCGGCCGAGGTCTTGAACACTTTCACCACCCCCGAAGCAACAAAATACAGATTCGCAGCCGATTCACCCTCAAGCAAGACCATTTCTGCTCTGTCAGCAGTTTTCTCAAAGACGAGCTTTCTGATCGACTCAAGCTCAGCAAGGCCAAGATCGGAAAAGTATAGAATGCTCTTCAAAAACTCCAACTGAACAGCCATACTTCATATCCTCACGAGGTAGCAAAATCTGCTTGATTATACACCTATTTTTCAGGCTCCATGACGCCAGTGACTTCTACGTTCTCACTGGCTTTCACTTTGTCCGCGCACTCTATTACCGGGACATGCTTCTCCATCTTCCAGTCTGCACTCTGAAAAAGTCCTCCAAATTGTTTCATTTCCTTCCCTCTTGTTTGTAGACATCTGTATATATTTTGGGTTTTCTTCTATTTGCCTAAATACCTGGTGAGCACCCAGGCGCTCTGACCATGAACACGGGGACAGGACTGCCTCTGAAAACCCTATCAGCAACACTACCGTGAGCCCATCTACTGGGGCCGGAGCGACCATGGCTGGACATGACGATAAGGTCACACCCAGGATGTTTTGCGTAAATAACAATCTCCTCGGCAGGATCACCAAGAAGCACCTCCGTATCTACCTTGATCCCCTTAGTTTCCATTGCTTTAGCTATTCTGCCAAGATACCTCTGTGCCTGCTTCTCTTTCTTGCCGACTGCTTCAGGTACAATTCGCCGACCCGTTGGCTGGCTAGAATCTGCCAAGGCGCTATAGCCTTGAACGCGCTCAGTAACGCTGACCAAAATTACCTTTTCCGTGCCGCAGCCTTTAGCCAACTCTTCTACATGGGGAAGTGCACACTCGGCCAACTTAGAGCCATCCAACGGAACTAAAATTTTCTTGTACATTTTTGACCTCCTTCTGATCTCCTTTTATATATTCTGTACTACCAATATATATTATACATATTATTGCTAACGTTTTTGCTAACGAACTTTTCACCACCACAAAAGGCAAGGTGGTACCGAATGGCACCACCTAATCTAAATATCATACTGTAAGGTTATTATTTACTTGTTAGTTCTCTCAAAAACAAAGCTTTTGCTTTTATAATTACATCACACAAAAACCATAATGTGCAGGTAAGTCTCCGGGGCATTCGTCGCTACCCAACAAGATTGACTTCCGCGTACTAAGGCAACAAAAGCAAGCAAAGATTCAATGTGTTCTGCATCTTTCGTTGAAGATTCCTGGCACTGAAGTTCAGGAGCTTACGGACTACTCAATGTGATGTCCTCAGGCCAGATGAGACAAAAATCACATACAAAAATCTTGCAACCACGTAAACTAGAATTCACTTGTATTGTTGGCTTGTGCGGCTTTTGAGAGAGCAGCTACAGAAACGGATGAAAAGAGAAAGGAGAAATCATGTCTAGACTATTTACGTTCACTATGCTCTTAGTTTTTATACTGGCGCTATTTCTTTCACCTGGCTGTTGTAGCGAAGTGTCGCCAGATAGTAATGACCAATACCCAGCACAAGGAGGAGACGATATGTCCGACAAGGTTGTCAAGACTGATGAGGAGTGGCGGCAAATACTCACACCGGAACAATACGATGTTACGCGGAAGAAGGGTACTGAACCACCATTTACAGGCGAATTCTATGACTTTCACAAACAAGGTATCTATATATGTGTATGCTGTGGTAATGAGTTGTTCAGTTCAGAGGCAAAGTTTGATTCTAGAACGGGATGGCCAAGCTTTTGGGCTCCCATTTCGGATCAGAGCATCGAAACCGCCACAGATACTAGCTACGGAATAGTAAGGACCGAGGTAATGTGCCAGAGGTGCGATGCCCATCTTGGACACGTATTCGAAGATGGCCCGCCACCGACTGGTCTTCGTTACTGCATAAATTCAATTGCGTTAGACTTCATAGAAACCGAAAAGGAACACGAATAGGAAATGACAGGTTTGAATAAAGCAACTATACCATTATTACTGGGGGCAATATTGATTGCTGCTATTCTGGCTGGGATTCTTCTCGGTTGTCTCAAGGAGGGTACGACGGTGAATTTTCCAAAGGACGGTGTAATTCCTGGTGATTCTATACCTCCCATAGATGCGTCTGCGCCGGCGCAAACTGAAACGGCGACTTTTGCCCTGGGCTGCTTTTGGGCCCCAGACTCCATCTTCGGGAGTCTGGACGGTGTCGTCCGAACCCGTGTCGGATACGCAGGTGGTACAACAGAAAGTCCTACTTACCACAATTTGGGTGACCATACTGAGACTATTCAAATTGATTACG
>JBAUEM010000068.1:0-2980 GCA_049678605.1 Dehalococcoidia bacterium
ATGTAACGTCTCGCGGTAATGACAGAAAGTGGAAAAGGAGAGAAAGAGCAAAAGGAGTGGTCATCTCTTCCACGGGAGAAAGGACAAGTTCAGAGGTCTTAGCAAACAGCCACGCTAAAAAGCGGTGCGTTCTAAGCAGTTGATATTACAGCGTATTAGAAAATGGCTATTTTAAAAAATTTCTTGTGGTTTTCAGTTTTGGGATTTTTTCGGTATCCTACCCGCAGTACAAGGGGGTAGGCATGAAACAAGATTATTTTCCAGGCCATGAGAAGGCGAAAAAGATTCAAGTGATCGAATCTGACGGGATAAAGGGTGTCATAGTGAATGGTAAAATGTATATGAGTTGGGCATCTTGGGATACAGCATCTCAACGTATGGTTATTGCCCAATTGTATAAATCTAAGGTTGCGACGCAACAAGATCTATCTCGGGTTTTCGATATCCATGTCAATTCGGTTCAGAAATATGTTTCAGATTTTACAAAGGACGGATTGGAGGGTCTAGTCGCGCAGCGTCGTGGCCCGAGAGAGAGCTGGAAAGTAACACCTGGCTTACGAGCAAAGATATTGATATTAGCTTTGAAGGAAGGCATTTTGGGATATGAAGCGATTCAAAAGAGATTAGAATCGTGGAACGAGTGTGTGAGTATACCCAGTATCCGCCAGGTGTTATTAGAGAACGGATTTGTCAATGAGAGAGTTAGTATAGGCGATGTTGAGGTAAACCAATCGTGGCTTTTTGATACTGGTAATGATCGACAGTTGCGGCTGCCTTTTAGTTACAAATCGACATCGGTCAAGCAGCACAAAATAGATTTAGAGGTAGAAGATAATAGGATTGAGAACAGAGAAGTAAATAGCTTCGCGGCGATTCAACCTCCGAAAGCCTTGCGCTATTATTCGCAAGCGCAACGAAGATATCTGCATCGATTAGAACAAGGCTACTACAATGCATATGCGGGTGGATTACTTTTTGCGCCTTTAATCGAAGAATATTCCTTTTTGCCGACACTGAAACGAGTCATTGATATTCCCACTTACGAAGGTTACAGTTTGGAAGAATTATGCGTGACGCTGTTCTATTTTGATCTGTTTGGTTTTCGTTCTATGGAGGATTTCAAGAGAGTATACCGAGAAGAATTTGGGTTATTAATTGGCCGATCATATAGCCCGAGTTTGTTCACCTTACGCCGATTTTTACACAAGGTTAGGGAATTAGGTGAAAGCGAGAAGCTAATAGATGAATTTGCATTAACGTATTTGAAGTCGGGGATAGCTAAGTGGGGCGTATTATATATAGATGGACACTTTTTGCCCTATTATGGAATATACATGATAACTAAAGGGTGGCATGGGGTGCACGCCTGATATTACCTGCTAATTTGTTGAAAAAATAGGTAGTTGACATTTTTTGCTTGACAATATGTGACAAAAGATACTACATTTGTCACATATGAAAACAAAAGGTGTCTCATCCGCAATACTTTCGGCTGTTCGCACTGGCGTAGTGGACCAACTTGCCACCATTGCCAAGCGCCCATTTGACGGTGCGAGCATTCAAATCGTTGAGAAGCGATTTATTGAAACGATGGGGCAATCTGGTGCTTGTGGATTGAGTGAATTGTTTGCCTGCAACGATGAATCCGGTAGAGCTATTGTCCATGACGAGCAGAAACATTATCGCAAGTACCTTGCGATGGGTCGGTATTTGACCTTGCTGGGCGACATTTCCCTCAGCCGTGGGATTTACCAGAGCAACCGAGCCAAGCGCAGCATTTGTCCACTCGAACTGAAGCTAAGATTCATCAATGACTATGTAAGCTTTGCGGCCGCTGAATACATTTGCTACAGCGTGGCTTCCATGACTCTGGGGGAATTTGTCAAACACTGCAAGAAATGGACACTCATGAAACCTTCGGAAGGGACTGTCAGAAGAGTCCTGGATTATGTTGGTCGTTTTCTGGAAGCGAGTGACTTTCTTAACACGATCCGTTCTGAAGAAACGGTGCCCGAAGAGGCCGTGACTTTGGCGATGAGTATCGACTCGACTTGTGTTCACATAAGGCGCGAGGGATGGCGCCATGCTACAGCAGCGACAGTGAGCACATATGATGCGCAGGGCAATCGATTGGATACCGTCTACATCGGTCGTATGCCTGAGACAGGAAAGAGCAGGGCAAAACGCATGTTGGAAAAGGAAGTCGAAGCCAGAACCGCAAAACAGCAGTTTAGACACATTGTATGCATTGCAGATGGAGCACGTGACCTATGGCGATACTTCCGCAGAAAGTATCCCAACACAATTCACGTCGTTGATTTCTTCCACGTCTGTGAGCATCTTTCAAAGCTTTCGGAATTGTTCTTCGGGGACCGGGCAGAGGGACAGGCCTGGTATAAGAAATACCGAACTATTCTGAAGGAAGATCCCAAAGGTGCTTCTAAGGTGCTCCGGGCAGCTCGCTACAGGCGAAGCCTTACAAAAAAGAATCCTGAAATAGATGCGGAGATCAAGTATCTTCAGCACAATAGAACCAGAATGAATTATTTCGAATTGCGACAGAAGAATCTACCAATCGGAAGTGGGGTCGTCGAGGCCGCCTGTAAGAACCTGATCGGTGCTCGAATGAAGAAGTCGGGCATGCGATGGACTATCGATGGCGGCCAGACTGTTCTGACTCTGCGATCCTTGATCTTGAGCAATCGCTGGGAAGAATTCTGGTCGTACTTTCTTCGACAACATTTTCGGGAATTTCAGACGTAATATCAGGCGTACACCCTAATGCTTCTGCCGATCATAGACAATGGCCCTTTTGGCTTCATCGTTGCCGGCAAACAATTTGCTCAGCCCACAAACCCCAGATTTGCCAATAGTTTCAAAGAATTCTTTTTCAAAAATTTGAATGCTTGCGCCGTTAAAGGGCCGCTTTGCAATGGAGGCAACTTGGCCTCCTACGCCAGTTCGGATAGCCGAAAGTATT
>JBAUEM010000069.1:0-15718 GCA_049678605.1 Dehalococcoidia bacterium
GCCGTTTCTCTGCGGGTAAAGCACCTAGTGTACGCATGTTATGTAACCTGTCTGCCAATTTGATAAGAACCACCCGTAGGTCTTCAGCCGTAGCCAGGAGCATTTTGCGTAAGTTTTCCGCCTGAACCTTCGACTTTGTTTCCCTCGTTTGAGCTCGACTTGTAAGCTTGTTCAGCTTCGTAACTCCATCAACAAGTTTAACTACCTGTAAACCAAAGTCGGCCTCAATCTCGTCTAATGATACGCCACAATCCTCGGGGACATCGTGCAACAAGGCAGCAGCTAAGGTTTCAGCATCAAGGTGAAACTCAGCCAAAATCATAGCTGTATTTAAAGGATGTTCTAAATAAGGCTCTCCTGTTTTACGCACTTGCCCTTGGTGAGCTCTCGAAGCGAATTCGTAAGCTGCTTTAACCAGAGCTACCTTATCATCAGGCAGGTAAGCGCTAGCTTGTTCTATAAGCGCATTAACTTCCATCTAATTCATAATAATGCAATAGCAAAAGTAACGCAAATTAATAATATGGTAAACTACAAGATAGACAAGGAGGATTTCTTTGCACAAAGCACCTCGGGGGACATTCGACATCCTGCCACAAGAGCATGCCTACTGGAAATACGTAGAGGAAAAGGCTACTTCCTTATGCCAGCTCTATGGTTACCAACCATTGAGCACGCCGATATTCGAAGATGCCCAGCTCTTCACTAAAACTGTGGCCGGGGGGACAGATATCGTCGACAAGGAAATGTATATCTTCGAAGATAAAAGTGGACAAGAATTGGCTTTAAGGGCAGAGATAACAGCGCCAGTTTGCCGAGCTTATCTAGAGCATGGATTATTTAACTTAGCTCAACCCGTGAAGCTTTATTACATTGGACCGGCCTTTAGGTATGAGCGTCCCCAATTTGGCAGGTACCGCCAGCATCACCAATTTGGCTTTGAGGCTTTAGGGGAGGCAGACCCCGCCCTCGATGCTGAAGTAATTGAAATGGCACGACAATTCTTTTATTCGCTGGGGCTCTCTCGATTTTCTATTCAACTCAATAGTATTGGCTGTAAGCTTTGCCGACCCGGGTATTTAGAAGTACTGAGGCAGCATTATTCAAGTTATACAGACCATCTTTGCCCTGACTGCAAAGCCAGGCTGGTCAAGAACCCGCTACGCCTGCTTGACTGCAAGAAAACCTCTTGCCAAGAGATAGCTAAAACCGCACCGAAAATTCCAGATTATCTATGCCATGAATGCCAACTCCACTTCCAAAGCGTTCAAAAATATTTAGGGGCAATGAGCATCCCCTTTCAATTGAATCATAGATTGGTCCGTGGCCTGGATTATTACACCAGGACAGTGTTCGAGGTTGAACCTCGAGAGAAAAGAGGACAAAGCACGCTTGGCGGAGGTGGTCGCTATGATAACCTCATCGAGGGATTAGGAGGAAAACCAACTCCTGCGGTGGGCTTTGCGGCCGGGCTGGAAAGAATAATATTGAATCTAAAGAACCAGAAATTAGATATTCCGGCATTGCCCAAGCCTGATGCTTTTATCGCCTACTTGGAGGAAGAAGCCAAGATTGAGGCGATGAAGATTGCCTCGGAGCTACGTAGAGCTGGCATTGCTGTTATCATAGCTACAGGTGATAAGAGCCTGAGAGGACAGATGAGACAAGCTAATTCCTTAGGCATTGCCTACGCCCTTATCCTCGGCGAACAAGAGATCAGCAAGCGAAATGTGATGTTGCGGGACATGAGAAGCGGAGAACAGAAAACCATTCCATTAGCTGAAATAGTCAGCAGACTTTTGAACGACCTTAAACAGCCTAAACAAGTATGACCAGGCAGCATCTTAGAAATTTTGAGAGTATCCTCACTTCGGAATCCCAATTTCTAATAGAAAAGAATGGCGGCTTCGCTGGTTGTGCGTACCTGAGCAATTGCCATACTTATACCCTTCTCCCTGAAATTTTCCAGAGCCGATAGAACCAGCTTCTTTGCTACGCCCAACCGTCTAAAATTTGGCTCCACAGCAAGTGAATCTATCTCACCGTTCCCGTTTGAAATGCTGACAATAATGTACCCTGCGACTTGCCCCCCCTTGTTCCGCAACAATAAACATACCATTGCCCTAAATATGGTATAATATATAAGCGCGTAAAAAACTCCGTTTCTCGGGAGGCCGAGATTTATCCGAGAGGATTTTCTGGGCCCTATGAAAACAGCGAACCGAATTCTTGACGGGGCAACGAATGACGCTCGTACTTTTGACTTGGTTTGGTAGAAATGTGTGAATTCCCTCGCAATCATGTGCGGTTTCCCGACCATAGAATGAGAACGTGAATTAACTATGTCTGAAGACCTAAACCGAGAATATACCGCCAAAGATATCCAAATTTTAGATGAAATCAAAGCCGTACGCTTACGACCAGGAATGTATATTGGCGGCACCGATCGACACGGGTTACACCAACTCCTCTACGAGATAGTATATAACAGCATAGACGAAGCCATGGCTGGCCACTGTGACCAAATTGAAGTAACAATCTATGAGGACAATAGCGTCACTGTAACTGATAATGGACGAGGTATCCCTACAGAAACTATCCCGGGACAAGATATCACAGCCTTGGAAGCAGTCATGACTCGCCTGCACGCCGGAGCCAAGTTTAGCAATTATGTCTATGGTGTATCCAGTGGTCTCCACGGCGTTGGTGCTTCGGTAGTAAATGCCTTATCCTCCTGGCTTAAAGCTGAGGTTAAACGCCAGGGAAAAATCTACCGCCACGAATATCACCAAGGGATTCCCCAAGGCGACATAGAAATTGCTGGCGACGCCCAGGACACAGGCACTTCAATTACCTACCTTGCTGATAAGGAAATCTTCGAGAACATTGACTATGATTTCGACCTGGCCTGCCAGCGATTAAGGGAACTAGCTTACCTGAATAAAGGGGTAGAAATAGCTCTTAAAGACGAGAGAAACAATCAAGAGAAAGCGTTCTACTTCGATGGGGGAATAGCTAGTTTCATTCGCCGCCTGAATAGAAATAGAGCTGTTATTCACCCCTACCCTATTTATATCTCCGCTATGATAGATAGCACTATAATAGAAGCAGCTCTACAATATAACGATAGCTTTACAGAATCCCTTCTCTCCTTCGCCAACTGTGTCAATACCAGAGACGGAGGCAGCCACCTTACCGGCTTCCGCTCAGCATTAACCCGAGTTTTCAATGATTATGCCCGGAGTACTAAATTTTTAAAGGATACCGACCCCAACTTAAGCGGGGAAGATGTGCGTGAAGGGGCAGCGGTCATCATCAGTGTAAAACTGCCCCAGCCCCAGTTTGAGGGGCAAACCAAGGCCAGGTTGGGAAATCCCGAAGTAAAAAGTCAGGTTGAATCGGCTGTAGCAAATGGCTTGTCCCTGTACCTCGAGCAACACCCCAGCGAGGCAAAGGCAATTATAGAGAAGTGCCTCATCTCCGCCAAAGCCAGAGAGGCAGCGCGCAAGGCTCGTGACCTCGTTCTTAAGAGGACTGGATTCGAAACATCAACTCTGCCAGGGAAACTAGCCGATTGTTCCGAGAAAGAGCCGGCAAAATGCGAGATTTACCTGGTTGAAGGTGACTCAGCCGGCGGCTCAGCTAAACAGGGGCGAGACCGCCGCTTTCAAGCTATTCTCCCTCTGAGAGGCAAAATACTAAATGTCGAAAAGGCTGCCAAAGATAAGATTCTAGAACATACAGAGCTAAGAGCCATCGTCACAGCGTTAAAAGCAAGTGCTGACGAACAATTTGATAGCTCTAAACTTCGCTACCACAGAATAATCATCATGACCGATGCCGATGTTGATGGCTCACACATTCGCACTTTGCTCCTCACCTTCTTTTACCGCCATATGACAGAGTTAATTAACCAGGGCTATCTCTACATTGCTCAACCACCCCTTTATCGCATCAAATCCGGCAAACAGGAGTTCTGGCTTTACTCTGACCAGGAAAAGGAAGAAAGGCTTAAAGGACTAAGAGAAGGCAAAATAGATATTCAGAGATATAAAGGGCTGGGGGAGATGACTCCCGTACAACTATGGGAGACAACCATGAACCCCGCTAACAGGACCCTGCTCCAAGTAGAGGTAGAGGATGCCATAGCCGCAGACCAGGCTTTTCATATGCTAATGGGCGACGAAGTTTTGCCCCGCAAAAGATTCATCCAGGCCCACGCGCAGAATGTGAGAAATCTCGATATCTAGCCGTTGGGCTTCCCGGACCCGAGGGGGTGCGTGATATGGGGAGAATTCGCTAGTGAATCCCGATAATGGCAATAAATGATGGGTTGTACAGAATTCTCTCCGCATAGTCACTATTATAAGCCGTTGATGAGCGTCAGATGACTAATGCGACAGGCACACCATCAACAATCTCAGAACCGATACTTAGTTTGTGTCGCTCAATATGTGCTTCACAGAAGCCTGTGTATGTAAAGCACAGCCCAGAGTCGTATGCCCAGGTTAATGAGTGTTTTCCGGCCATCGACAGGAAAGTACAGGAATGTGGTGGAAAAGTCCACTATGGATGGCAACTTTGGGAATGGCCCGGTGTTTTGCTTGAAGCTGAATTTCACGCGGTTTGGCTCAGCCCAGAAAATGAGCTATTGGACATAACCCCCAAGCCTTTCAAGGTTGAGAGGATACTATTCTTGCCCGATCCCAGTATGAGAGACGAAGGGAAACAGGTTAACAATATTCGTGTCCCACTTTCCGACAATCCAATAACGCGAGATTTTATCGGCATATGTGACGCGATATTTCGGATTCGAAACAAGGGTGATAAAGCCCATCAGTTTGTAATCTCTCTTGAAGGGTCCGAAGCTCAATTGCATCAGTGGTTACAAGAGACGAAGTTATTGACGCTTCAGATGCTCGAATCTGGGCTAAACCGCAACAGTCCATGCCCATGTAATAGCGGGAAAAAATACAAAGCATGTCATGATAGGAAACTGGAGAGGAAGCTTGCTAGAGTCTAGTAGTCCTGCTTCTAACAACTCACTGCACACCGACCGCATGGGGCGGCGGCTGAAGTGCGGGGCTATCTGGCAGATGCCGGATATATCTTTTGTTCTGTTATATATTTTTCTACCTCAGCGGGCACCAGATAACGAACCGACAGCCCCTGAGCTACACGCTGGCGAATCTTTGCGGAGCTAATCCCGATTACAGGCATATCAAGCTGAATAACCTTGTCCAGCAGCCCGGGTATCGATGTTTCTAAGTGCTTCAAATCTTTTGAGCCTAATCTTGGGGCAACCACCAGCCTGCATAATTGAACTAATTTCTTCGGTTCCTTCCACAAAGGCAACTCGGCTAAGGTATCACGCCCAAGGATGAAGAAAAGACTTGCTTCACTGCCTAGCTGCTTTCGTAGCATTGTCAGGGTATCCACGGTGTAAGAGGGACCGGGGCGCTCTACTTCGAGAGTACAAAGCTTAAAATGAGGGTTGTCAGCTATGGCACGGCGCACCATCTCTACCCTGTGGACTGCCAGTGTAATATTACGGTCCAGCTTACGCCATGGCTTCCCCGCAGGCACGAAAAGAACTTCCCTAAATCCCAACTTTATTCTTGCTTCCTCAGCGACAACAAGGTGGCCTATATGGATAGGGTCAAATGTACCACCAAGAACGCCTATATTCACTTCTTTACTTTCTCGGTTTGGGACGGAATACCGTTATTTGTGCCTGCGAAATTATTTCCTCATCCTGGCTTGCCTGGGCCACCATTTCCCTGGCTTTCCTCACCAATTCTAACACAGCTTGGCCGCTAACTGCAGAGATATAAAAGACAGGCACCCCAAGCCTGGCAAAGCACTGCTTCACTTCAGACAAACGAGCTTGAACCTCAGGCAAATCTATCTTATTTACCGCCACGATTTTGGGCTTGTGTGATAAGCTTTTGTATAAGGCTATCTCTTTATCCAATGTGCTGAGGTCATCGATAACGGTCGGCGAACTGCCATCCAATAAATAAATCAGCAGCCTGGTTCTTTCCGCATGGCGCAAAAACTCATTTCCCAATCCTTTGCCAAGATGAGCACCTTCAACAAGTCCGGGAATCTCGGCAACAATAAAGTCTCTTCTATCGTCTGGCATAACTCCTAAAATTGGCTGGCGGGTGGTAAAGGGGTAATCAGCAATTTCGGGTTTGGCTCTTGATATCCCAGATAATAAAGTGGATTTCCCCGAGTTCGGATGCCCAACAATACAGATATCGGTAATGAGTTTTAACTCGAGGACAATATGCCGCTCTTCTCCTGATGCACCCTTGCTAGCTATCTCAGGAGCCTGATTGACCGCTGTAGCAAAACGAGCATTACCCAGCCCTCCCCGGCCCCCCTTAGCCACCAAAACTTTTTGCCCGGGGGTACTCAAGTCTGCCAGAAGTATTTCCTCCCCTGAATCAGCTTTAGCGAAAACCAGTGTACCTACCGGCACTGAAATAGCTAAATCCTCCCCTCTCTTGCCACGCTTCCGCCAACCGCTTCCTCGACGGCCGTTTCCAGCTACAAATTCCTTCTTCCACCCCATCAAGCCCAAATCAACCATGTTGGGACTAGCCACAACAATCACACTCCCACCACCCCCTCCATCCCCGCCATCCGGACCACCAAAAGGCACATACTTCTCCCTCCGAAAGCTGACACAGCCATCCCCGCCACATCCACCCCCAACTATAATTTCCTTCTTATATATCATAAGTTAATAACCTAACATAGGCTTAATTATATTAATAGATAAGTACTAATCATTATAAGCAATGTTATTGAGAGGTGAATAAACAGTGAGGGAGATCAGAGCTCAGAGGGCAGTGTGGGCGGGATAAGCAACAATTTATCCACAAATTATTAGTAATTCTACACAGCTTGGTATGCCTCTCTATAAGCTTTCTGTGAATTAATTTTCTCCTTGATTTCCGCAATTTGGTTAGCAAGGTTAGGATTAATGTTCAATTCGCCAGCTATTTTTTCGTAGCCATGAAGAATTGTGGCGTGGTTTCTGCCACCTAATTCTTTGCCGATTTCGGTTAGAGAGCAGTTGTGTCCTTCGCGCATAAGATAGATAGCCACGTGTCGTGCCAATGTAGTTTTTCTATCTCTTTTCTTGTTAATTAGCTCTTCTGCTGCAAGGTTGAAATGGTCCGCTACTACCTGTAAGAGCAACTTTATGTCTTGTTTACGGGGTGTGCTTGTTAATAACCTGTTGATTGTTTCGGGAGTGATCTTGGTTCCACTTAATTTAGCCTGGGCAGTGAGATATACCAAAGCACCTTCAAGCTGGCGGACATTCTCGCATACTTTCTCCGCTACAATGTGCAGCACCCCTTCCAGTTCTGAGGTCATCGTTGTTTCTGCTTTAGCCCGTAAGATATTCAGGCGTGTTTCAAAGTCGGGTGGTTGTATGTCAACAACAAGACCCCCTTCAAGGCGTGATTTTAGCTTGCTGCTAAGTGGGTGCATGTCCTTGGGAGCACGGTCAGTGGTGATGACAATTTGACGGTTATTGCTGTACAACTCGTTGAAGGTGTGGAAGAAACATTGTAAGGTTTGTTTCTTGTCGATCAGGAAGTGAACATCGTCAAATAGAAGGATATGGATACTTCTGAATTTGCTGCGGAACTTGTCAACTTGGTTTTCTCGCACAGCTAATACAAATTCATTGGCGAATTGTTCCGCGGTAATATAGGCCGCTTGCAGCCCATTGTTTGTCGTTAACTGCCCGATAGCATGTAGTAAGTGAGTCTTACCTTGCCCGGTGCTGCTGTGAATGAAAAGAGGGTTATAACTGCTTCCTGGATTTTCAGCTACTTCTACAGCGGCAGCATAAGCTAAACGGTTAGAATCGCTGACAACGAAGTTATCAAAGGTATACCTTGGATTGAATCTATACTGTGTAGCTTTGCTGCTTGTCCCGCCGTCGGTTTGCTTGGCCAAAGGGCTAGCTGATAGTTGTTCGCGATTGTGGACCACGAATTGGACGTCGACGTCTTTACCCATAATATCAACTAAGGTCTTCCTTACCAGAGGATAAAGGCGCTTGGATAGCCATTCAGCGACAAAAACGTTAGGGACACTGACGACAAAGGTATTATCTTGGCAGCTTAGACCCTGGCTATTGCTAAGCCAGGTAGTATAATTTGCCTTGCTGACCTGAATTTGAAGCTTGCCTAGGGCTCTCTCCCAAATCTCTTTTGATGGTTCCAATCTATCCCCATTCCCAACGATGCTCAACCACAAAGATAGCTGAAAAGAGTAGTAAGGTGCGGTTAAGAATTTAAGAGCTTACTAGTTATAGAATATCAAATTTTCTCAAACCTTCGCTAGGCAATGTTTGACATAATTAAAAAAATTAATTAAAAATAGTTTAGCTATGAAAGTGCGCACCGTTTTTATGGGCACTCCTCAATTTGCTGTGACCATATTGGAATCTTTGCTCCAGAGTTCCTGCCAGGTACTTGCTGTGTATACTCAGCCCGATAAGCCGGCTGGCAGGGGGCGCCCAGTTGTTTTTCCTCCAATGAAAAAGCTGGCTCTGGAGCGACAAATACCAGTTATTCAACCCGAGACTTTTAAATCAAGCGAGGTGGTGGAGAAGCTGGCCAGCTTTCAGCCCGAGCTAATAATTGTGGCAGCCTTCGGTGCTATTCTTCCCTCAGAAGTGCTTTCCTTGCCCAAATTTGCCTGTCTTAACGTTCATCCTTCGTTATTGCCACGGCACCGAGGTCCGTCTCCAGTCGCTAATACCATTCTCTGCGGAGATGAACTTACTGGTGTTACCATAATGTTAATGGACGCTGGAATGGATACCGGGCCGATTTTAGCTCAGGAGAAAGTGGGGATTTCCTTTATGAATACCACCGGCTCGCTTAGCTCCAAGCTGGCCGATGTGGGAGCCAAGCTTTTGCTGGAGACCTTGCCCAAATGGCTTGGGAGCGAACTCAGACCGCAAGCTCAAGATGAATCTCAGGCTACTTATAGTAAGTTGATAACTAGTAAAGATGCCGAGATTGATTGGCACCTTTCAGCGATTGAGCTCTGGCGGAGGGTAAGGGCGTACAATCCCTGGCCAAGCTGCTATACATGGTGTCGGGGAAAACGGCTAAAAATCCATAGAGCTATTCCTTGTGGCGGCGTAGCAGAGGGGGAGGTGGGGGAAGTAATCGCCTTGGCAGAGTCACCTGGAGTTGGGGTGGTAACTAGCCGTGATATTTTAGGGCTTTGCCAGGTTCAGTTAGAAGGCAGGCGCGAAATGTCGGTAGCTGATTTTGTCCGTGGTAAAAGAGATTTTATTGGTTGCGTTCTGGGGCGGAGGTAGCTTCTCTTGCCAGCATTATTCTGCAAACATTTCCAAGATGTAGGATGATAGCCGAAAGAGCATCGGATGCCCGAATTATGCCACACTTGCTAAAAGCAGCGTCATACATTTCGCCTCTGCCCACCACTTCCCGGCGCCATGCTTGAGTGATGCCTGATGGAGGCAAAGGCACAGGGGTTAAGAAGGGGCAGGTGGGCAATGTGCATCTGATGGGAAGAGATTACCGACCATGCTATTGCGAGCCAGATTTCCTCTCCCGTCAAGGGAGAGGAATAAGAGCCTCTCCTGAGTTTATCGAAGGATGAGGGTGAAAATATCTGAAAGCCATCCTGCCTGCTTAGTTTTTTGGTGGCGGGGGTTGGATTTGAACCAACGACCTGTGGGTTAGTATCCCAATTGGCGCACACACCAAATCGACCATTTGACGGTGCAGAGGATGTGACCTAATAATTCAGGAAATGATAACATATATAATTAACAGGATTTTAACACAAGTAGGTTATTATACTCTAAGGTAAAGATGTTGGAAAAACTGAATTGTTACGTGGCAAGAGTCAGCATCTTTTTGGTTGCGGTAGCCTTAGTTGCCGGAATGGCAGGCTGTGACGGTGACGGTTATACTCCTCCTTCCGAAGACCTGCAAATATGGGATTGGTATGATTTAGATGCTGTCAGGAACAACTTGGCCGGCAACCACATTTTGATGAACGACCTTGACTCCACTGCTCCCGGTTATGAGGAGCTGGCGAGCCCAACAGCCAATGGGGGAAAGGGCTGGCAGCCAATTGGAACCTTTACCGGCAGTTTCGACGGTCAGGGATATGAGATAAGGGACTTGCATGATGCGGGGCTTTTTGGTCGTGTCTTCCCTAGAGGCGTCATCAAAGATGTCGGCGTGGTGAACGCCACTGTGACTGGCGAGTGGAACGTTGGT
Organism: Dehalococcoidia bacterium; assembly: GCA_049678605.1. Classification (GTDB taxonomy): domain Bacteria; phylum Chloroflexota; class Dehalococcoidia; order GIF9; family AB-539-J10; genus RBG-13-51-36. The sequence continues at coordinate 10,299 of JBAUEM010000069.1, forward strand.
AGTCTGGCAGGAGAGAATTGGGGCACTGTGAGCAACTGCTATTCCTCCGGCAATGTGACTGGCGATTCGCGTGTCGGCGGTCTAGTGGGATGGAATCGTGGCACTGTGAGCAACTGCTATTCCTCCGGCAATGTGACTGGCGATGAGGGTATTGGCGGTCTGGTGGGAGAGAATTGGGACATTGTGAGCAACTGCTATTCCTCCGGCAATGTGACTGGCGATGAGAATGTTGGCGGTCTGGTGGGAGTTAATCCGGCGGGCACTGTGAGCAACTCCTATTCCACCGGCAGCGTGACTGGCAATTCGTACGTTGGCGGTCTGGCGGGTGGGAATTATGATGGCTCTGTGAGCAACTCCTATTCCACCGCCAATGTGACTGGGTATTCGTATGTTGGCGGCCTGTTAGGAGCAAATACTGGCACTATGAGCGACTCTTATTCTACTGGCAGCGTGACTGGTGTTTCGTGGGTTGGCGGTCTGGTGGGACGTAATAAGGCTATTGTGAACAACTCCTTCTGGGACACCGAAACCAGCGGACAAGCTACTTCGGATGGCGGGATAGGTAAAACTATAGCAGAAATGAAGAACATCAATACCTTCTCAGGTGCACGCTGGAACATAATATCAGTCGCCGATCCTGGCATTCGCAACCCTTCATATATCTGGAACATCGTTGACGGGCAGACCTATCCCTTCTTGAGCTGGGAGCCGTAAAAGTGGCAAGAATTAGCATCTTTCTGATTGCGCTAGCTTTAGTTGCGGGGATGGTAGGCTGTCCTTCTCCTTCCCAAAACCTGGAAATACGGACCTGGTACGATTTGGATGCCATTACGAACAACTTGGCCGGCAACCACATTCTGATGAACGACCTCGATTCCACCATTGCCGGTTATGAGGAACTGGCGAGTCCGACAGCCAATGGGGGAAAGGGCTGGCAGCCAATTGGATTCTTTGGAACTATGTCTGCTCTTGGGTGTGGTTTGGTTGGGGGTGCGGCTCCATGGTGGTATGGCTTGACGGGCACTTTCGACGGGCAAGGATACGAGATACGTGACCTGTTTATCAACCGCCCTGACGAGTGTGGTGTACGTCCTATGGGACTTTTCGGTTCTATTAATGAAGGGGGTATCATCAAGAATGTGGGCGTGGTGAACGTCACTGTGATCGGTTGTGAGACTGTTGGCGGTCTGGCTGGATGGAATTATTATGGTACTGTGAGCAACTCTTATTCCAGCGGCAGCGTTACTGGCAATGATCATGTTGGCGGTCTACTGGGAACGAATAGTTATGGCACTGTGAGCAGCTCCTATTCCACGGGCAATGTGACTGGCAATAATTATGTTGGCGGTCTGCTGGGAGAGAATATTTATGGCACTGTGAGCAACTCCTACTATAACTATGATGAGGTTTTGATTAATGGCGAGAAAATAATTACCATCGGAGCTTTGTTTGCCGAAGACTTTGAGGAGTGGCTAGTTAACCATAAGTTTTTAGATGTCAATGAAAGGCTTTCTCAAGAAAATGGTTATTATGTGGTAAATAATTTTACCGATTTCAAAGAACTACTCGCCTTTGGTCAGGATGGTTTATTGAAATTTAGACTGGCAAACGACCTGGATTTAGGCAGTAATCCCGGCTTCTACATCCCTTATCTGGCCGGAGAGTTTGATGGCAATGGTCACAAAATCTCCCACTTGAGCTTGAATTTTAATTTAGCTTTGCCACTTGGACTATTCGGATACCTTGCTCCTAGTGGAAAAGTCACTCAAGTGGGTATCGAGAACATAAACATAACTGGCGCTGAGAATGTCGGCGGTCTGGTGGGATATAATCGTGGTACTGTGAGCAACTCATATTCCACAGGCAACGTGACTGGCGGGTCTAATGTTGGCGGCCTGATGGGATGGAATTATGAGGGCGATGTGAGCAACTCTTATTCCAGCGGCACTGTGACCGGTTATGGTGATGTTGGCGGCTTGGCGGGAAGGAATGATGGCACTGTGAGCAACTCATATTCCACATGCAGCGTGACTGGCACCTGGGGTACTGGCGGTCTGGTGGGACATAATTGGAAGGGCACTGTGAGCAACTCCTGTTCCACAGGCAACGTGACCGGCGCTAGCTGGGTTGGCGGTTTGGTAGGATATAATTTAGACGGCGCCATAAGTAACTCCTATTCCACAGGCAGCGTGACCGGTACCTCGGGTACTGGCGGGGTGGCGGGAGGAAATATCGGCACTGTGAGCAACTCCTATTCCACAGGTAGCGTCACCGGCGAGAAAAGTGTAGGCGGTCTGGTGGGATTTAATGGGAATGATGGAACTGTGAGCAACTCCTATTCTACCTGCAGCGTGAGTGGCAATGAGAATGTTGGCGGTCTGGTGGGATCTAACATTGAGCTTGGCACTGTGAGCAACTGCTATTCCACAGGCAGCGTGACTGGCGATGAACATGTTGGCGGCCTAGTGGGAAGGAATGATGCCACTGTGAGGAAGTCCTTCTGGGATACCGAAACCAGCGGACAAGCTACCTCGGATGGCGGGACGGGCAAGAGTACAGCGGAAATGCAGGACATCGCCACCTTCTCAGGTGCAGGCTGGAACATAATCGCAGTCGCTCCCAACCAAACCAACAATGCCTACATCTGGAATATCGTGGACGGGCAGACCTATCCCTTCCTGAGCTGGGAGCTGTAAAAGTGAAAAGACTTAGCATCTTTTTGATTGCGGTAGTCTTAATTGCCGGGATGGCAGGCTGTGGTCCTATTCTTCCTCCTTCCCAAGACTCCCAAGACTTGGAAATACGGGATTGGTATGATTTGGATGCCGTCAGGGACAACATGAGCGGCAACCACACTCTGATGAACGACCTTGATTCCACCACTCCCGGTTATGAGGAGCTGGCGAGCCCGACAGCCAATCAGGGAAAGGGCTGGGACCCGATTGGAACTTGTGCTTACCCATATGGCTTTTGGGGTACTTTCGACGGGCAAGGATACGAGATACGTGACCTGTTTATCAACCGCCCTAACGAAATGGATGTCGGACTTTTTGGTGGTGTCATGCAGGATGGAGTCATCGGAGTCATCAAAGATATCGGCGTGATGAATGTTACTGTGACTGGCGACGACCATGTTGGCGGTCTGGCGGCATACAACAACGGCATCGTGAGCAACTGCTATGCCACCGGTAACGTGACTGGCGGCGGTTATCGTGTTGGCGGTCTGGTAGGATTAAATGTTGAGATTGTGAGCAACTCCTATTTCACGGGCAGCGTGACTGGCTATCAAGATGTTGGCGGTCTGGTGGGACAGACTTGGGGCGATGTGAGCAACTCCTACTATAATTATGATGAGGTTCTGATTAATGGCGAGAACATAATTACTATCGGAGCTTTGTTCGGTGAGGACTTTGAGGAATGGTTTGCTAACGATAAGTTTTTAGATATCAATGAAAGGCTTCCTCAAGAAAACGGTTATTATGTGGTAAATAATGTCAGTGATTTCAAAGAGTTGCTCGCCTTTGGTCAGGATGGTTTATTGAAATTTAGACTGGCAAACGACCTGGATTTAGGCAGTAATCCCAGCTTCTACATCCCTTATCTGGCCGGAGAGTTTGATGGAAATGGTCACAAAATATCGAACTTGAGCTTCAACTCTGACTTTGTTTACACTGTCGGATTATTTGGATACCTTGCCCCTGGTGGAAAAGTGACTGACTTAGGTGTCGAGAACGTGAACATAACTGGCTATGAGTATGTTGGCGGTCTGGTGGGAATTAATTATGAAGCCACTGTGAGCAACTCTTATTCCACAGGCAGCGTGACTGGAACTTACAACCGGGTTGGCGGTCTGGTGGGATATAATCAGGGCACTGTGAGCGATTCCTATTCCACAGGCAATGTCACTGGCAATAGCTATGTTGGCGGTCTGGTGGGATATAATCGGGGCACTGTGAGCAACTCCTATTCCACAGGCAGCGTGGCTGGCAGTGACCAGGAGGTTGGCGGTCTGGTGGGAAATAATCGGTACGGCACTGTGAGCAACTCTTATTCCACAGGCAATGTCACTGGCGGTAGCGTTGTTGGCGGTTTGGTGGGACATCATTCTTACGGCACTGTGAGCGACTGCTATGCCACGGGCAGCGTGACCGGCAAGTGGCATGTTGGGGGTCTGGTGGGAGGGAATAAAAAAGGCACTGTGAGCGATTGCTATGCCAAGGGCAGCGTGACTGGCAACGACTATGTTGGCGGTCTGGTGGGATGGAGCAAAGAAGGCACTGTGAGCAACTCCTTCTGGGACACCGAAACCAGCGGACAAGCTACCTCGGATGGCGGGACGGGCAAGACTACGGCGGAAATGCAGGACATCGCCACGTTCTCAGGTGCAGACTGGAACATAATCGCAGTCGCCAATCCTGGCATGCGCAACTCTTCCTACATCTGGAATATCGTCAATGGAGTGACCTACCCCTTCCTGAGCTGGGAGTCATAAAAGTGAAACGGGTTAGCATCTTTTTGGTTACGATAGCGTTGATTGCCGGGATGGCAGGCTGTAATCCTTTTGTCACAATCACTATTGACAGCACCGAGGGGGGATCGGTAACCGTCCCTGGAGAAGGGACTTTTACCTATTTTGTTTCCCAATGTTGTCCGACGCAGGAGCTGGTAGCCGAGGCTGATGAAGGCTACCGCTTCGTCGAGTGGACTGGCTATGTTAACAATCCCGATGCCGCCATAACCTACATCGTGATTGGCTGTGACGAATCCATAACGGCTCACTTTGGGCCCGAATGTACCCCCATGGTAGCAGCAGGCAGCCTTCACACAGTGGGGCTTAAGGACAACGGCAGGGTGTTCGCCGTGGGAGAGAACTCCCGTGGCCAGTGTAATGTCGGCGACTGGAGGGGCATCACCCAGGTCGCCGCAGGCGGCTCTCACACGGTAGGTCTCAAGCCCGACGGCACCGTGGTCGCTGTGGGAGACAACGCCGACGGGCAGTGCAATGTCGTCGGCTGGACAGACATCACCCGCGTCGCCGCAGGCGACTTGCACACGGTGGGACTTAGGTCGGACGGCACTGTGGTCGCCGCAGGAGACAATTCCCACGGACAGTGCAATGTCGGCAACTGGACGGACATAATCCAGACCGCTGGAGGATACGGGCACACGGTGGGACTTAAATCCGACGGCACCGTGGTCGCCGTGGGAAAAAATGACTTCGGGCAGTGCAATGTCGGCAATTGGACGGATATCATCCAGGTCGCTGCAGGCGGCTCTCACACGGTGGGGCTTAAGTCCGACGGCACCATGGTCGCCGTGGGAGACAACAGCGACGGGCAGTGCAATGTCGGCGGCTGGTCGGATATCACCCAGGTCGACGCAGGTGCCCGCCACACGTTGGGGGTTAAGTCCGACGGCAC
>JBAUEM010000070.1:0-27823 GCA_049678605.1 Dehalococcoidia bacterium
TAATACCGGGATACTTGCCAGACACTTGTATCCCGGTATTGTGCTATAAACATTCATAGTGCAACCATTATAGCGTCCTTTCATAACCCATGTATGTGTCACCCATCTGTCTGAACTAGATCACAAGTTGCTAATGCGATTATTTTCTCATCTTACTTTCTAGCGATATGGTGACCGGCCCATCATTATAGATTTCCACCAGCATATGCTCCTGAAAAAGCCCTGTTTTCACCTTAAGCCCTGTGGAGCGGACTTGCTCCACAAAAAACTCATATAATTCCTTGGCCAGGTCCGGCGGGGCTGCCTCGGTGAAGCTGGGTCGCCTCCCCTTGCGTGAATCAGCCAGAAGAGTAAATTGGCTTATTATTAAAATATCTCCCCTTGTTTCCAGCGCCGAGAGGGCAAACTTGCTTGCCGCGTCAGCAAAAATACGCAGGTTAACCACTTTGTTTGCCAGGTAACTGGCATCTTCCTTCGAATCACCTTGAGCAACGCCGAGAAAGACCACCAGCCCCCGGCCAATCTCACCTACTATCTTGTCATTCACGCTCACTGAGGCTCTGGAAACCCGCTGCACTAATGCTTTCATCTTGATGTAGCTCCTTATAATTATGCCACCTTCTCGAATTTATTTCCGCATTCGTGGATAACTTGACCAACGATTTGGCAGTCCTTTGTGTTGGGCAAATGTTGACCTAGAACCGGTTTCCAGGTGAGAATTGCGAGGGGTTATAATTAATTCAAGAGAAAATCTGTTGAGTAGACAAGGAGGCAGACAATATGACTAAGCATCATGAAAAGGCCATTGCACATCTAGGTCTTAAGACAAGCAGTGAAGCCATCTACACTGCAGCAACATATAAGAGGTTCGAAGAAGACATCGTTTTCTTGAAGAGACAGGCGAATGATGCAACTGAGGAATCTACGAGAAAACGCTACGCTAGGATAATAATACTACTGACAGCGCCTTACTTAGAATCTGTATCCAATTTGATGTTTGGTGAACTAATAGACAAGGAGTTGGATGAAGTTGACAATCGGGCGGATTTGCATAAGCCGATACGGAGGTTTAGAGCAATTCACCACGTATTATTGAATAAGGAACTGAAGCTTGACACTAACGGCATCCAAGATATATTTCATATACGGAATAACATTACTCTTCATCCTGCGGGCCGTGAAGTGGTGAAGGTTGCTGGCGAAGGATTGGGGCGCTTAGATAAAAGAATTGCTTACAAGAAATTCAAGAGCTTCCCGTTCGTTTACTCCCACTTTACCCTCAGTGAGGCTGATGAAATACTTAGGGAGGTTTATCAATTTCTGACGGAATTTCTTAGGCTCATTAAAGACAAAATATCAAAGAAGCAATTTGATAGTTGGTATCCGAAGGAATTAACCGAATGCTGATTATTCTGGGGACATAATACCTGATTCGTAGTAGGCCTAATTGGTATGGTGTCCCAAGAATTTAGTAGTTTCCAAATTCACCAAGTCCCTCTCGTCAAAGGAGACAGCGGTTTTTCTTATTTCAAGCATTACTATCCTCCTAAGCTTTGTAGCCAAAGCACCAAATAATATATACCTACACCGATGAAGATGAGAGAAACTACGACACGTATTACCGGTTGCACCCTGTTGAGCGTATTAACCCATGAAGATACTCTGGATACACCGAACGACAGAAGTATACCCACGAGCAAAACTGGCAGTCCCGTACCAATGGCATACACTACGGGCAGCCCGAGTCCACCAGTTGACTTCAAAGCCAAAGGTATCAATACTCCAAAGAACAATACAGCACTGTAAGGGCAAAATGCTAGAGCAAAAATGACGCCAAGCAGAAATCCACCTATCATTCCCCGGTCAGCTACTTTTACCCCCAGTGATGCCAGTTTACCACTACCTCGACCGAGGGAGATTTTGTTAATGCTTAGCATAATCAGTCCGACAAGTATCAAGAATGGACCGAGAACTGGCTCGCTTATCTGTTGAAGAGCCAAGGATACCCAGGGGATTTCAAGCCCAACCACAACAATTAGAACTCCAAGAACAGAGTAGGAAAACATACGTCCCAATGTGTATAAGGCACCAGTTATTACTGCATATTTTCTGTCTGTTACACGGCGAGTTACGTAAGCTATGGCCGTTATATTAGTAGCCATAGGACAAGGGCTAACAGCAGTAAGCAGTCCCAGTAAAAACGCCGAGACTATCGGGATATTTACGTTACCGGTTAGACTGCCCAAATCCATTATTGTTCATTCTCAAGGCTTAGCTCGATAATATTTTTAACTTCTATGTCAAAACGGTCTGTATTGCTTGTGCAGTCCCATGACCAAATCTCCTGTATATCCCTAATATGCTCCTCACCATTTATTATCTTATTTATGAATAGATGCGAGCCGACAGCCCCATACTTTTGAACTAGGGCATAATTTTCTTTATCCCCTATGTTCAATATTCGAAAACTTAGCTGGCCGCTATCGATCTCATCTTGAAAATATTCACTCACAACATCACTAACACGTCTTTCGAAGCAAAGGCATTTAGTACAACGTTGAGGTCGATGGAAGTATAACAGGTCGACTTCACCAGTTGGTGCGGTAGTTGCAGATGGTGTTGATGGCTCTCCTCCAGGTGCCTGTGTCTGTGGAGGTGTTGTTGCATTGTAACCTAGTAATCCTATTAGCAGAAGGCCCGAAATAAAGATTACAGATACTCTTAGGTATCTCTGGAATGAATTAAAAGAGCCGAATAGAGTCTTCACATTATCCTCCTAGTAATTGGTTGTTCTCAAAAGGCTACCTGCGTTTCACTTATGCTCAAAATCCTCTCTCTTCATTAGCTAGAGACGTGGTGATAAAAGTGGTCACCTCCGATTTTGATGGCACCCTACCGGAGCAGACCAGTTTTTCATCAATAACCAAGCAGGGAGGGGTTAGAATGGGGTATTCCATTATCTTCTTGATGTCTTTCACATCTTCAATCTCGGCATCAATGCCCAATTCCTTGACTACCTCTCTGGTCGTTTGCTCCAGCTGATGACAGCGGGCGCATCCAGGTCCGAGAACTTTGATTTTCATTCTTTTTACCTCCTTCAAATTTACTGAGTGATTAAACCAAAGATATAACCTGTGATAGTAGCAAATATCACTACCAAGGCGATGTAAGTAAGAGTCTTCTTTGTTCCCATGATGCTGCGGATGACGAGCATATTAGGCAGAGATAATGCTGGACCTGCCAACAAGAGCGCCAGTGTTGGCCCTTTTCCCATACCCAGGTTCACGAACGCGCTGACGATAGGAACTTCGGTAAGTGTAGCAAAGTACATCAGTGCACCCACGAAGGAAGCAATAAAGTTGGCAAAGAGACTGTTGCCGCCTACCCAGCTGGAAACTGTATCCTGAGGAACAAAGGTGGTGATAATCCCTGCAGCAAACACTCCCGCCAGTAGCCAGGGGACAATAAGACGAACAAAGCGTAGCGTCTCCTTCATCCAAATACCGAGCTCGCTCTTAGTGAACCAGCGCCAGAGCATAAAGGCCAGGATCACAAGCAGAACACCGGTTACAATCCAGTTCTTCAAGGCAGCAAAGATCAATATGCCTACCAGGACAGCGAAGAAAGCACTCTGCTGCCACCATTTCTTGGCTTCAGGGTCAGCCATGAGCGCATCAAATGCTGCCGAATCTTTTAATGACTCCTCCTTGCGGTAAATAAGAGCCATAATTAGACCAATCCCGGCTGCAAAGGCAATAGCACCGATAGCTCTGGCTAAACCCAGATCAAAGCCAAGGATACGGGCTGTGTAAACGATAGCAAGGACATTGATTGCCGGGCCCGAGTACAGGAAAGCAACTGCAGGGCCGATACCGGCACCCCTCTTGTAAATGCCTCCGAAGAGGGGTAAAACGGTGCAGGAACAGACGGCAAGGATTGTACCCGATACTGAGGCGACGCTATAAGACAGCAGTTTCTTCGCCTTGGGCCCGAAATACTTGAGAACGGCTCCCTGTGATACAAATACAGCTATAGCACCTGCGATAAAGAACGCCGGAATAAGGCAGGTCAATACATGTGCGGATAAATACTCAAGCAGAGCATTCCAACCACCCTGCAGCAGTTGTACCAATACTTCCATAAATGTGCTACCTTTTAATATTAGCTAGTCAGGATTGTGAAGTTTGGGGAGATAGCCGTGTCTGACGCACTTTGTTAACGCAGCTAGGGCCCACACGCTCGGCCGTTTTAAGCCGCGCGCGATCCATTTTCATCTGTTTATTGCCTTCAAAAACCCTTCTGGTCGCTTCCAGGATATCTTTCAAATGTATGTCCATTCCCTCCCAGTCAAAGGAATATAGTGACCAGAGGCCATCTTTACGGAGCTTGAGAAAGCCGACGTCATAAAGAGCACTCAAAATACGTGATGCCTTTGATTGGGAAATTTCCAGAGCCTGCATCACCTCGCAGACACAACATTCCCTTTCAAGGAAAAGATTTAATACCCTGAGCCTTGACTCATCTGATAATGCCTTGTAGGTCTTAACCAAATTCCTCATATCATCCTCCGGAACTATATGCATAATCTCGCATCTATGCATATATTACCACGGAGCTTTCCCTCTGTCAAACAACCATCATAGAAGAAATTCCAGCTGTAGGGCCGAAATAGGAAACTCAATAATACATATCATTTTTTAAAGACTAGAGCCCCGAGGAGAGGGTGATAATTTAGATATCCTAATGAGTCAAGGGTTTGTATTGACGCCTCCTTTGCTCTTAGTTAAACTGGATTTGGGAGATGGTTAGGTAACTATGATTTGATTATTCTGGGGACATAATACCTAATTTGTAGTAGGCCTAATTGGTATGGTGACCCTGGAATTCTGGAATTTGCGGTATTGACCATTGTCCTTAATTCTCATATGCTGTATCAGAAGAACAGGAAGCGGAGCTATGCTATTTTTGTCCCAATTGAGGAAAAGAAGTAAGCGAGGGTGTTTCGTTTTGCCCTGAATATGGGCATCGACTGGCGATAGGACAAACGTTAAAGGAATGAGTAAGGGAAAGCTAGCAGGAATCATCATAGCTTGCACTATAGCTATCATCGTGGCGATTGTCATAACTAGACCTCCGCCAACACCTATACCTACGTACACACTTAGTGTAAGCGTCAGCCCCCCAGGGGCAGGGGCTGTATCTCCTTCGGGTGGCGTATATGATGCCGATGTGCAGGTAACACTGACAGCCAGCCCAGCTAGTGGCTACATCTTTGGCTACTGGAGCGGTAGTGCGTCAGACACCACACCCACCGTTACTATTACCATGGATTCGGATAAGAGCCTCACTGCTAACTTTGAAACTGCTCCGCCAGATGCAATCAGTTGGGATGCGGCTAAGAACCACATTGGTGAAAGAACTACAGTATATGGCCCTGTGGTTGATACGCATTATGCTAGTGAGAGTAGCGGCAAACCTACTTTCCTGAATATGGGCAACCCCTATCCAGACCCGAACCGATTTACTGTCGTTATCTGGGGTGAGAATCGTGGCAAGTTTTCTCAACCACCAGAGGATTATTACGACGGTAAAACTATTTATGTTAGCGGTCTGATTGACCCTTACGAAGGAGTGCCGCAGATTGAAGTTACATCACCTGACCAAATACATGAGTAATAAACTTCTCATAGCTGTAATACTGCTTATTGGAATCGGCATCGGGTTAGGCACGGGCTATGGTCTGTGGCATCCCGACGATAGTGTATATGAGCAGGCATTGGTCACCAGCGTCATTGATGGTGACACTGTAGAGTTAGCAGACGGCCGTCGTGTCCGTTATCTGGGCATTGACACGCCAGAGTCAGGAGAATATTACGCTGAAGAGGCAACGGCCAGAAACAAAGAGCTTGTGGAAGGGAAAACGGTTGAATTACAGCGAGGTAAACGAGATCAGGACGAATACGGTCGGCTGCTCCGATACGTTTACATAGACGGAGTGTTCGTTAATGCTGAGTTGATTGCTCAGGGATATGCGAAAGCCTATATATTTGACCCTGATGACCGGTACAGCCAAATTCTCGTCCAATTAGAACAATACGCCAAGATGAGAGAACGGGGTTTATGGGCAACCGAGTCTCAGTAATCACCAGATTTCAACCCTGACTGGATTCTCTCCACAAACTAGGCCTTGCGTTTCCCAATGTTGTTATGGTGGTAAACCCTCGCCGAGTGGGTGATACCAAGAAACCACCACTGTATAGGCGGGTATTGCCTATTCCTGTCAGTTCTCATATGATGTATCAAAAGGATAGGAGGTGGAGCTATGCCATTTTGTCCAAAATGTGGAAAAGAAGTAAGCGAGGGCGTTTCGTTTTGCCCTGAGTGTGGCCAGAGGCTTCAGATTGAGGAAACGCCAGAGAATACATCAGGACTGGGTGAATTAGCCACAGTCCCCGAGGAAGTTAAGGGGTGGAACTGGGGGGCATTCGTCTTAACCTGGATATGGGGAATCTGCAATGGTGTCTTGATAGCGCTACTTAGTCTTATTCCCCTTTTTGGTTTTATATGGGCTTTCGTTCTTGGCGTAAAGGGAAATGAGTGGGCATGGCGGAATAAGAAATGGGACAGTATTGAGCACTTCAAGAGTACGCAGAGGAACTGGAGTATTGCTGGTATAGTGCTATTTGCAATATCAATAGTTGTAGGTTGCCTTGCGGCTGTTATTCCTTTAGTCCTGTGTGGTTCTACATGAAGTCTCATTAGCATCTATCCTATTCTGGGGACATAATACCTGATTTGTAGTAGGCCCAATTGATATGGTGTCCCTGGAATCCATTCAGCTTCACCCCTATGTCTCATAGCTATGGAGTTAACACACCTGAGCAGGAATCATAGTTTTTTCTGTATAGCTATTGTATAATGGAATGAACTATCATTTCGGAGGTGAAAATATAGCAATGGTTGAAGTTGGCATAATTATGGCTGGTCTTGGTCTCTTGCTTGGTGGTATTGGTATCGTTTGGGGTGTGAGTATATGGTCAAAACAGAAGGAAAAGAAATAACTTAGTTCAATACTCTCTTCTGATACTTGACCTGCATACTAACGCTTCTCCGTAGTGCTCCAAACAATCATCAAAGGTGATGCTGCGGGTATATCTTAATACCATGCTCAAGTCTTCCCAAACCACCTAGTTGCCTACTATCTAAGGTGCTTAATCTTCTCCTAATGTGAGTTACAGACAAAAGTCCTTTTAGAGGTATGAGGTTGCATCTAGGTATGGTTTGAGGCAAGCCCCATAAAATGCTATTGTACTAGGTGGTTCCTATCGGGGAAGTGTCGGAATTGGCAGACGAGCATGACTTAGGATCATGTGCCTGAAAAGGCGTGGGGGTTCGAGTCCCCCCTTCCCCACTCAACGTTGTAACTATAACCAAGTAGTCTTGGAGGCTGTTATGTTTTCAGTCGCGTAACGCTCTGACCTGATTTTAGATTGATAATGAACATTGCTGCCAGTATGCACGCTGCACCACCGAGAGTTCGCAGTGTCAACTGGTTTCCACCAATGACAACAGCGAATAATCCGGCAAAGACCGGCTCCATTGTCATTACCACCGCTGCACGCGTTGCTGATACAAGTGATTGAGCCCACGTCTGTACAAAAAAAGCCACAGCGGTTGCTAGTATCCCTGTAATCACTACAACTTCCCACACTCCAGGATCGGGCGGCACGGCAATTCCTTCAGGTGTAGCAGCTATGAGCGATATTACGGCGACAGTCCCAATTTGAAGCAGGGAAAAGGCGTACGGCTCGTATTGTGATGACCATTCACCTAAACCAACTATATGAATAGCGAAAAATACGGCGCCTCCTAGTGTGAGCAGGTGACCGATTCCAACTGACCAACCGTTGAGACTGAGTAATGCCAAGCCCACAGTAGCCAGTGCTATTACCATCCAGGTATTACGATTGGTTTTACGGCGAAGTAATATCCATGACATAACTGGGGTAAGGACGACAAACATGCCGGTAATAAACCCCGAAATAGCTGCGGATGTATAGCGTAAGCCGTATGTTTGAGCAATATAACCCAGCCCAAGTATTGTGCCTAGTCCAACGCCGCGCAGTAATTCGAGACGCGTCACGTTACGCAGACAGGTCGGACGCAAGGCAATCATCACAACACTAGCTACTACAAAGCGCCACGCTAGAAAGTCCATGACTGGCATGCGTGCTATGGCATCTTGTACAACAAGAAAAGTATAGCCCCAGACTGCCGTTACCCCAACAAGAGCAACTGAGGCAATCATTGGTGATGATTTCCAATTCGCTGACATATTCTTCTCTATATTATGTGCGATGCCAAGCCATCAGTCTACCATAGGTATTATGTATGAGTTAAGTGGGGGATTGGCCTATCATTTCCATAAGAGTTACAGCTCAAATCTTTTAAAAGCAAGGTACTTAGGATAGTCGATGGCGAATGTAAATAGAGCCGAGAACCCAAGTACAAATAGCATCTGAAGCGGCGTCACTGGCGGTACAATCAAGCCATACACACCTAACAGGGCAAATACGACTATAGCCGCCACGGTGGCTATGAGTAGCTTTCTTCCTGGTCGAGACGATCAGAAAGACCGTCTTTCTCTCACGATATAGACTCTAAACTGGCTTGTAAAAATCAGCGTCAGCATTACAAATGTACGTAGCTGGTCAAATCTCAGATTAAAATAATAGCTTCCCACCAATAGCACAATTGCTCCCTCTACTACTAGCAAAGTACCGACGATGAGTGAGGCGAAGGTGATTTTCCGCACATTCCACTTATTAGGATGCGCCGTGTATTCTATGTTATCAGTCGCCATGGAGCGCTACAATGTCAAAACCTGGGCAATTGGTGTCAGCGGGAGACGAGCAATTGTAGCAAAGCCAGAATCAGCCCTTTCTTCTCAAATAAAAGTTCGGGAACTGTCCCCCCTTCCCCACCACCTTGGTTCCTAAATAACTTCTCCCGTAAGCTATCTTTACTTAACACTTCGTCAGTTTGTTCCTATTGAACAAATCGGGCTGCCTTGTAAGGCTGGGAGTCATTTTTTAACAACCAGTTTTTTCACTGCCTCGAGTTGATAGGGTATCTCGGATGATGAGTTTTACATCTTTTAGAACTGCCAAGCCGTGCGGGTTTCCAATCCACAATCAATAATAGGTAGCCCCTGTGTTAGCCTCATAATTGATGGAAATATGCGAGGAGCAGTAACAACCTCTTCACGAGAAGATCACTTGGCTCACTCGCAACAGCCGGGTTCACCCGGATGCCCGCAACAGTTCTGTCTCTTAATTATCTTTATTCCCCAGTTGCGTAGAACAAGATAGAGCTTCTTAGGAAGCGGCATTTCAACCGACATATTTGAAAAAAATGTTCGCAGACTCGGCATAGTCCCTCCTCAAGTATCAGGCCAGAGTTTTATTGTAAAAGTCTAGTTTTTCCAAAAATTCTAGCTTGTAAACCATAGTATATCAACCCCCGCACTCGTTTTACAAATTTTTTCCATAATTTCGTCCGCATTTGGAAAAAGGTTCAGCAAGCCTTCCAAGCAGGGTGTCGCGGGTTCGAGTCTCGTCTCCCGCTCCAGTTAGCTTCAAAATCCGCCTAATACAGCGGAATTTTTTATGTCCAGTCACCCTGCCATAAAAGCAGGTTGTTGCAAATTTCAACTTAATCCAATTCAAAACCACATATGAGTCTAGCTCTACCTAAAGATTGTCAAAAAAGTGAGTATTGATAACACAACAAACAAGGCTCCGACAAATTTGCCCATTGATTTACGGTTTATTCTATTTGACAAAAGAGTTCCAACCTGTGCACCTAAAACGACACCAGGTATCGTAAATACAAGAATAGAAAAAACATGGCCAAAGATAGTTATGCCTCCTTCTGTGAGCAAGAAGTATGTGTGAGCGCACACACCGACAATAGCGCTCATTGCGACTAAAAATACTGAGGTACCTGACGCAGCAGGAACAGGCAGGTTCAATCTTTGAAGAAAATTGAACTCGTTTACCTCTCCAAGCCCGGCTGATATCATACCAACCGATAATCCACCCAGTAGAGTCGTTGCTTTCACCATCTTGTTTAGTACTAATTCTCCAGGAATAGTGCTGACACCGGTGCAACGTGGATCTTTTGGCAGACACTCCTTACCTTTTAGTAAAAACTGATATGCCAGATAAAGGATCAGTAATGCTAACAATACCTTGAGAACAAAGACTGGAATAATTCTTCCTAAAGCAACTCCTACAATAGTAGCCGGAATAGTGAGTATAATAAGTCTTTTTACGATGTCAAAGTGAATTACCTTTTTCCGCCAGTAGCCTATTACTCCCGAAGAGAAACCGAATACCTCTATGACAAGTCCTGCCCCTAATGCGATAAGAGGGTCTAATCTTAGTACAAGCATGAAAAATGGTGCGAACATCACTGCTCCACCAATACCTGCTGACATGGCAATAGTCGCGATACCTACTGCCACAGGAAACATAAACCATAGGCTTGTATCTATTATCATAGCCCAAAACAGTAGCTATATTGATAATAGCTCTTCTAACTTTGACTGATTAAAGCCTACCATAACTTGATCGTCAACCAAGATAACTGGGACACCCAATTGCCCCGACTTCTGCATCATCTCTTTTGTTCTCTCTTTGTCTTTTGCAACATTGTACTCGATGTGGGGAATACCTTTCTGCGAAAGATACTCTTTCGCTCTCTTACAGTTGGGGCAAGTTGGCAGTGAGTAAATAACCACATTCTTTTCCGCCATAATTGCTACCTTTTAAGTTCTTTGACTACTAGTCCTGATTCTATTTCTCTTCATTGAGCATCTCCAAGACCCACTATATTGCGAATCTAGGAATCCTCTAGGCTAGTGATGGTGTACTGTACTAGTTCTGAAAGGGCAGGGTGAATGTGAATTCCCTGTTCGAGCTCCTCCATACCGCCACCGGATGTCATTGCGTTGACAACTTCTTGAATTAGCTCGGGGGCATACGGCCCTATGATATGGAAGCCTAGTATTCGGTTAGTCTCCTTTTCTACGATGACTTTGGCAAAACCCTCCTTTTCCATCATGGCCTCGCCCTTGGCAATATCGAAGTATTTCATCCTACCGATGAGGACATCATGGCCTTCCCTAGCCTGCACCTCGGTCATACCTACCGACGCAACCTGAGGATGTGAGTACACCGCGTGAGGAACGGCGCTGTAGTCAACCTTGATATTCGTGCCATAGAAGGCATTCTGCGCAACGATTTCAGCTTCCCTGTTAGCCATATGCCTGAACATCTGCTGGCCGTTGGCATCCCCAATAGCGAGAATACCTTTCCGATTCGTCTCGAGGTATTCGTTGACCTTGACAAAGCCCTTCTTGTCTGTCTCCACTCCGGTATTTTCTACTTTTAATATATCTGCGTTAGACCTTCTACCCACAGCCATCATAATCCTTTGTGCAGCAAATTCCCTGCGCTTGCCGGAATTAGTATCCTTTGCAATAACCACAACACCATGCTCGCTTTGTTTTACTTCCTCTACCAAGGCATTTGTATGGACTCCCATGCGCTTGCTCAACTCATTCCCCAAAAGTGCAGAGGTTTCCGGTTCCTCGGATAGAACCAACCTGTCAGCCATCTCGAGAATGGCAACTTCAGTGCCCATGGCCGCAAAGAAATGCCCGAATTCGACAGCGATATAGCCACCACCAATGATGATGAGGCTGTCCGGTTTTTCTTTTAGCTCCAGCACCGATTCGTTGGTAAGGTAGTCTACATTTTCCGAGCCTTTAATCGGAGGTATGAACGGTCGCGATCCGGATGCAATGAAAATCCTTCCCCCTTTAAGTTTCTCTCCATTGACCTCAAGCAGGTAGTCACCCACGAAATATCCTTCACCTTCATAAAAATCCAGCTTCTTAGACTGCTTTATACCCTCTCTAATATGAACCTGACTTTCCTGTCTGCTCTTTCTCATCCTCTCCATTATTGATTTAAAATCTACGTTCTTTATCTCCGCTTCAATACCCAGCTTCTTCCCTTCCTCAATTTCTACAATGCGGTCGGCTGTGTAAATCAGCATTTTGGATGGTATACAACCCCAGTTGAGGCAAGTTCCGCCTATTAATGGTCCCTTGTCTATGAGTGCTGTCTTTAGACCTTGCGCTGCGGCTTCATCTGAAATAATTGCCCCTGCACCCGAGCCGATAACTATAACTTCGTAACTCTTCATTGTTGGCCACCTCCTTCTCCGTGTTTATCACTTTTGCGTTTACATGGTCTAAATCACTAGTCAATATAACTGTCTCTCTCGTGATAAGAGGGTTAGGTCGGAGTCATTTTATCACGTCAATTCGATCACCGTTTTGATATTATCTGGATCGGGATTAAGCCCATCCCTGAACTTATCCAGTGTAAGCCGTCGAGTAATTAGTCTTGATAGCCAGCCAGGCCATTTCTTTTCTATAGAAGCCAGTGACTCGACTGATCTTTCAAAATGGCTACGGTTAGAACTGACGGTGCCGAATACTGTCTTATTACCCAACACCATCTGCATGTTTAAACACGAAGCATCAACCTCAAGCGGCTTCTGGCCGGTCGATACTCCCATCAGGCATAAAATCCCGTTTGTCCCCAGGGCACTCATCGCCTGGAAAGCGACAGTACTATTACCGGTGGCTTCCATAATCAGATCAAGGTTCCCAATCTTATGTGGTAGACTCACGACCGATGACACATTCCCATCGACGTAATTGGCACCGATGCTTTCGACAAGTTGTGCCTTCACACTTGATCTAGGCACTACATCAAGAGTGTATGTATCGTAATCATGAAGCTTAAGCAGTGCGGTAGTCAGCAGGCCTAATGGACCGGCCCCAAGCACCACGGCGATATCAATTGGATTGGCACTTCGATTATGAAACTCCATAGCCTGTTCAATTCCCTTTGTGGCAATGCTTGTTGGCTCGGCAAGCACAGCGATGTTTCGTAGTTCTTTTGGAACCGGCACCAAGAAATCTACATACTCAGCAAGATACTCTCTCAGGAATCCATGCGCACCCTTTATGCCACATTCTCGGTAGTTACCCTTAAGGCACATATCAAGTTGACCTCTTTGACAGTCAACACAATCGTCGGGACGTCTGACCATCGGCACTACAAAATCGCCCTTGCCCAACTCCGTTGTACCAGGATTCTCAATCTGACCGACTGCTTCGTGTCCCCAGACAATGAAGTCATTGTCTGGCGGTGTTTCTCCGTATTCACCCCGGTTGATCTCCATATCGGTACCATCAATCCCCAATTCCAGCAGTCTGACCAGAGCCTGACCGCTCGAAATCACCGGCATATCCATTTCAATCAATCTCGCACTGTCTTTTTGCCCTGGTGTTACTATTCCAGCTTTCATGCTTCACCTCCCACTCTTTTCTCTTTTATAGCCTCTGTTAACTCCAGTCCTGTAATAATAACCGCCAGATGAGTCAAAGCCTGTGGGAAATTACCCAAGGCCTCTCCTGTAACAGGGTTGACCATTTCAGAAAAAAGACCTAAATGATTACCATAGCCGAGCAGTCTTTCGTAAAGCTCAACGGCATCCTCAAGTTTTCCCAACCTAAGTAAGTTGCGAACTAACCAGAATGTGCACCACAGAAATGCGCCTTCAGAACCTTTCAGCCCATCGTCAGTCTCATCAGTTCTGTACCTGCGTAGAAGGCCATTCCAGCTGAGTTCATCAGCAGCATGGTTGATAGTAGATTTGATCCGCTTATCAGAGACGGGCAAGAAGCCGAAAAGAGGTATTAATAGAGCACTGGCGTCTAGAGCTTCCGTATCATAGTGCTGGGTAAAGGTCTCCTTCTTTGAGTTCCAGCCCTTAGTCAGAATGTCACTGCGTATGTCCTCGGCAACCTGACGCCAGTAACTGACCTTCTCGTTTCGCTCGAGACCCTGGGCCAGTTTTATTCCCCTATCTACAGCTACCCAGCACATAACTTTAGAGTGAACAAAATGGAACGGACCTCCCCTTACTTCCCAGATGCCACTGTCTGGTTCTGGCCATAGTTCACAGGCAGCATCAACAAATGTCTCCAGTAGTTTCCAGTCCTTGCTACTTATGTAGCCGCCGATTTTTACATAGTTGTACGCTGCTTCGAGCATTTCGCCAAAGATATCCAGCTGGCGCTGGTTATAAGCACCATTACCGATTCGTACTGGCCGGGACCTACGGTAGCCTTCCAAATGATCCAGGGTTCGTTCATCAAGAGGATCCCCAAAATCGATATCGTATAGAATCTGTGCTTTAGGGCCACAGCTTTCGCATACGTTGAGTAACCATCTCATGAAGCCGATAGCTTCTTCTTTGTGTCCCAGCGAAGAAAAAGCATTGAGGGTAAGAGAGGCATCACGGAGCCATGTAAAGCGGTAGTCCCAGTTTCTTTCGCCACCGATTTCTTCCGGGAGGGAGGTAGTTGGAGCGGCGATAATTGCCCCTGTCAGTGAATATACCAGCAGATGTAAGGCCAGATAAGAGCGCACTATATAATATCGATATGGACCCGAAAAAACGCAGCCCTCTGCCTGTTGCTGCCAGTATCCCTTTGTTTGAGAAAGCTTGATCAGTGAGTTCTTTATAACACCGGTGAGCGGTTTATCCGAACCATACCTTAATACGAAGACAACTTTCTCTCCACGCTGCAGGTTAACAGTTGCCGTGGCTTGGTCTCCGAGATCTTTGAATGGGACGGACGACGATAGTGATACAGGAGCTCCGCCACCTGTGACCACTACACCATACTGTGCGACAGTTAGCGAGGGATCAACTGTAGCATATCCTGGTTTGGGCTTAAATGTAACCGTGAGGTCGACTTCCCCATTAGTGCACTCTGCCATACGATGGATTTCATTGAATTGTACGTGTTTGCCATCCCTCCTTTCGTAGCAGGGCATGAAGTCTGTTAACGTCACTGTACCAGTGTCAGTTTGAAAAACCGTCTGCAACACGTTGGTTTCACCCAAATAAGATTGACTGGACTCGAAGTGCGAGCTCGGTCTTATGCCAAACCTTCCACCTTTCTCATCGTCAAGAATGGCGGCAAATATGCTGGGCGAATCAAACCTGGGAAGACAGCACCAGTCAATGGAACCATCCCTGGCTACCAGGGCTGCTGAAACCATGTTTCCAATGATGCCGTAGTCACTAATCGGTTTATAGACCAAATCTGACACGCTCCTTCATTTCTCTTCCTTATTTGCCTTAAATAAGGTGTAACCTATTACACCACCTTCTATTAGTTTTTGTGCACGCTGAGCCAGGCTCTTGGCTTTGGCCAAGTCGAGGTCACCCAATTCCAATTTCGCCATACCGATAACTAGCTCTACACCCAATAGCTGCCGACGTATGTCATTTATCATCGCTAGCAATGCATCTCGCTTATCTTCGACAATAAAATCGCTAAAGCCAGCTTCCTCTAATATCGACACATAAAGCTCCGAACTACCAGCTCCAGCCAGACAGGCTACCCATCCCAATAATGACTGAATGTCTTCTGGCAAGGGACCATCAATGGTAACATCCGTCATTCCCATTCGACCGTACCTGCGAAGAACGCGTACCATCTCCCGTGCCGCTGTTATTTTGTCGGGGAACGTGCAGAAACTGCACTCTGAAATAACTATATCAAAACTCTCGTCCTCAAAGGGTAATCCCTCGGCATCACCCTTTTTGAAAGCGGTAAGGTGAGCTACACTTTCAGTAGAGGCGTGGCTTTCGGCTGCAGTAATGTTGTCCTGACCATAGTCCAGACCAGTAACGTGGCAGCCGAAACGTTTGGCCAGATACACAGCTGAGGCACCTCGCCCGCATGCAATATCGAGCACCTTATCCTCACTCCTTAATCCGACAACCGTTCCAAGATAGCCGGTCAATTCTAGACCACCAGGATGAAGGACATCTCCTAACAACAGACGAACGATATCACTTTGGTAAAAGGTGGCACAGCATGTCTTGATTTCACGAGCATCTTCTCTTTCTATCAAGATTATGCCTCCTTTTTCATCTTCTGGCGGTAGCCTAGGTTATTATACGCGCAAAAGGGTATTGCCCTACCATCCGGCAATAGCTGGTGTACGCAGCATTTCATTAGACGCTTAAGGTCAAAATTGTACTCGTCCATAAAGGCATGTACCTGCACCATGAAAAAGCGTTCCTTCAGCGATTTGGCGTCTAGCGATGGTAGGCTAAAGTTGCAGGTAGCGCAGCTTACGGCATTATTGGTTTTTTCCCCACCCATGATCGTTGCCATACTCCAAAGTGATTCCAGCGATGACTTCATTTCTTCTGAGAAGTCAATAACCGTACGATTAGTGATAAAGTCAAGGTAGTCTTCCACATTCACCAACTGCGTGATGGGAATAATCTGATTATCATCCTTAAAGGCATAGGTACAGGCAGAGCAGGTAGGGTGAGGACAGGGTACAGGGAAGAAATCACTGACGCGGAACATACCCCCAGTTTGAGCTTCCAGATTATGCAGTACGTCGGGAAGGGTAATGCGGTGGAGGGGATCGGGTTTGCCTTGCGAGCGGCCGCAGAAGGTTACCGGCTGGTAGCTTATTCCCAGTACTGCCGGGTGTTTTAAACCGTAGCGCAAAATATCACCAATTTCGCTGTCATTGATACCCTGAGTAATCGTGGCTACCAGAATAGCATACATTCCTGCCTCAGCGAGGTGGTCCAGAGCCTGCTGTTTTATGGCTAAAAGGTCACATCCCCGTAAGGCTTCATAAGCATGGGCAGTCAGACCATCAAACTGCAAATAGACAGTTGGTTCATAGCGAGCTAATTGATGGACAAAATCAGGATCCTGCGCCAGTCTGAGACCGTTGGTATTGAGCATGATATGCCGTATGTTATGTGATTTCGCTGCCTTCAGAATGTCCAGTATTTGCGGATGAATGGTCGGCTCACCACCGCTTATTTGGACAATTTCCGGTTCGTGCTCCGTCACCATTAACCTGTCGAGAATAGCTTCCACCTGCGTTAAACTCAAATCAGGTCCCTGGCCAGCGTCAGCAAAGCATGTAGGACAGCTCAGGTTACACCGACCGGTAACCTCAATAAGACCGATACAGGTGTGTTGCTGGTGTTCAGGACAGAGACCACAATCGTTGGGACAACCGTCTTCTACTTTCGTGGCGAAATCATTTGGTATTGACCCTGGCTTGTTAAATTTAAGTGAATTTATATACCAGTCGGCATCAGAAGAGACCAGTGCCTCATGCCAGCCATGCTCCGGGCAATACTTTCGCAGATACACGGCACGGTCACGTATCAGGACCTGGGCATCCACAAGCTTGCGGCACTCCGGACACAAGCTTCGTGTCAACTCATAGAAAATGTTATGGCGTACTTTTTGTTTGTCGGATGTTATCATACCACCTCCTTTTCAGTGCCTAACATGGGCAAACCGCTTGATGACCTCACCCGATAGGCCTCCCAGTAGGCTCTTTACCAGAACAGCAGCGGAGGCTTGCATACTCGCTGTAGAGTAAGTCGGGTATACGTGAATAGCACTAGCGAGCTCGTCTGCTTTAAATCCATGCTTCATTGCTACAACCCATTCGTTAATCATCTCCCCGGCCTCTGCTGCTACAATGGTGACACCCAGAAGTTTCCGGTCTTTCCGGTAAATCAGTTTGAGAAAACCAGTATCCTCGGCCTCATTCAATGCCCGATCTACTCTTCTCATTGGCCAAGTATTGGTGAGTACATCATCACCCAGCTTCTTACGTGCCTGTTCCTCGGTCATACCTACGTGTGCCACTTCAGGGTCGGTAAAAGTAGTCCAGGGTACCTGGTCGGTGATACCTTTGGACGAACCGGGGAGAAGAGCGTTGCGTACCGCAATAAATCCCTGCCAGCCAGCGTAGTGAGAGAACTGGAAACCTCCCAGGCAGTCTCCGGCAGCATAAACATGGGGTTGACTCGTGCGTAAGTTCCTGTCTACCTGAATGCCCTGCTTGCCAAATTTTACACCCGCCTTATCCAGATCGAGACTGTCTACGGTCGGACGCCGTCCGACCGCAACCAGTAGCGCATCACAGATTATCTCTTCCCCCTTGGCAATTAAATGAATGCTACTCCCATCTTGCCATGCTCGTTCAACATTAGATTTCAGTCTAAGATCAATGCCTTCATTACGGAAGGTTTCAGCAAGTATCCTGGAGGCATCGTTATCATCCCGGGGCATTAACGTATCACCACCCTCAACTAGAGTAACACTAGATCCGAGGCGACAAAAGCTCTGAGCGATCTCACAGCCAATGGGCCCGCCTCCAATAACGACCAGGTGTTTTGGCAAGATATTAAGATCCCAGATATTCTGATACGTTAAATAAGAAGTTATATCCAATCCGGTAATGGGTGGAACGAACGGATGTGCTCCAGTACAAATCAGCACATAATTGGCTGATATGGTTTGATCACCAATTGAAATCGTGTGAGCATCGACGAAGTGGGGCTCTCCCAGGAAAACATGTATTCCCTGGTTTCGCAGTGCCTCGGGCGTGGTATGGCTATAAATCTCGGCAATAACACTACGGACATGATTCATCACTGGTTTCAGGTCCACCGCGGTGTCTACTGGTGCCAGGCCAAAACGATTTGCGGTACGCATCTGATAAGCTACCTTAGCGGTTTTTATTAGTGTTTTACTTGGCACGCAGCCTGTCCAGGTGCAATCACCCCCGATACGGTCTTTTTCTATGAATGCTACTCGTGCTCCAAGCTGCACTGCAAATGGAGCGGCGATCAGCCCTGCAGCGCCACCACCAATGATGGCCAAATCATATTTGTCTTTCATTCATCACCTCCAATGTCTAACCTTTGTCAGCTAATCGCGAATAAAATCGCTGATCTGTCCCTGACGACGCTCTCGCACGGTTGCCGGATCATGTCCGTACTTGTGTCCTCCAAATCCGTGCCGCATCATCGCTATTGCCCGTGCCCAAAACCTATCATCGTCGCGCGAGGAGATAAGCTGCATAACAGCCTGTGCAATGACCGGCACAGGAACCTCCATATGCATGGCATCGTCCACCAGCCAGTTCACTTCACCGGTGTCGTCGACATAGGCAGGTATCTTGTCTAATCCGTCCTCTTCTCGATATGCCGCTTCCATAAGGTCTATGAGCCAGGAACGGATGACAGACCCGTGGCGCCAGCATCGCAGTATCTCTTTGATATCGAGTTTTTCTCTGTAATGCTCAAGAAGGTCAACACCTTCGCCAATTGCCTGGAGCATACCGAACTCTATTCCGTTATGGACAAGCTTGGTGAAATGGCCTGCCCCAGGCGGTCCGGCATGAACGTATCCCCCTGGTGTAGCAAGCTCGATCAGGATTGGTTCGATTCGGGCTATTGGCTCCATGTCACCACCGGCCATAAAGCAAGCACCATGGCGGGCACCTTCCACACCACCGCTTGTCCCGAGGTCAACGAAGTTGATTCCCTTTTCAGATAGACTTCGATGGCGGCGTATTGAGTCGCCCCAGTAGGAGTTACCCGCATCGACAATAATGTCACCCTTATCTACATGTGGAATAATATCGTCGATAACGCTGTCGACAGCCGGTCCAGCAGGAATGTAGATGAATAAGGGTCGAGCTGGCGATAACTTGTCGCGAAAACCATCGAGACTATTAGCCTCTACCATGCCGGCCTTTTTTAATTCGTCAGACACACTTTTGAGGTCAAAACCCACGACGCGCATGCCCTTCTCCAGGGCTTGAAGTGAAAGATTCGCTCCCATGCGGCCAAGACCAACAACACCGAACTCCCTTTTTGCATCTGCCATGTCATTCTCCTTTATTCAGAATTGATTTGCATGTTATTAAGGCTTAATTGCTTACCATGGGTTTTGTAATAGCATGAGCAGGAGCGCCATCTCCTCCAACAATGCCTTGGTAGGAATACAGGCGTGAAATATGTAGTCACCACCGACCGGTCCCTTCTCTACTATAACAATCGAATCGGTGTACTGTTTGGCAGTAGCCGCAGCTTATTTGCCCGCAGTACCCGCGCCAATTATTAGGATGTCTACTTTAGTTATTTTGAACGTCCTTATGGACTAACCCACCTTCACCGCTTTGAAAAACCGGCTACATCTCTATCAAAACTCCCTTACCTCGATCAAACGCTAGGTGTTCCTTAATCTGCTTGGCTGCTGGCTTAGGATCGGGATAAGACCAGGCAGCGTCAACATTAACCTTGTCCCCTACTATGATGTTATAGTAGTCGGCATGGCCCTTCCATGGGCATTCGTAGTCTGTCCCACTATCGTGGAGATATTCATTTTTTACTGACTCCGGTGGAAAATAGACATTCCCTTCGACTATTTTATAGTCATCACTTTCAGCAAGTACAGTTCCATTCCAGATTGCTTTAGCCATTTGTGTACCCTCCCTATGCTTGAACTCAATATTTTTCCATGCTTGGCCTTTCGTAGGGAAAACCATACTTATGGTACGATGTTAGCACTTCCACTTCATTAATAGCAATGATATCTTGGTATAATCAAAACAATACACAATAGATGTGTATAATTAATGTGAAACTTGTTCTATATTGGCCAAATAAGAAGACTGCACAGGGGGTAGCAAGGATTGTAAATGCAGGATGAAAGTGTCGATAGGATAATCTCGTACGACTTCAAACCAGGGCTTGAGAGCTTCCTCGCTGAAGTGCTGATTGGACTCCACAAGCCACAAAAGGAATTACCCTCCAAATATTTCTACGATGAACGTGGTTCGCATTTGTTCGAGGGTATCTGTGAACTGAAAGAATACTATATCCCTCGTATAGAGGCATCCATTATGCAGGCTCATATCAGGGAAATGGCCGAACTTATCGGACCTCACGCGCTCGTGATTGAATATGGTTGTGGTAATTGTGAGAAGGTGCGCTTTTTGATAGACCGCCTGCACGATCCAGTAGCCTTCATACCAATTGACATCTCCCAAGAGCAGTTGCTACATGTGACAAAGGAACTCGCCTCAATTTATCCCCGATTACAGGTTCTTCCGGTCTGTGCTGACTATACGAGCAGTTTTGAATTGCCGATTCCAAAGCAATCGAGCAAACGCATAGTCGTTTACTTTCCTGGCTCAACTATTAGTAACTTTGATCCCATTCCCGCGAAACACTTTTTAGAGCACGTTGCCGATCTATGTGGATCGGATGGTGCTCTACTTATCGGCGTAGACCTGAAGAAAGACCCTGCTGTGCTTCATAGTGCCTATAATGATAACGAGGGGATAACCGCTGCTTTCAATCTCAATCTACTCGAGCGAATCAATCGGGAACTCGACTGTGATTTCCAGCCGGATGGGTTTCAGCACTATGCTTTCTATAATCCCCGAGAAAGCAGGGTTGAGATGCATCTTGTCAGTCAGAGGGATCAAGTGGTTCATATGAATAGGGAAACCATTTCCTTTGCCAGGGGCGAAAGCATCTGGACGGAGAGTTCATACAAGTACAACCTTGATGAATTCGAGCAGATGGCTACAGCGGCTGGATTTAGAGTAGAGCATGTCTGGGTGGATGAGCGGCAGTGGTTCAGTGTCCATTACCTTGTAACAAGGTAAGGCTAACTCAGTAGCACTAGCGGATCGCAGATTACTTACAAGGCATGAGCCGCACCATGTCTTTCTCCTTGAGTACTTGCTCAAGAGCCGACACAGTGTAGTTGATGTCTTCCTCCGTCGTATAACGGCTCAAAGAGAACCTCACCGAGCAGTGAGCCTCCTCTTCAGTTCTTCCCATGGCAATAAGAACATGCGTGGGTTCCGGAGAACCTGACTTACAGGCTGATCCTGAAGAAAGTGAGATGCTATGCTGATCCAAGGCGATGACAATAGATTCACCACGTAGGCCGGGGAGAGTCAGATTAAGCGTATTTGGCAGCCTATTTTCCTGGTGACCGTTCAACATGGCATCTGGCACCAAATTCCGGATGCCTTCCTCCAATTTGTCTCGGAGGTCGCGTATCCGCTCAGAGTCCCGAAGAGCGTATGGGACTAGTTCCGCCGCTTTGCCCAAGCCTACGATAGCCAGAACATTCTCTGTACCAGCTCGTATTCCGCTCTCCTGTTTGCCCCCGTGAATAAGTGACTCCAGTTCGATTCCCTTCCTAACATATAGAGCCCCTACGCCCTTTGGGGCATGAACCTTGTGACCGGACAAACTGAGCATATCCACGCCGAGCTCTTGTATATCCACCTTGATCTTACCTACCGCTTGAACAGCATCCGTGTGGAACAGTATCCCTTTTTCACGGCAAATCGAACTTAACTCCTTGACGGGAAGAATAGTGCCCACTTCATTATTGGCCATCATGATGGAGACGAGGATAGTATCTTCGGTTACAGCGGTGCGTAGTTTTTCGGGGTCCAGCCAACCATCTCCATCTACATCGAGATATGTAACTCTATAGCCATTTTTCTCCAAAAACTCACAGGCGCCCAGTACTGCCGGGTGCTCTATGGAGGTTGTTATTATATGCTTGCCTTTGCTCTGTAGAGCAAAGGCTATTCCTTTGAGAGCTAGGTTATCCGCCTCAGAACCGCCACCAGTAAAAATAATCCGCCGCGGCTGAGCATTTATTAGCATAGCCACCTGGCGACGTGCATTCTCTAAAGCATCTCGAGCAAGCCGCCCCGTCTCGTGTATACTTGAGGGATTGCCAGCGTCCTCACTCAGATATGGTATCATGGCCTCTCGTACTGCATCATCAACCTGCGTTGTGGCATTGTTGTCAAGGTATATGCGGCCTTTGAGCTTTATTCGTGCTTCCTGAGCGTCTGCTAAATCACTTTGATAGTCTAATACTTGTCTATTTACTGAGCAGCGAGTCTCATCAGTACCAGACTCAACCTTTTGCACATCACACAGGAGTGCCTTGTATACGGGAAAACCAGAGATGCTGTCATAGTTGCTAATATCTGTAAGTTCATTAACATTCCATTCCTGCCATGCTTTGGGGCCGACAGGAGTTCCACCACCGAACATACATTCAATACATCCTTTAGCAATGTCATCTGTAACCTTAGCCCTAAAAGGCACACTCCCTCTCGGCGTGATTACTCGTACCAGATCGCCGCTTCTAATATCCCTTTTCTCAGCATCTTCAATGTTAATCTCTACTATGGGCTCCGGGGTGTCAGTTACAAGCCCTTCAATACCGTGATGTTGAGATCTAAAGTCAGTTTGGGGCCTTGCACCGGAGTTAAACACCAAAGGAAAGCTTCCCACTAATTTAGGACTCCCCAGCGGCCCCTCAGTCGGCTCGATGTATTTCGGTAACGGCTCATAACCATATTCCTCCAATATCGTCGACCATATTTCGAACTTTCCTGTTGGAGTGTCAAAACCGGATTTCCCGTCCCTTCTTAAACCACCCTTCTGCCATTTCTTATACTCCATCATGGGTGTTGGAATTCTTACCCACCCACCAGATGCCTTCACATCCTCCAAGGTATATCCCGAACCTTCCAAGACAAATCGGAGCATTTCCTCTTCAGTCTGAGGAAATAGATGTCCATATCCGAGATGCCTGGCCAGTTCAGCCATTATGAGGTAATCATTGCGTGCCTCTCCCACTGGCTCAATCATTCTTTCTCGCAGGCAGAAAATTGGACCGTATGTCATATATGAATAATTTTCAAACATTGTCGTAGCTGGCAGGACTATATCAGCGTATGCAGCATCAGCCGTAAGCTGGCGATCAATACAGACTACGAAGTCAAGTTTGGATAGAATTTCTCTCCAAATCGAAGTTTGTGGCCACGATGTCAGCAAAGAGGCGCCGTGAATGATGAGGGCACGTGTCCGGTACGGGTGGCTTTTGAGAACTGAGTCAACCAGTGCGATTGTATGTGCTTCACCACGGTAGCTGGCGTAAACTGGGAACTCGCTGCGACCAATAGCCAGATCCAGGTTTGGGTTATCTATGTTGCATGAACGGTTGATGGGGAATTCACTGTTAAGCATGGTAAGGCCGATACCGCCAGGTACATCGATTTGATTGGCGAGGGCAAACAGGGTTAGCACTGCTCTGGCCGACTGAACACCGCTGTTGGAGTATTCCAATCCAGTATACATGAGTAGTGAAGCACCACTGGCCTTGCAGATGCGTCGGGCAAGGTCTCGAATGGTATCTGCCGGGACCCATGTGATACTCTGCACTACTTCCGGCTGAAAGTGCTGAACATAGGTCTTCAGCTCATCAAAACCGTAACACCAGTTATCGGCGAAATCCTCATCATACAAGTCTTCGTCTATCATCACTTCTATCATGCTTAAGGCTAAGGCGCCATCGGTACCAGGCCGAATGGGGATCCATTGAGCATTGGCACGTATTGCTGTTTCCGTACGGCGGGGGTCAATTACAACAATCTTTGCGCCATGCTTGGCTGCTGCTTCCAGCCTTTGCATGTCTGCGGGTGGTGAATCTGTGGCGGGATTCGTGCCCCATACCACAACTATCTCCGCATTCTCTATATCGGTGAACATATTCATTTGCATTCGCCCCATGGTCACATGGGGAGCGATCATATGAAGAGATACGTAACATAGAGCACCCACTCCCATCGTGTTCGGAGATCCAAACGGAAATAAAATGTTGGATGCCGAAGATACAACTACGCCTTTTGGTTGATAAAGATCACACAATGACAACTCTTGAGCTCCACGCCCTGTATATATAGATACTGCCTCGGGCCCAGATTCTTGCTTGATTTTTAAAAGGCTCCTGGCAATGAGTTCATATGCTTCTTCCCAGCTAACACGTTTGAAATTGTATGAACCCTTGTACCCTGCGCGCTTCAAGGGATGTCTGAGTCGGTGCTTGGAATAGACTATCTCTGGCGCATGTTTAGCACGCCGACAAATCATACCTAATGTATGAGAACTATCAGCCCTGATATCAGCTAGCCTACCGTTGGCAAACCCAACCTCTACCCAGCAACCAGCCGGACATATGCCACAGAGCCCCTTTCGCCACTCTAATCTTGACTCACGTTCTTTCAATTTGTTCATGACTGATCCTGCCTGGGACATCAATATATACCTTCTGCTTAACTAATGTTCCAAAATAAGTTCTTCCGTAAGCTATCCTCACTTAAGACTTCGTTTGTTTGTTCCTGTTGAACAAATTGGGCTATCTTGTAAGGCAGGGAGTCATTTTTTAACAACCAGTTTTTTCACTGCCTGTCCAAGACCATCGAGTGTAAGCTCAAACATGGGAAAGAACTTTTCAACCACCAGAACAGTGGGGTGATTCCAATAATATGGCTCCACTGGATTTATCCAAACGCAGTGAGTAAAATGTTCAGCAATCTGCTTCAGCCTGAGCAGCCCTGGGACCTCGTTACGTTCATAGTAGTAAATAGCCCCGTATCTCTCCGTTAACTCTTGCATAGCCATTCTGGCGTCTCCGACTAATACCACTTTATAGTCCGGCTCGAGAATACGCAATAGATGGTCGGTGCTCACTGCTTCCTGTCTCTCAATATCCTGATAAAGGTTATCGTATATGCAATTGTGGAAATAGAAGTATTGGAAGTCCTTGAAGTGAGTACTGGAATGAGCGCCAGAGAAGAGTTGGCTACACAACCTGGCAAAAGGTACCATAGAGCCGCCAACATCCATCAATAGAAGCAATTTCACTGCATTCTTTCTGCTTCTTGTCCATACCATCTCGATCTCACCGGCATTTTTGCAGGTAGCGCTGATTGTTCTCTCCAAGTCCAGCTCATCCTCAGGGCCGATTCGGCTCAACTGTCGTAGCCCTCTCAGAGCCATCTTGATCTGGCGAACATCGAGAATCAGGTCACTACGATAATTTCGGAACCTTCTCTCCTGGGCGATTTGTATGGCGTGCCCGCCTCCTGATTCACCACCTATCCTGATACCAGCGGGATGGTATCCAGAATGTCCAAAGGGAGATGTACCTCCTCTGCCAATCCAGTGACCACCTCCGTCATGCTGCTCTGTTTGCTCTTTGAGCCTCTTTTCAAACTCCCTTAAGAGTTCGTCGAAATCCATACTATCAAATAGAGCTCGCTCTTCTTCAGTAAGGGTCATCTTATTTATAGGGTCCTTGAGCCATTCCATAATTTGCTCTGCAATCTCTGCCGGAGTTTCTATCCCCTTGAAATACTCCTGAAAGGCAACATCATAGTGGTCGTAATAAGCTTCGCTTTTAACTAATATTGCTCTCGCTAGATAATAAAATTCGTCCAGATTGGAGATGCAACCTTTAGAAAGGGCTTCCATCAGCGTCATCCACTCGACAATCGAGACGGGCACTTTCCTTCTTTTTAAGGTATAGAAGAAATCGGTAAACATATAGGCCTCTTACCTGTTCTCAACGGAGCATTCCATAGGCATCCATTTTTCAGTGATAATATTTCCTACCCATGCGTGCTACGAAATAATCATAGTCTGTTTCTTTCTTCAGCAGCGTGCCAACAAAGGGTATATCGCTTGAGATCTTGTCATGGGGTATGCC
The DNA here is from genome assembly GCA_049678605.1 of Dehalococcoidia bacterium. Classification (GTDB taxonomy): domain Bacteria; phylum Chloroflexota; class Dehalococcoidia; order GIF9; family AB-539-J10; genus RBG-13-51-36. Next base: position 26,612 of record JBAUEM010000070.1, read on the forward strand.
TCCAGCGATGAGAGCGTGAATCCAGTCTATTAGCTCACTTGTCGACGGCTTCTTTCTGAAATCGTCAATCTCCCTGAGCTTGTAAAAGGTCTTCAGAGCTTCATGAAGAAGGCTATCCTTGATATTCGGGAAATGCACCCTGACGATTTCTTCCATCAGTTCCGGGTGAGGGAATTCGATATAGTGGAATATGCAACGCCGCAGGAAAGCGTCCGGAAGTTCCTTCTCGGCATTGCTGGTAATCACTACTATGGGCCGGTGGATGGCAGTGATGGTCTCATTAGTCTCCGGGATGTAGAAGCTCATTTCCTCCAGTTCGTTGAGGAGGTCATTGGGGAACTCCAGGTCAGCTTTATCTATCTCGTCGATGAGGAGTACCACCTGCTCTGGAGAAACGAAGGCCTGTCCCAATTTGCCTAGCTTGATATATTGTTTGATGTCAGAAACATCACTGCCGCCGAAGCGACTGTCATTGAGCCTCTGCACAGTATCATAGACATATAGCCCCTCTTGAGCCTTGGTTGTTGATTTTATGTTCCATACAATCAACCTTTTTCCCAACCCATTCGCAATGCTGTGAGCAAGTAAGGTTTTCCCTGTCCCTGGCTCTCCTCTGATCAATAAAGGTCTTTCTAAAGCTATGGTTACATTAACAGCATTTTTCAACGGCTCCGAAATAACATAATCGGGAGACCCGCTAAATCTATCAAAACCATCATTAGTCACCATTCAATTGCCTCCTTAGAAATTACTTTGCCTGGGGTGTCTAATTTGCCTTTGACATCTGAAGAGAAGTGCCTTTGAAGGCATGTAAAAAGACACAATTTTTGTCGCAACGGTGAATTATAAGAAGACTGAGAGTTAAAATCAAATAAAGTGCTTTCCTATCGGGGAAGTGTCGGAATCGGCAGATGAGCATGACTTAGGACCATGTGCTGTATTCCGGTACACGTACCTTGTGCCTTTTAACTCTATTATGTATACCATTTAATTTATTCATCGCTTAAATTCCATTGAGCTCAGGTTGTTCGTACTTCTACCCAATTCACCCGAGTTAAACGACTATGTGGAGCGAGCACACCTGACCCATCGTCTTCGTCAATCTTTGGGCTACCCCACGCCTCAGGAGTGCCTTGAGTGTTATTCGCAAAAAAAGGAGGTGACGCGTCATTAAGGTACTGGACGAGGACAGGTATTGGCAGAAGTAATCAG
>JBAUEM010000071.1:0-1803 GCA_049678605.1 Dehalococcoidia bacterium
ACGGCGACTATGTGGACGCCTCGGACCTCGACCAGGACCGCGACCATAACCTGGTCAATGAGATTGACACCAACGAAGACCACAGCGACGGGCCTGACGCCGGGGCCATCACCGAACAATCCCAGCCCCAGCAGTCCCAGTGGGCCAGCCCCGTCTATAGCGCGCCCGGGCAATCAGACAAGTGTTCCCAAGCCGAGCGCCTTGACCAGCACCTACATCTCGACGTATGATGCGTTTGGCCGGGCGCCGGGGCGCAACCCGATCCGTCTTGGCGAAACTGGAACGTGCCTGCGACCGGCGCCTGTGGAAAGAGAAACCCGGCCTGAAGCTGAAGGGGGCGAGTGCTGCCACACTAGGGGGCTGTGGCTGTCGAGCCTGGCGATATCAGAGTGATACGTGGTTTGCTGACGACTTGTGCGGGAATCGCGGTTGTGCCCGGGTCTTATCCGGCCTGACGTGTACTTTTTCGGAGGTCGCGAAATGAAAAGGCGAAGCGCGATACTTGTACTTGCAGGCGCGATGTCCCTCCTTGTGATCGGCGTCGGCCTATGGTTTGCCACCATGCCGTATCCGATCTCGCTCTGGTTGAAAGCGTGCGTCAGCGTTCGCTACTCGGCCGAGTGGCCAATTTCGTGGTTAGATTTCGTTGCGGCAAAGCGACTGGTGAAACCGCATCTCGATTGGCGGGAGATCATAACCGGTGTGACCGTGGCCGGGCCGGACGAGATTAGGATTAGCACCACGTCCCTCTGGAAGCACATGCTGTGGGCGAGGGGCCAAATTTTCATAATCAGGAAGGTAAATGGTAAATGGGTGATTGTCGAGAAGATGTCGTGGATGTCATAACGGAGTTCCGGGTACAGGATACGGTGTGGGCGTCCACAAATGACGAAAGGAGATAGCATGCATCAGCTTGCGTACGGTGCTCTTGCAGTGTTCCTTGTCGGGTTCTTCGGTCCCCTTTACCTTTTGGCCATTGGTGTGCCGATAGAAGTATCGGTGGTTACTTTTGTCTTTTGCCAAGCGTGTGCTTGCGTTATGGGCTTCGTGAGTTGGCGAACTCCCCTTGGCAAGACATGTGCTTTCATGGCTCTTGCCGCGCTCGTGTTGGTGGGAAGCAGTTACCTGCTGTTCCATGTTACCGCTTATGAAGTCGCTGCCGGGTGAGGCGCTCGTGTTGTCGGGTGTGCTCGTTCAGGTGCGCCGTGGAGAGGTGCGTTGTTCCAGCGGGTGGAAGTCCCGTCTCCAATGCGGAACGCCGACGGAGACCACGGTACGGAGGAAGAGGTCGTGGGCAAGTGCGAATACGACGGCCTGAATCGCCGGACGAAAGAGTTCATCAACACCGACGGCGGCGACGACTTTGAGGAGTTCCGCCACTTCTTCTACAACACCGGCTGGCAGATCCTGGAAACGCGAAAAGCGACGAGCGAGGCGGCCCAGCCGGAAGGTGAGGACCCCGAGTTCCAATACGTCTGGTCCGTGCGCTACATCGACGCCCCGGTCCTCCGGGATGAGAACAAAGACGGTGATGACGACTGTATCGACGGCGACGACGAACGGCTCTACTACACGACCGACGCCAATATGAACGTCACAGCCCTTACGGACAAGAACGGCGATGAAGTCGAACGCTATATCTACGACCCCTACGGCAAACCAACTGTCCTCGATGCGGACTGGTCAAGTGACGCCGACGGCAAGTCGGACTACGATAATAACATCCTGTATTGCGGCTACTATTACGATTGGGAAACCGGCCTTTACCACGTTCGCAACCGCTACTATCATCCTCAGTTGGGC
>JBAUEM010000072.1:0-2438 GCA_049678605.1 Dehalococcoidia bacterium
CTCTGGTACGTCAAGATTCGGAAGCAGCGTACCCAGTGACCACCTGCCTTCTCGATGAGCTCTGGTACAGCCGTGTTGCAGCGGCCCTCCACAGCCTCGGGACAGCGGTCATGAAAGCCGCACTGTGGCGGTAGATCGAGCGGGACCGGCACGGTTCCCTCAATGGACTCCAACCGTTTCCCGGTGCCCCGGGTCAGTTCTGGCCTGGGCTTGAGCATGAGGACAGTATACGGATGCAACGGGCGGTAGAAGATGTCCCGCACGGATCCAGTTTCAACGATCTTACCCAGGTACATGACGGCCACTCTGCGGCACATCTCCGCGATCACTCCCAAATCGTGCGTGATATAGAGAACCGCCATGTGAAACTGTGCCTGCAATTCTTTGATCAAATCGAGGATTTGCGCCTGTACGGTGACATCCAGCGCCGTGGTTGGCTCATCGGCAATGAACAGTTTTGGATGGCAGGAGAGCGCCATGGCGATCATTGCTCTCTGGCGCATGCCCCCGGAGAGTTGGTATGGAAAATCATTAATCCGCTGCGCGGGATTAGCGATACCCACCCGGTTCAGCATATCCAGCGCGATATCTTGCGCTGCATGTCTATCCTTTGTGCGATGCAAAAGGATCGCCTCGCGGATCTGCTCACCGATGGTGTGGACGGGTGAAAGACTGGTCATTGGCTCTTGAAACACCATGGAGATTTCTTTGCCTCGTATGTTGCGAATCTCGCCGCCCGAGGGATTCAGTCGAGCGAGGTCGATGGTATCTCCATCCAGGTGGAGCAGAATCTTCCCACCAATCAACCGCCCAGGAGAAGACACGATGCGCAAAACAGACAGGGCAGTCACACTTTTGCCACAACCACTCTCGCCAATGAGCCCAAGCGTCTCCTCTCTATACACAGAAAAACTGACACCGTCAACAGCTTGTAGGACCCCTTCATCAACATAGAAGTAGGTTTTGAGATCCATCACCTCTAACAAGGGACGCTCTAAGCCGGAACTTGATTCTGGCAAATGGGTCATCTAAGGTTTTCTCCCGGTGTAATTGACCACCCACCATCACTCCGTCACCCCGAACGAAGCCGAGGGGTCTCGTTTCTGCGTCGGAGAGATTCCTCGACTCCCTTCAGTCGCTGCGCTCCTTTGGGTCCCTCGGAGTGACGGCACTGCTTGTTACGCCGGGCACACTCATTGCTTATACGGATCAGCGGCGTCGCGTAACCCATCACCCGAAAAGTTGAAGGCCATGACCGTGATGATCACAAATAGGACGGGAATCACCGTCCACCAGTAGATCGCCACGCTAGCGATATTCTGCGCTTTCTGCAGCAGGACACCCCAGCTTACGGCTGGACTGCGCAGACCCAATCCCAGAAAACTCAGTGCCGTTTCCCCAAGAATCATCTCGGGAATGGCAAGAGTCACAGAGACGATCAGGTAACTGGCAAAGTTTGGCAGCATATGAACGCGAATGATCGACCATTCACTGACGCCGGAGACTCGCGCTGCCAGAACGTAATCGAGCTCGCGCAGCTCCAAAAGCTTGCCTCGAACCACGCGGGCAAGCCCTCCCCAGCCCACCAGCGACAGGATGATTCCAATTCCAAAGTAAACCCTTACAACCGGCCAGTCCCGAGGGAGGGCGGCGCTCAACGCCAGCCATAAAGGAATGGTAGGTATAGAGATGAGAAACTCTATGATGCGTTGAATCACCGTGTCAGCAATGCCCCCGAAATAACCCGAGACGCCGCCCAAGGTCACCCCGATAAAGAATGATAGGGTCACACCGACCAGCCCAATAGACAACGACAACCGTCCTCCGTGAATGATCCGCGAGAAAAGGTCGCGCCCAATACTGTCTGTGCCGAACAGGAGAATGGCCCCTGGCTCCTCAACGCCAAAGAGATGGATGTCGGTATCAATCAACCCCAGCAGCTTGTACGGTCCTCCGTGAACAAAAAACCGGACAGGATAGCGAGCGGCTTCATCCACCTCGTATATGAGTTCGAGTGTCTCCAGATCCCTTTTCGAGGTCGTGCCATAGACAAAGGGGCCCCGGAATTTGCCCTCAACGTCAAAGAGATGAACGGGCGTGGGTGGACGATAGGAGAATTTTTGGAAGCGAATATCCTTGGGATAGGGCGCCAGGAAGTCAGCGAAAATGGCCGCCAGGTAAAGCACCACCAGAACACTGCCTCCGATGATGGCTAGCTTGTGGCGGCGGAACTTTTGCCACATTAGTTGCCATTGCGAGGCCAGGTAATATCGCTCCTCGGCGCTGAGTTCTGCACGCTCTGGCTTCACACAGATGGCTTCAGACATAACTCAGGCCTCCCTTTCGGTGAACCGTATGCGGGGATCCACTATGACCAGCACAATATCGGAGATAAAAGTCCCGATTACGGTCAGGACATTCAAAAAGAACAGCAGGCT
>JBAUEM010000073.1:0-11604 GCA_049678605.1 Dehalococcoidia bacterium
GTGCCGTAATTACTTCCCACCAGACCGCCAACATCCCACTCGCCAGCCACGTTGCCTATGGAATAGGTGTACCTCACCGTGCCATCATTCCTTCCCACTAGGCCACCAACATAATAGTTGCCAGTCACGCTGCCTGTGGAATAGGAGTTCCACACCGTGCCGTAATTACTTCCCACCAGACCGCCAACATCCCACTCGCCAGTCACGCTGCCTGTGGAAATGGTGTTCCACACCGTGCCCTCATTCCATCCCACTAGGCCGCCAACATAATAGTTGCCAGTCACACTGCCTGTGGAATAGGAGTTCCACACAGTCTCCGAATTAATTCCGACCAGACCGCCAACAGTATACCAGCCAGTGGCGCTGCCGCTCGAATGGGAGTTGGTCACGGTGCCTTCATTAATTCCGACCAGACCGCCAACAGCATACCAGCCAGTGACGCTGCCGCTCGAATAGGAGTTCCTCACAGTGCCATCATTTCCTCCCACCAGACCGCCAACCCGATAAGCGCCAGTTATGTTTACGTTCTCGACATCCACTTGAGTGACTCTTCCACCAGAAGCAAGGTATCCAAATAATCCGACTTGCGAAACAAAATCAAAGTCGAAGCTCAAGTTCAAGATTTTGTGACCATTGCCATCAAACTCTCCAGCCAAATAAGGGATGTAAAAGTTGGCTTCATTGCCTAAGTCCAGATCGTTTGTCAATCTAAATTTCAGGGAACCATCCTGACCAAAGGCGAGCAGCTCTTTGAAATCACTGACATTATCTATCACATAATAACCATCTTCTTGAGAAAGCCTTTGATTGACATCTAAAAACTTATCGTTAGCAAGCCACTGCTCAAAGTCTTCAACGAATAAAGCTCCAATGGTAATTATGTTCTCTCCGTTAATCAGAACCTCGTCGTAATTATAGTAGGAGTTGGTCACGGTGCCCTCATTAATTCCGACCAGACCGCCAACATGTTGCTTGCCAGCCACAGTGGCGTTCACCACGCCGACATTCTCCATGACCCCTCCCTCATCAACAAGACCGAAAAGCCCCACATAATTTTCGTCAGGGCGGTTGATAAACAGGTCCCTTATCTCATATCCCTGACCGTTGAAACTCCCGGTAAACCGGTCATCAGAGGTTCCAATTGGCTCCCACCCCCTTCCCCAATTGGCTGTCTCACTCGCCAGTTCCATATAACCGGCAGTAGTAGAATCGAGGTCGTTCATCAGAAGGTAGCTACCGCCTAGGTTGTCTCTGACGGCATGCAAATCATACCAATCCCATATTTCAATAGGAGGAGCACAGCCTACCATACCTGCAATTAAGGCTACCATGATCAAAAAGATGCTAACTCTTGCTACGTGATGGTGTTTCCTCGAACCAAATATTATCTTCATACTGCGCTTCCTGCGCTCTACCGACCGGGATTGCTTGGGCTGGCTTCCTTAATCTTGCAGTGACGGAGCGCAGAGAAAAATAAGAGTTGACCCCATTTTAATTTAAAGTTCTCTCATCCGTGGCTCTAGGTAAGCTACAGAGCTATCTAATGTGGCTAAATGTATATAGTCATCCTCGGGTACTTCGATACCGTAGCGCTTTCGCAGCTCCATAATGATGTCTAAGAAATCCATTGAGTCTAGTTCCACTTGTTCTCGTATCGGGATATCACCTTTGAGATTACTCAGATCTTCGTCTGGTATGATTTGGGCTATGATTTTCAGAATCGTGTCTTTAATTTGCTCCTTGGTCATGTACCTCCTGTTTGTCTATTCCAAGAATGCTTTCAGCTTTATTCCTCAAATTTTTTTACGATAACAACCGAATTGATGCCCAGCATCCCGAAGGAATTATTCAATATATAGTCGACCTTGTCAATCCTTTTTGGTTCATTTATAACCAGGTTGTTAAGAGGACACTCAGGGTCTAAGTGGTCCAGATTGATCGTAGGATGGACAATATAGTCTTCGAAAGAGGGTAAATTACCCGCTAATTCTAAGGCACCAGCAGCCCCCATAGCATGACCAATAAAGCTCTTGGTGTTGTTTAGATACGCATGGGGATATTCGCCAAAGACTTCCCTAATTGCTTGGCACTCCACAGGGTCTCCTTCGATGGTGCCTGTCCCGTGGGTATTGATAATATCGATAGCTTCTGGAGATATACCGGCCTTGTTAAGAGCAAGTTTAATGCACTCAATTTGTCTTTCTGCGCTGGGGAAAATAAAGTCAGTGGCATCTGAGTTGATAGAGTAGCCCACAATTTCACTATAGATCTTAGCTCCCCTTTTAAGGGCGTCGCTTAGTCTTTCTAGAACAAAAATGCAGCCGCCTTCGGAAACAACCACACCATTCCTATCCTTGTCAAAGGGGCGACATGCCTTGTCAGGGTCTGGATGGGAAGCCAAAGCGCCTTCGCTTTTAAAGCCAGCAAAAATACCAAAGGAACCAGTGCTCTCCGAAACCCCTCCACTCAAGGCTAAATCGACTTCATTCAGCAGCAGCATTTGTAAGCCCTGTATGAGTCCAATGTTACCGCCTGCACAGGCAGCCCCCAGTGTATAGTGTGGTCCGGTAATCCCCAGATTCAGGGTGACTTCGCCAGCGGGGTTATTAGCTACTACTCTGGGATTATGATGGTGCGACCAATATTTTACATCATAGTCAAATTGCTTAATTTCATAGATTTCGTTTTCGGTTTCCACGGTGCCATGCTCGGTAATACCAAGGTAGACACCGATCCTCGATTTATCAAGGCAAGTAAGGTCTAATTTAGCATCAGCGATTGCTTCTTGGGCGCAGTAGATAGCAATAGAGCCTGCCCTCGTTCCCCGACGCAATTCCTTCTTTTTTTGATACTTCAGTGAGTCGAAGTGGCATATACCAGCCAATACTTCACCCATGTAGCGGATATTGAATTTCTGTATCCCGGATTTGCCAGCAAGTAAACTTTTTCGAAATTCCGCCAGATTATTTCCGTTGGGCGCCGTCAGGCCAACCCCGGTAATTACAATTCGTGTTTCATTAGCTTTCCTTGCCGCCATGGGATAAAACTTCCATCAAAAGTGTATATATTAGAGAGGCTCAAAGAAATCTAGTTGCATCGCTCCGAAGGAATATTTCCCTGAACTCATCTTGCTAGGGCCATTTTCTCTACCATTCCAGACCCAGCATAAGACAGACTATGCCGCTGCCAATCCCCATCATGGCAACCTTATCACCAGAGTTAAGGCAACCCTGGTCAATTCCGATAGCCATGGTAATGGGAAGGGAAACCGACCCAATGTTTCCTAGATATTCCACAGTGGAAAAGTCTTTTGTATCATCTAGGCCCAGGGTCTGGAACAGTAGTTTACTATGCACGGCGCTAACCTGATGAGTAAAAAACCTACCTACGTCGGAGTTGTTCCACCCAAGCTCTTGTTTTGTGTTCTCCCAGGTGTCAGGCGCCAATTTCAGTCCATTTTTCAGGAGCCCTTCATAGTCTGTGCGCATATCTGGGAGTTCATCCAAGTCAAGAAAAGAAGCATCGGCTTCTATACGACAAAGACTATTATGCTGTGAAGCAGCGCGCGTTACCCCGCCAAGAAGCTTATGACCGTCTTGCGACAGGGAGGAGTGGGTTAACACCGCTGCCACTGCTCCTGACCCCAAAGTTAGAGTGGCAAAGGCGAGTTTGAGCTTACCTCTGGTGATGTCCGGGTCTTCCAAGAGTTTATCGATTGTTGTGTCAATAAGCCGTTTGCTGCTCTCACAGCCAACCACAATTCCTGCTTTTATCTGACCCAACTCAATCATATTTGCCAGGGTTACCATGCCGTTGATGAAACCCAGGCAGGCGTTGGAGATGTCGAAAATGGTAGCTGTGGGAGGAAGGCCCAAAGAGTCATGGACCACGGTAGCTGTCGCTGGCTCCAGGAAATCACGAGATACCGAGGTATGAAGCAGGCATCCGATATCCTCTTTTTTAATGCCGGACTTACTAATGGCTTTTTCTGCCGCTTTTATACTGGCGTGACTCGGCGTTATGTCAGCATCCCAGAATCGCCGTTCCCGAATTCCAGTCATCATTTCCAGGCGCCCGTAGGAGAGATTGAATTTGTCGTATATCGGGGCTAGTCTTTCTTCCAGACTCAAAGATGTAACGATAGTCTCGGGAAGTTCATAACCAAAAGACTCAACACAGACCTTTTTGTACTGCATTCAGTACCCTGCTTCTCCCTCACCAGTATCGTGAGGAGCTACGGCGAAAATAGATATATCAGGTCCACAGGCTCACTTTTGCTTGGTCGCTATTAATTTCGGAATATGGAACTTTGTTCTAAGATTTTCCCACCTTGCTGTGGACTCCGGGGGAATTATCTCGTCTGGAATGTACTTCCCTACTGCAGCAAGGACAGCGCAGATCTTTCTCGAGTTCGCTACCTCGTCAGGGACATACTCATCAGCGGCAGCAATAGCAGTAGAGCGCAGCCTACGAGGAGCTAATTTCTCGACCCCCTTAATTGCGAAAGAAATCAGCCTATTTGGGACATGATTATCCAAAAACTTAAGGGCAAAAAGCAGCAGCCTATCTGGAGCATATTTATCTACTACTTTCACAAGAAGGGAGAACCCCTTCCTTGCAAGGGACCTATTTATGGAATCAAAGTTAGGCTTTTTTAATGCCATGTCCTCTCCCACCAAGATACTATATTCTTATCACAATTTACTACTATTTGTCAATTACGATGACTTACCGGGTCTACACTAATGCCGTAGGGTCGGGGCTTGTCACAGACCGAGAGGCAGAGATGAACTCCGCCCCTGGTATTAAACTGCTCTATCTCACGCCCGGCGGCGCTTTATTACCAGCAGGCTTGCCCCGCTGATAATCACCGCTGCCAGAGCAATCCAGGGTGCCAGGACAGCCAACTTGTTTATGGGGTAGGTCTCCCAACCTACACCAGGTGGCCTAACGATCACGTCATCCCGCTCGCCCAGGTAGCCTTGGGCGTAACTGACCTCGTGGCCCAGCGAGTCAGTGCCGAAGCCCAGAGCAACGAACTGGGTTGTGCTGTTGATGGCACCAGAACTGATAGTCCACCTCCAGGTCTCTAATGGATCGAGAATTCCGTCGCCGTTGTCACCGCTGTCAGGCGGTGCTACCAGCGTGGCAATAAGCGTGCCATTCTTCCAGACCTCGACGTAGGGGTTGGTCAGCGGGTCACCGCCGGTGTTCTCTTCGGTTACGGTCAGGTCAACCGAATCACCGGGGTCAACCAATGTCTCTGAGGCAGTAATAGTGGTTATGGTGTTGGGCTCGAATGTGTCAACCGTCACGTAATCCCGCTCGCCCAGGTAGCCCTCGGCGTAACTGACCTCGTGCCCCAGCGAGTCAGTGCCGAAGCCCAGAGCAACGAACGTGGTCGTGGTGGTGATGGGACCGGAAGAGATAGTCCAGCTCCAGGTCTCCAGTGGATCGAGAATGTTGTTGCCGTTGTCACCGCTGTCAGGCGGTGCTACCAGCGTGGCAATAAGCGTGCCATTCTTCCAGACCTCGACGTAGGGGTTGGTCAGCGGGTCACCGCCGGTGTTCTCTTCGGTTACGGTCAGGGCAACTGAATCACCGGACATGACCAATGTCTCTGAGGCAGTAATAGTGGTTATGGTGTTGGGCTCGAATGTGTCAACCGTAACGTCATCCCGCTCGTTCTGATCACCGGGGTAGGTAACCAGGAAGTCCCCCGGGGCAATCCCGCTGCCGATGGCAACGAACGTGGTCGTAGCGGTGATGGGACCGGAAGGGATAGTCCAGCTCCAGGTCTCGCCAACATTGAGGACATAGAGATCAACAGCCTCACCGCTGTCAGGCGGCCATACCAGCGTGGCAATAAGCGTGCCGTTCTTCCAGACCTCGACGGAGGGGTTGGTCAGGTTCACGCTACTGCTGGCGATGGGGTTCGCCTCAGTCACGGTCAAGTCAACCGTGTCGCCGGAGACGACCATGGTCGCCGAGGAAGCGATGGTGGTGATGGTAGAGGGGCTCTGCTCGTATCTGATGAAGTCCTCACCGATGCCGTCATCCTCTAGGGAGCCCATGAATGCCCAGACTCTGAATCCAGCCAGCAAGGCATCCTGTCCTGGGAGGGTAGAGAAGTTCAGGATGGTGAACTCAAAATCCGGGTCGGCTGCACTTGGATTGGCATGGTAGCTTCCCGTGTGAGTTGGAAGTGCCGTGCCGAAGGCAGACGAAGGGTTATATGGATTCCCCGAGAAGTTGGCGACCGTGAAGCCGGTGACGTCAGTCGAGCCAGATACACCGGCAATCACATCAAAGGTTCCGTCCTGGTTCAGGTCAAAGTAGACCGCAATGGTTTCCGTGCTGCCGAGATTGGAGATATCCGTTCCTAGATTGGTCGCCAACCACGCTGAAGTCCCGCCGGGGTCGCCATCGCCATCGGCATCGCCAGCTATCCCGAAGGTATTTATCCCCACGTACAGGGTGTCGGCGGCCGCGTCATAGGTGAGCCGAAGGTCTACCATGTCCCAGCCACTGACTGTACCAGGCGGTGCATTCAGTGGCAGGCCAACATCCCCTACCCCACCTGTGTCAGGAATTGTCATGATACCCGGTCCGGTAAAGTCAGTCGGCACATCACCCGTGAATGGGGGTGTAGCCGCCCCTGCCGGCGTTGCCAGTGTGAGTGCCATACCCAGCACCAGCGCCAGCACCATTATGGAATACAATGCTCTCTTTTTCATTCTTTCTCTTTTGTATTACTTTGCCCTTATGTTACTCTTCCTGTTGCCCTATGCCCTCATCGACCCCGCTCAGCTCAGGCTCACCATCGGGGCATAGCGTCCTGGTGTAGCCAATTCTCGCTTTCATAAAGCATCACTCCATTTTCTAAGGGCAGAAAACCACCCCTCTTCCAGTCGGTTTCACTATTGGCTCCCCGCCACCCAAGTGAACATTTACAGGCGGCGGCTCAATGCCCCCTCTGTACAATATCAAGTGTAATCCAGTTGGAAGAGGGATGTCAAGGGGGTGTGCTGGCTGACCACATAGGTAACACTGGACTACGGATTTTAGCAAGTTCCTTTTCAATATGCTTTATGGGGGCAAGATACCCAAGGGATTGATGTGGACGAGTGAATCCCGACAAGTCGGGACAATGGGCTTTCTTTTGAAGAAGTAAAAGCTGGCTGGCTTTCTCATGTGGTAACTCCTCAGGGTACGTCAGTATCATTACTAACCATCCCATGAGTGTTACCCATGTATCTCAGCCTCCGCAGGCCGAACTCGCACCGTGAAATAGAACAAAGACCTTGAGGTCACTCACATTCCATCAGCCTACCAAATCCTCTGTCAGCCCTCTAGCAATGATTCGCAAAAAGTTGCTCTCTATCTTAGTTGCATCTCGCGAATTAACTCCCCATCCCTTTGGCATCTACCAAGGCCGACCTCAACTGCAGGTCAAAGGTGGCGTAAAAGTGGCACGAGTCGAAGTCATCCACGCTGGTGATATTCACGCTGGGGCTCCAAAGTATATCACCTTGATTGCAGTTATATCCCCAGTATCTATCCATCCATCTCCATTAACATCGGCACAAGGAGTTGGATCATCTAGTTCAAAGTAAATCCTCTTCACCTTGGTGATGTCGCCTGTATCTACAACGCCATCTCCATTAGCATCGCCCACTATACATACGAACAAGGCTAGAATCTTCTGATCAGTGTTAGGCGTGGTGAACGAATCGGTAACAGTAACTGTGACACTGAAGTCACCAGACGCTGTAGGAGTTCCTGAGATAACTCCAACCGTGGAGCAAGTCAAGCCGCCGGGTAATCCAGTTGCTCCCCAGGAATAAGGAGGCTGACCACCAGTTGCCTCCAGGGTTGCCGTGTAGGCTTCTCCCAACTCTCCATCAGGAAGCGCAGTTGTGGTTATCTCCAGGGGGGCTAAGGCAACATGCACCGAGTCATCTACTGTGGTCGTATATATCCTGTTAGCCTGATAGTCATACATCCCCACACGTTCCAGATGTATGGCACTAGTTTCGCAAACAGAGCCCAAAACATGGAAGTGTATTTGGGCGATGCAGCCTGTACCAGTGACTCCAGGTCCGGGCACACCTGCTTTGCCAGTAGCAACCCTGATTCTCCCTGTATCCACTGTATCAATGGGAATATACCACCAGTCATCTACTTCAACGGTGTGACCATCGATTTCGCAACCTGTGACATCGGTCACGGTGATAATTGTTTCGTCATAGGTAACATCGAAGCCGCATAAGTTGAAGTTCTCCACGTAATCTACAGCCACGTCGGCAATGAAATCGCTTTCCGCAGCCACTTCAGCCGGGGCAGCAATGCTCACCGTCACCGTGCCATTGGCGCCAGTAATAGAAAGTGGCAGCAATGCCAGTGCCAGGCTCAGACTGACTATGATGGCTAAAATGCCTTTCCAATGTTTCATAATCTCACCTCCTTGTGTTATACAGCTACGAAAAGTAGATTATCTTGATTGCAGTTATATCCCCAGTATCTATCTTACCATCCCCATTGATATCGGCACAATCGGTTGGGGGGTCTATTCCGAAGTAAATCCTCTTTACCTTAGTGATGTCCCCGGTATCTACGACGCCATCCATGTTGGCATCGCCCAGCTTACATGATATCGTCAGGCTCAGAACCTCCTCATCAGTGTTACCTAGAGCACCGGTGACAGTGACCGTGACACTGAAGTCACCAACTTCCCCTACCGGAGTCCCTGAGATCACTCCAGCCCCGGAGCAGGTCAAGCCAGCAGGTAATCCTGGCGCCTCCCAGGTATAGGGTGTCACACCACCAGTTGCCTCAAGAGTTGCTGAGTAGATGTTTCCCACCTCCCCGTCAGGAAGCCCGGTTGTGGTTATCACCAGAGAGACACCAACAGTAACCATATCATCGCGTGTAGTGGTGGGTATCTTCTTAGCCTGATAGTCATACATCGCCAAATTCTCCAAATGTATGTTACTGGTATTACAAACAGAGCCCAAAACATGGTAGTGTATCTGGGCAATGTAGCCTGTTCCAGTGACTCCAGGCCCGGGCATACCTCCCATCTGAGCGATCACCCTGATTTTTCCTGGGTCTGGGCCAGGGGGAATGTACGTCCAGTCGCCTGGACCTACTTCAACGGTGTGCCCATCGATCTCGCCATCTGTGACATCGGTAACAGTTATAATTGATTGGTCATAGGTAACATCAAAGCCACAAGAATTGTAGTTCTCCACGTAATCCACAGTCACATTGGCAATAAAGTCACTTCCCTCTGCCACCTCATCTGGGGCATCTATGCTTACCATCGTCACTCCATCCCCATAGCAAGTGGCGATGGCGGTGTGATCTGAATCCATGGTGACATCTATGGGATTGCCAGAAACTGGCTCGCCATCAACCGCCCATTCAATGAAGTTGCAGCCTTCCTCGCTGTCATCGGCGGTAAGGGTTATATTGGTACCGCAAGGGATTTCGAAGAGTTCAGTCTCGTAGGGAAGCACTTCGCCGGAGAAGCCCTCGTAAGACACGTCTATAAGGCAGCAGCCATCCGAGGTTACTGTCAAGGTGAATGGTGCCATACATCGGAATGTTCCATCCTCCGTTTGCGGATAGATCTCTTCGCCAGCAATATTTGTCAGTATCGTACCTTCAGCAAAAACGAGGTCAGTGACACATCCATCTAAGCTATCATTCACGCAGTGGATTGTTAAGGTGGCAACCAGATAGTCATCAGGCGATAGGTCCTCAGCAGGAATCAAGAAGCCCAGGGTCTCTTGCCCAGGGGTTTCTGAGTTCCACGCTTTCACACTCCACATGGGATCAAATACAACATTTGTTACATTAGCGCATCCTGATTCATAAGTTAACACTATCGAGCCACCATTTATCCAGACACCATCGTCCCCCGTATTCACCCGGATCTGTACTTCTGCTGTGTCACAATATGACGCGCTGCTGTCACTCGGGTCAAGGTAAAGCTCTCCACTCCCACTTGATGAAGAAGCTTTCAGCGCTAGTTCAGTGGGACAGCACTCTATTGGATATCCCAGGATCACGTGGCTGAATAATAGTGATGCGTCGGCTATATTCACTCCACCGACACAATTAACATTCCCACACCATTCTGCACATCCCTCGCAGCAGATTGGATACCCTAGAATTACGTGGCTAAACAATAGTGATGCATCGGCTATGTTCACCCTATGATCGACATCGCAATTGGTGTCGCCGCAGGTGCAAGGCATGCATTCAAAAGTTCCATGCTCAAGCTCTGGGTAGATTTCTTGGCCGGCAACGTTTGTCAGTATCGTACCTTCAGCAAAAGCGAGGTCGGTTATACATCCCTCTAAGCTATCATTCACGCAGTGGATTGTTAAGGTGGCAACCAGATAGTTATCAGGCGATAGGTCCTCAGCAGGAATCAAGAAGCCCACGGTCTCTTGCCCAGGGGTTTCTGAGTCCCACGCGGTCACACTCCACATGGGATCAAATACAACATTTGTTACATCAGCGCATCCTGATTCATAAGTTAACACTATCGAGCCACCATTCATCCAGACACCATCGTCCTCCGTATTCACCCGGATCTGCACTTCTTTGGTGTCGCAATATGGCGCGCTGCTATCACTCGGGTCAAGATAAAGTACACCCTGCCCATAACATTCAAGCCGCGCATTTATGCTGCCATCACCGCTGACAGTAACAGTAGTGGACTGAGAGTTTGGATTTGGTACGCTCACCCCACCGGTTGTACTCCAGTAGTCAAACAAACAGTTAGGGGCGGGATTCGCGTAGAGCGGGTAAGAGCCATCAGGTCTGGTGGTGCTCTGTCCGTTGCTATAGGTGGTGCCGTCAAAGGTTATTGTCCCACCAGCGGGGGGATCAGTATAGAAGGTTATCGTGTGCTGAGGTCCTGTGGTAAACCACGCCTTTATGCTGCCGGTACCACTGACGGTTGCCGTGGTTGACTGCGAGTTTGCATTCGATACGCTAACACCACCACTTGTACTCCAGTGGTCAAACACATAGCCAGAGGGGGGATTTGCCGAGACAGGATCAGCACCATCAGTCTTGGTGGTGGTCTGTCCATTGCTGTAGGTAGAGCCAGCAAAGGTTATTGTCCCACCAGCGGTGGGGTCGGTATAGAAGGTTATCGTGCGCATAGGCTGGGTAAACCATGCCTTTATGCTGCCGGTACCAGTGACGGTTGCCGTGGTTGATTGCGAGTTTGCGTTTGATACGCTAACACCACCACTTGTGGTCCAGTGGTCAAAGACATAGCCGGAGCCGGGGTTTGCGGAGACAGGATAAGTGCCATCAGTCTTGGTGGTGCTCTGCCCGTTGCTGTAGGTAGAGCCAGCAAAGGTTATTGTCCCACCAGCGGTGGGGTCGGTATAGAAGGTTATCGTCCGCATAGGCTGGGTAAACCATGCCTTTATGCTGCCGGTACCAGTGACGGTCGCCGTGGTTGATTGCGAGTTTGCGCTTGATACGCTAACACCACCACTTGTGGTCCAGTGGTCAAAGACATAGCCGGAGCCGGGGTTTGCGGAGACAGGATAAGTGCCATCAGTCTTGGTGGTG
>JBAUEM010000074.1:0-20315 GCA_049678605.1 Dehalococcoidia bacterium
CTAAAGCTACAGGATGTCATGGATTTTGCGAGCAAGGACCTGTTGTAGTTATCTTTCCTCAGGAAATTTGCTATGTGAAAGTAAAGCTTGAGGATGTTCCGGAAATAGTCTCCGCAACACTGGCCCAAGGGCGAGTTATTGAGAGGCTCCTCTATGAAGACCCTGTAACAGGCGAGAAGATAACCAAGGACCCGGATATTCCCTTCTATAAAAATCAAATGCGCATTGTATTTGGGAATAACAGGTATATAAATCCCAGGGAAATAGATGACTACATAGCCCTTGGCGGATATAGTGCATTATCCAAGGCTTTGTTCCAAATGACTCCCGAGCAGGTTTTAGAGGAGATAAAGAAATCTAATCTAAGAGGCCGGGGGGGAGGAGGATTTCCCACAGGAATAAAATGGGAAACTACCCGCAACGCGCCCGGTGAAATAAAATACGTAATCGTTAACGCTGATGAGGGTGACCCCGGGGCCTACATGGACCGGAGCCTGCTTGAAGGTAATCCTCACAGCGTGCTGGAAGGTCTAATCATTGGCGCCTATGCTATTGGCTCCAGTCAGGGGTTTGTCTATGTGCGGCAGGAATATCCCCTGGCTGTATCGAATCTAAATGTAGCCTTAGAACAGGCGAGGGAATACGGGCTGCTCGGTGAAAATATCCTGGGCTCAGGCTTTGACTTTGATGTTAAGGTTCATCGTGGTGCTGGCGCCTTTGTCTCGGGTGAGTCCAGTGCCCTGATGACGGCTATAGAGGGCAAGGTAGGAGAACCCAGACCGAAGTATATCCGCACTGCGGTAAAAGGAATATGGGACAGGCCGAGCAATCTGAATAATGTTGAGACCTGGGCGACGGTGCCGCTCATCATCAATAACGGTGCTGACTGGTTCCGGGGCATCGGGACGGAAGGCAGTAAGGGAACCAAGATATTCTCTCTGGTGGGCAAGGTGAACAACACCGGGCTGGTGGAAGTACCCATGGGTATGATGCTCAGGGAGATTATTTTTAATATTGGTGGTGGGATTCGCGACGGAAGGAAGTTCAAGGCAGTCCAGACCGGCGGTCCCTCCGGGGGTGTTATCCCGGAGAAGTTTATTGACCTCCCCGTAGATTTTGACGAGCTCAGCAAGGTGGGCTCCATGATGGGTTCGGGCGGCATGGTTGTAATGGATGAGGATACCTGTATGGTTGATACCGCCAGATACTTCCTCAATTTTCTTGCCGGTGAGTCCTGCGGGAAATGCGTCCCCTGCCGTGAGGGCATAAAGCAGATGCTGAATATACTGACTGATATTACCGAGGGAAGAGGGGAAAAGAAAGATATTGAACTCCTGGAAGAGGTCGCCGCGATGGTCAAAGACTTCTCGCTATGTGCGCTGGGTACCTCGGCCCCCAATCCGGTACTGTCCACTCTGAAATACTTCCGGGACGAATACCTGGCCCACATTGAACAGAAACGCTGCCCTGCCTATGTCTGTAAACCGCTCATCTCTTATTATATCGACCCTGAGAAATGCCAGGCTTGTATGATTTGTCTCAGGCAGTGTCCTGTCGAGGCCATAAGTGGTAGCAAGAATCAGATTCATGTCATCGACCAGACAAAGTGTACCAAGTGTAACACCTGCTTTGAAGTTTGCCCGCCCCGTTTTAGTGCAGTGCGGCGGCTTTCTGGTGAGCCGGTGCCACCTCCGGTTGAGGACAGGGTTCTAGCAAGAGGAAAAGGTTAACCATGGTAAATCTAACAATTGATGGCAAGGCAGTAATGGCTGAGGAAGGGACGTATATCTTACAGGTTGCCCAGGCCAACAGTATTGACGTCCCTACCCTCTGTTATCATCCGGCGCTGGAACCCTTCGGAGCCTGCCGCCTTTGTACTGTGGAAATCACCAGCAGGGGCCGAAAAAGGCTGGTAACTTCCTGCAATTACCCCGTTGAAGAGGGCCTGGAAGTCATTACAAACTCGGAGGCAGTAATAAAAGGACGCCGGATGATATTGGAGCTGCTCCTGGCCAGATGTCCAAACGTACCGTTGATTCAGGAACTGGCTAAGAGTTACGGGATTAAAAAGCCGCGGTTTAAGCTGGAGGATGATAACTGCATTCTCTGTGGTTTATGTGCGCGTATCTGCGAGGAGAGAATGGGGGTAAGCGCCATCAGTTTTTCCGGCAGAGGGCTGGAACGGAAGATAGATACCCCCTTCCATGTACATTCGGAGGTATGCCAGGCCTGTGGTGCCTGTGCTTTTGTTTGTCCTACCGGAGCCATTAAACTGGAGGATATCACCGGTAAGGAACCCAGACCGATTCTCTCTGAGTTCAACGTCGGTTTAAATCCAAGGTCAGCCATTTATGTACCCTTCCCTCAGGCAGTACCTAAGGTTCCGGTGATTGACCGGGAGGTCTGTATTCATTTTCTGACGGGCAACTGCCGGACCTGTGAGAACTTCTGCCAGGCCGGGGCGATAAACTATGACCAGGAAGATGAAATAATTGAGGCGGAGGTTGATGCCATTATTCTCGCTTCCGGTTTTGACCTCTATGACCCCTCGGCGCTGGAGGAGTACGGATACGGCAAGGTCAAAAATGTAATTACGGCCATGCAGTACGAGCGCATGATCAGCGCTTCAGGGCCAACTGAGGGGCAATTGCAGCGACCATCCGATGGGAAAACACCAAAGAGGCTGGCCTTTATTCAATGTGTCGGTTCACGGGATACCCATCATAAGCTGTATTGCTCCAGTGTTTGTTGTATGCATGCTACCAAGGAAGCTATTCTGGCCAACGAGCACTATCCTGATTTAAAGGCCTTCATCTTCTATACAGATATGAGAGCGGTGGGCAAAAGGTTCCAGGAATATATTGCCCGGGCTGAGCAGGAGTATAAGGTGACCTATATCAGAAGCCGCCCCAGTAAGATTACGGAAAACCCGGACAACGGGAACCCCATTGTCTGGTACGAGGAGACCACCGCCAGAACCAGAACAAGCATGGAGGTAGATATGGTCGTGCTCTGCCAGGCGTTGATTCCGTCCGGTGGCACAAAAGATATAAGCGATATGCTGCACCTAAGCCTGAATGATTATCAGTTTGTCGACATTCCGGATAGATTGTTTCACCCGGTAGACACGGAAATACCCGGAATCTTTGCCTGTGGCTTCTGCCAGGCACCACAGGATATCCCGGATTCGGTGGTCCAGGCATCGGCGGCCGCGGCCCGGGCGGCAGAATTCCTGAGCAGGGAGGACTAAATGGCGGCACCTCGTATTGGAGTTTTTATCTGCCATTGCGGCACTAATATCGGAGGGATTGTGGATGTCCCCCAGGTAGTAGAGTATGCTAAGAGCTTGCCCTATGTGGTACATGCCGAGGCTAACATGTATACCTGCTCCGAGGAGGGTATCTCTTCCATAAAGCATGCCATTAAAGAATATGACCTCAATCGAGTGGTGGTGGCTTCATGTACCCCCCGAACCCACCAGCCGCTGTTCCGTAATGCCTGCGCGGATGCGGGACTGAATCCGTACCTGTTTGAGTTTGTCAACATCAGAGAACATTGTTCTTGGATTCACATGAAGAACCGGCGGGAGGCCACTGAGAAGGCTAAGGAGCTGGTAAAGATGGGGGTAGCCAAGGCCCGGTGGCTGGATGCTCAGGAGGAATTTGAATCTGACGTTTACCCGGCAGCCATGGTCATTGGCGGTGGCGTTGCCGGAATGAGCGCCGCCCTCAATCTGGCTAACCAGGGTTTTGAGGTGCATCTAGTGGAGAAAGAGCCAAAACTGGGTGGGCGGTTGCTCAAACTCAACCGGATTTTCACTATCAATAAAGACCCCAGCGAACTGGTCGAGAGTATAGTTAAGGCAGTGGAGGGTCACTCCAAGATAAGGCTCCATATGCCGGCTGTGGTCAAGGCTGCCAGCGGATATATCGGTAATTTCGATATCAGCGTGGATGAAGGTGGGAAGGAAGTCAGCTTCAAGGCCGGGGTGATTATCGTGGCCACTGGCGCTCAGGTGCTCAAGCCGGAGCTATATCGCTACGGGGAATTAGCTAATGTGCTTACTCAGCTTGACCTGGAGCAGCGGCTGAAGGATGGCGAGCTGGGAGAGTTCCAGAATGTGGTGATGATTAACTGTGTGGGGGCACGGATACCCGAACGGCCCTACTGTTCGAGGGTATGCTGTATGACTGCCATCAAGAACGCTGCCTTGATGAAGGAAATTAACCCGGAAGCCAAGGTCTACGTGCTGTATAGAGACCTGATGACCTATGGCGTGGAGTTTGAAGAGTACTATAGAGAAGCCAAGGAAGCCGGCGTCAGGTTTATCAGATATACCCCGAGTAAACTCCCACAGGTTATCGGGGCAGAAAGGGTTGAGTTGGTAAGGGTATATGATGAATTAATGGATATGGAGCTGGAGCTTCCCTGTGACCTGCTGGTTCTGGCTACTCCTCTAATTCCCAATGATGATAATGAAGAACTTTCCAGAATGCTTAAGGTGCCGATAGGCGATGGGGGCTTCTTTCTTGAGGCTCATGTCAAGTTGCGCCCCGTCGAGTTCGCCACGGACGGTGTCTACGTTGGCGGTTCCTGTCGGTGGCCGGCGGATATTCGGGAGAGTATCACTCAGGGATATGCCGCCGCCTCAGAGGCAGCGATTCCTTTGAGGCAGGGCCTGGTCAAGGTGGAGGCAATAACAGCTACAGTCGACCCCAAAATCTGCAAGGGCTGTGGGACCTGTGCTCTGGTATGTCCCTTTGATGCTATCGAACTGAAGGAATCTGAAATAAGGGGGCTTGAAGGTAAGATTGTCTCCGAGGTTAATACCGCCCTGTGTAAAGGCTGCGGGCTTTGTGCTGCGGCTTGCCCTAATGGGGCGATACAGCAAAGAGGCTTTACCGATATGCAGCTACTGAGCATGGTTAATGCCCTGAGCGGAAAGAGATAGAGTTGCAGGATACTAAAGAAGTCCAAACCGAATTTAAACCGAAAATCCTCGCCTTCTGCTGTAACTGGTGTGCCTATGCCGGTGCTGACCTGGCCGGCGTCTCCCGTTTCCAGATGCCAACGGACGTGCGGGTGATAAGGGTAATGTGCTCCGGTCGGGTACCCCCGGAGCTGGTAATCAGAGCTCTGGCCAATGGTCTTGACGGAGTAATGATACTCGGCTGTCATCCCGGAGAGTGTCATTATTCAGAGGGTAATTACCTGACCCGAAGGCGGGCGCATGTCCTCAAGAGATTGCTGGATTACATCGGTATCGAGCCGGAAAGGTTCCAGCTGAGGTGGGTATCGGCCGCCGAAGGCGCCAAATTCTCGGCTGTGGTCAAGGAGACGACAGATAAAATAACGGCGCTGGGTCCCAACAGGTGGGTAGACAAGAGATGAAAGCAACCTCAGAAGAAGTACAGACCAGCGTTAAGAAACTGTTTGAAGATGGCAGCATCGGCCATTTTATCGGCTATGAAACGGGCTCTGATAGCCTGCATGTAACGCCGTGCTTTCTGAAAAGCGGGCAGGCGGCTTCCCGGTTGGTCTGGAACCCTCTCTGTGCCAATAACCTCTCCAAATACTTGCTGGATTTCAAAAACGTTGAAGGGAAGGTAGGTATCATGGTCAAGGGGTGCGATTCCCGGTCAGTGGTGGAGTTGCTCAAAGAGAATCAGATCGACCGGGATAAGGTTTTCATCGTGGGTGTCCCCTGTAGCGGTATTGTGGACAGGGAAAAGCTGTTGGCAGTGCTGGGTATCTCGCCGGGTGAGGTGGTCGCGGTGGAGGATAAAGGTGACGCCTTCCTGGTTACCCTCAAGGGGGGCACGCAACGGGTGGAGAAGGAAAAGGTACTACGGGGTGAGTGCCTGGTCTGTAAATATCCCACTCCACTAGTCTACGACGTGCTGCTCGGAGAAGCCGTCTCCAGCCTGCCCTGGGTAGGTGACGATTACAGTCTGATTAAGGAACAGGAGGCGCTATCTTCAGAAGAGAAGGCGCTCTACTGGAACAGGGAGTTAAGCCAGTGTATCCGCTGCTATGCCTGCCGCAATATCTGCCCGGTCTGTACCTGCCCGGAATGTATCTTTGATAAAAAGGCGCCGCGCTGGATTACTAAAGCGAACGATGTCTCGGAGAATCTGGTTTATCACCTGGTACGTGCCTTCCACGTTGCCGGGAGATGTATTGACTGCGGTGAGTGCGAGCGGGCATGCCCGATGAATATTCCACTGCGAAGCCTGAACAAGAAGGTGGAAAAGGACTTACTGGAGCTATTTGACTATACCGCCGGGATTGACATTGAGCAGCAGCCACCACTGACAACGTATAAGGTCGGTGACCTTGATGAGTTTCTCTAGGGGTTGATATGGTAAGTCAGACGAATAGTAGAATAATCGAGAAGAACAGGCTGACCGAACTACTGGACAAACTAGCGCAGAGCTACCATTTGCTTGCGCCGGTGCGGGACAATAACGTTTCCTTCCGGCGGGTGGAATCGGGCAGCGAGGTCACGCTGGACTACATCAACTCGGTGCTGTCTCCCAAGAACGCTTTCTTCCCGCAGACGGAGACCCTCTTCCGATTTTCCAGGGATGATAGCCGGGGGTTCAGGACAGAGCCAGGTGCCGAAGCAGACCGTGAGCAGGTAATCTTCGGTATCCGTCCCTGTGATGCGCGCAGCCTGCGCCTCATGGATATGGTTTTTAGCGGGCAGTACGAGGATAGTTATTACCTGAACAGGAGGGAGAAGACGACACTCATCGGTCTTGCCTGTTTCGACCCCGCCGAGACCTGTTTCTGCCCGACCTTTGGCATAGACCCTGCTTCGGGGGAGGATGTCGATATACTGTTCAGCGACATCGGCGACCGCTATCTGGTAGAGGCATCCACTGAGAAAGGGGCAGCCCTGCTTGACCGGTTTGCCAAATTCTTTGCCGAGCTTCGGGGGGATGAGGAACAGCTCAGAGAAGCCAGGAAAGCCGGGCTTGCCGGGATGAAGAGACTGGATGTCAAAGCTATCGCCGATAAAATGGCACCGCTTTATGAAGGCGATTACTGGGAGAGCATCGGCATGAAGTGCCTGGGATGTGGCATCTGCACCTACCTGTGTCCGACATGTCACTGTTTTGACATCGCTGATGTCAGCCTGGATGAGGGCGGAGAGAGATTCCGCTGCTGGGACAGCTGTATGTTCCCCGAATTCACCCTGATGGCGAGCGGGGAGAACCCCAGACCGGACCGGAAGGCGAGGGTACAGCAGCGTTTCTTCCATAAATTCAAGTACTTCCATGACCGGAATGGTGAGTTGGCCTGTGTCGGTTGTGGCCGGTGCCTCAGGTACTGTCCGGTCAACATAGATATTACCCAAATAATAGAAGATGTAACCAGTGGGAAAGCCGGAAATGAGTGAGAATATATATCTGCCGCGTATGGCGACCATCCAGAGCATGAGGCCGGAGACGATAGATGTCACCACCTTTAGGGTGACTATTGATGGTTCGGATGGGACCGGGAAATTCGAATATAAGTCCGGCCAGTTCGCCGAGGTATCGGTGCTCGGCGTGGGAGAGGCACCGATATCAATTACTTCTTCGCCGACCCGCCCGGAGACCATCGAGTTCAGCATCAGAAGGGTTGGGGAGCTGACCAATGCTCTCCATGAACTTAAGCCCATGGATAAAATAGGTATTCGTGGCCCCTTCGGGAATTTCTTCCCTCTTGAGGAGATGGAGGGGCAGAACCTGCTCATCATTGGTGGCGGCATTGGGCTGGCACCGTTGCGCTCGGTCATCCTCAACGTCTTCGATAATCGAGCAAAGTACGGCAAGATTGATATCATCTATGGCGCCAGGAGCCCACAGGACCTCGTCTTCACCAGCGAATATGAAGAATGGCAGGAGGTGGACAATACCAGACTGCATCTCACCGTTGACCGTGGTGATGAGGAGTGGAAGGGGAATGTGGGGCTGGTGCCGACATTCCTGAGGGAAATCAATCCTTCCCCGGAGAATACTACCAGCATTACCTGCGGACCGCCAATAATGATTAAATTCGTTATTGAGGCCCTGAACGAACTGGGATTCTCCAGCGAGCACATAATCACCACTCTGGAGAGAAGGATGAAGTGCGGCGTCGGTAAGTGTGGACGCTGTAACATCGGCAGTAAGTATGTCTGCCTGGATGGTCCGGTTTTTACCCTTAAACAGCTAGAGGAGATACCCAGCGACTGATGAAACAAGAAGGAAAAGTTGTTGGCGGGAGAGACCCGCTGGCCGAAATCATCGACGAGAAGAAACTAGCCCTCTGTGTTGAGTGCGGAAAGTGCGTTGCCAGTTGCCCCATGGCCGAGTTCTATGACAGGTTCTCCTTCTTGTTCTCTGCCCGGGGCATCATCAAAAAGGCGCTGCTGGGGCTGGACATCTTAAAGGACTCGAATATCTGGTTTTGCCTGGAATGTGATGTTTGTGCCCAGCTGTGTCCGGCTGGTGTCAAGTATGCAGAATTTGTCGAAGATATCAGGCAACTCGCCATCCGCGAGGGTATCACCGAGAATTCCGTGGTTTGCCCGCGCTGCGGGCGCTACTATCTACCATTACCGACTGTGGAGCGCCTGAAGGAAATACTGGCCGAGATGGGCCTCGCTGGTGAGTTTATCGAACTCTGTCCGCAGTGCCGCCGGGATGATACGGCCGGAAAACTGGCGTTCCCCACGGTTCTGGCGAAGTCCGGGGTGACCCGGCATCACCCCAGATAAGAGTCTCTCGAACGGAACTGTTGTTGCCCAACAATATACTACGGGCTTCTCTGAATCCAGTTTATCCAACTTCCCGTAACATGACCCATGCGAATATTGACACGCTTTCGAAGACAAGGTATTATATTCACCTTGATGTACACCCTGAGGGTGCTTGCCTGTCAGAGGAAATCCTGGAGAAATGTCCGCTCTTTGACATGCTACTAATTTCTGATTGCAGAAAGTATTAAAAAGGGGGAAACAAAATGAAGGTCAACAAGGTCTGTATTGTAGGCGCTGGGGTCATGGGTAGTCAGCTTGCTCAGCTCCTGGCTAATAACGGTTACGAAGTGTCAATGACGGATATTGAAGACAGGTTTGTCCAAAATGGCATGAACGCCATTAAAGGCAATTTAAAGAAGTATTTTGTCGACAAGGGCAAAATGACCCAGGAAGAAGCCGACAAAGTGTTTGGCCGTATTGAAGGTACTACTGACCTTAAACGAGCGGTAGAAGGAGCTCAGGCGGTGATTGAAAGTATTACTGAGGAGATGGAGCTAAAGCAGCAGATGTTTAAGCGGCTGGATGAGGCGTGTGCTCCGGAAACAATACTCGCTTCTAATACCTCAGCACTTAGTATTACTGCCATAGGTTCGCTAACCCGGCGACAGGACAGGGTGATAGGGATGCACTTTTTCAACCCGGTAGCGGTAATGAAATTGGTGGAGATAATTCGTGGAACCAAGACTTCGGACGAGACCTGCCAGGTCATTAAGGACATGTCGGCCAAGATGGGCAAGGAGACGATTATTGTCAATAAGGATGTCCCGGGTTTCGTTGTGACCAGATTGTTTCTAGTGTTTTGTAATGAGGCAATTAAGTTGCTTGAAGAAGGTGTAGCCACTGCTGAGGACATTGATAAGGGGTGCCAGTTAGGACTGGGGCATGCTATGGGTCCATTTAAGTCACAGGACATAGTCAATGGGATACCGGTCGGATTGCACTCCCTGGATTATATGCGAGATGAGCTTGGAGAGTGTTATAGGCCTTCTCCATTATGGAGAAGGAAGGTTGAGGCTGGTGAATTAGGTGTGAAGACGGGCAAGGGCTTCTATGACTACAGCCAGCAACAGTGACGACTCTGGGATTGCTCTCGGCAATTAAAAATAAAGAGCCTTTGATATAGGAGGTCAAGAATGGCTGGAAGGAATGCTTGTATAGTTGGAGGCGGCATGTGCAAATGGGGTGTCAGGGAGGCAAGTTATATAGATATGGTTCAGGAAGCAGCCAAGGAATGTCTGGATGATATACCTGGACTTAAGCCAGCGAGTATTGACGGTTTGCTTTTTTCCTCCACTTTTGTTGGAAGGCGTTCTGTCCAAGCCAATACAGCTCCTGTCGTGGCTGAGAGACTGGGGTTAAAACCGACTTCTATCTGCGCTAGGGTGGACGTCCTTTGTGCAGGTGGGAGCACAGGAATTCTCCTGGCAAAGGGACTCGTAGAGAGCGCAATGTCTGACGTAGTGATGGTGGTGGGCTGTGAAAAACTTTACACTCCTGAGAGATGGCAGGTGCAATACGATGAGATTGCTGCTATAGACCACGACTGGGATGGGCCGCAAGGTATCGGGCCTCCGCCGCTATGGTTTGCGATGATTGCCAAGGAACATATGAAACATTACGGGACAAAAAGGGAGCAATTGGGGATGGTTTCCGTAATAAATTATGATTACGGTTATGCTAATCCCAAAGGTCATTTTCAAAGGAAGCTGACGATGGAAGATGTCCTCAATGCAACTGAGATAGCCGCTCCTCTTGGATTATATGATTGTTGTCCATTGACGGATGGCTCTGCGGCAGTAATTATTGCTTCTGAGGAGAAGGCAAGGGAGCTCAGCGATAGGCCACTCGTTTATATCCTTGGAGGAGCTCAAGTGTCGCTTCACAGCGTAAGTGCTAACTGGCCCGGAGAGCATTTAGGAGATTGGCCACATTTGAGGCTGGCCGCTAAAAAAGCCTATGCAAATGCGAAAATTAGCGCTGATAAGGTCGATGTTGCTCAGGTACATGATTGCTTTAGCATTTCCGAGATTGTCGAGGTAGAGGAGCTAGGATTCTGCAAAAAGGGAGAAGGTGGACCTTTTGTGGACTCAGGGCAGACAAAGCTGGGGGGCGCCATCCCCACTAATACTGATGGTGGTCTTCTTTCCTGCGGGCATCCCTTCGGGGCAACCGGGGTTCGTCAGGCTATAGAGATATTAAGGCAACTTCAAGGAAGAGCTGTACACCAGGTCAATAAAGCAGCAATTGGTCTTACACACAACTTGAGTGGCTCCAATGTGGAGCACACGATTGTTATCTACGGCAGAGAGCCCAGAAAATAAAGGAGGCGAAGGATGGCAACAGCATGGATTCCTTTCTTGGAAGGAAGATATTCTCCTACACTGGATATTTGGCCAATCGAGGCTAAGGAGTTTAACCGGATATACAAATTCTACGAAAACCTTCGGGAAGGCAAGTTTACAACAACGAAATGTAAGAAGTGTGGGCGGGTGGCATATCCGCCTCGAGTGATATGCCCTGAGTGCTACTCTGACGAGCTTGAGTGGATCGAGTTGCCAAAGAAAGGCAAGGTGGTAGTTGTCGTAGAGAAATGGGGAGGGGTCCCCATATGCTACGAGCCACCTTTAATTGATGCTTGGATTGACCTGGGTAAAAACAGTCCGGTCAGGCACATACTCAGTCGGATGATAAACTGCCCCCCAGAAACTCTCAAGGAAGGTGATGAAGTTCAGCTTGTAGTATTTGATGTTCCAGCCCACCCGATAGAACTCAGAAAAGAAACAATAACGGCAGAGCGGGTATTTTTTGCCTTTGAGCCTGTTAAGAAATAGGCTAAGTACTGGACAGAGGGCGCCCTTGCCTCACCCTCCAGAAATTATAATTAGTATATGAAGCTCATCTCCGTCCTTAACTGGCTTAGCCAGTTCTTCTGGGTAGGAGCTTTCCGCGTTAACATAGATTTCAACGAGTCTATTTAACTTACCATCCTTTTCAAACAGCCATTGCCTGAGCCCAGGAAACCGGGCAACTAACTGCTCAAGACACTGGCCAACAGTGCTCCCGTTAACTTCAACCACGTCTTGGTCATTAGTATGCTGAGATAAGAAGGGATGGATGTTTATCTTAACGCTCACTGCTTCCCTTACCTTTCAAATCGCCACGATGCTCACAGCTTAGGTCTTGCTTTAGCCCAGACTCATTATACCCGGTTCATTTCTGGCAAGTATATCTACTAATCACCCTCGCCCCTCTGGTACCAATGCCCTGGTTCCGACGACTGGAAGGCTCCCTTGAGCGACCTTGCTTGCCAACAGAAGAGCGAGTCTTGCCATTGACATAATACTTACGCAGGTGGTGTTTCTTTTGCGTGGGGGTCTGTACTATACAGAGGCTATGGCTGCGGCAACCTTCCGCAGTGTCCCTGAGAATTTGTCTGCGATTGCTACCTGCTTCTCAATGCTCTGTTCACTGGCATCCACATATTGTATGGCATTTACTTCACAGAACTTGGCACAAAGGGGGTCGCCATCACAGAAGTCACACTTTATTACCTTTTGAGCCAGGGGATCAAATGACATACCACCAAAGGGGCAGATAGCAACACACATCCGGCAGCCAATACATATGTCGTAATCAACCATTACTCTATGTAGGCTCTCGTCGCGAGAAATAGCCTTTACCGGGCATATTGTCTGGCAGGGAGCTGATTCACATTGTTGACAGGCCATGGGGACATATCGTCCCTCTTGCTCCCACTTGATTATTTTTATCCGACTTCGGGCAGGATTGACTACACCTTCGTGTTTTACAGCACAAACCTGCTCACATATTCGGCAGCCAGTACACTTCTCATAATCTATCACTAGAACCTTTGCCATTAAATAGTCCTCCTTAGAGCATTTTGCAGATGCTAGAGCATATGAGATGGCTCTTTATCTATACCCAGTTTCTTCAGGGTCTCCGGGCGGGGAACTCCATTCTCATCCCAGCCATGATGCTCGTAGTATTCGTCTATCATCTTGGTCATCTTCTTTCTGTCTATCGTCTTGCCACAAGCGGCAGGTACACCTCGTGTAGTTGGTTCATCATAGTATCGGTCAGCCAGCCAGTCATGCTTTCGGGTTAGCCCTTCCCTGATGTTGAACAGCCTTTCTATGGTGTAACACCTGTCAGCAACGTTCCAGATATCCAGTGGTGATAACTCTAGCCCCGTGTTGTAGTAGAGTAGTTTAGACCACTCCTCAAAGTTGGGGAAGTTCGGTCCAAGGAATATCGTGTGATACTTACATATACCCAGACAATCCACTGCCTCATAGCACATCTCTTGCCATCTTACCATCCAAGGTTTCCCGTCATAGTCTTGCCAATGTGAGGTTAGCGGACCATCATAGGGAACTGGCTGACTATATATCCTTCTCAGGACTGGTTCTGGCAACCCGTAAAGGTCAATTGCTGGCCTGCTTCTCAAGTGGTCAGAACCTCTTGAACCGGTGGCTATACCCAGTGCCAGAGCTGGGGTTGCTCTCTCATCTGAGTGAAGGTTGCTCATACCTTTTACATGAATTAAATATTTAATAGAATTTTTGCCTATTTTCTTGGCGGCTCGTAGTGGTCCTTCAGCCAGGATATCACCCAGTCCTTCTCTTCGGGCAATACGGTGTATCATCTCATTAAGTGCTTCAGCATTACCGAACCTTAGTTCCAGGCCTCCGGTATCCTTATCAGTAAGGATTCCCGCTTCATACAGTTCCATTGCCCAGGCAATCATGCTTCCTGCCTCCAGACAGTCTATACCATACGCATTTAACAGGTGACTACCTGATAACAGGGCAACCAGATCGGCACACCCTGTCTCTGCGGTTAAGGCACCCTGCACTGTATATTCAGGCCCCTCATCATAAACACCAGCATATTCACCTGATGGAATAATATATTTGGCTCGGCAGTGAACCTGACAGGCAAAACAACTGGCATAGCCGGTCACATGTTCATCAATCGCTTCAGGCTCAATAGCATCACAGTTCTCAAATTGATTAGTCTGGAAGTTTCTAGTCCTGATTCCGCCCCAGGAATTAGTTGCTCCCCAGATAAATGGCGTGCCTAATCTGCCCTGTGTCTTAGATACCTTGGCAGAGACTACCATGTCAATTATGTGCTTATTATATTCCAGGGCTTCAACGGGGTGCGCTATTTTTATATCCATAGTACCTCTCACTGCTATTGCCTTGAGGTTCTTGGAGCCGAGGAGTGCACCCATCCCTGTCCTGCCGCCGGCATTTTTAAGTCCAGTCATAACATTGGCAAACCTCACCAGATTTTCACCGGCTATGCCAATGGTTAATACCTTTATATCTCTATCGCCCAGTTCTTCCCGAATAATCTCTTGAGTCTCACGAATGTCTTTCCCCCAGATGTTTGAGGCGTCTCGTATTTCGATTTCACCATTATGAATCCATAGATAGACTGGTTTTTCTGCCTTCCCCTTTATTACCAGATGGTCAAAGCCAGCAAATCTCATCTCCGGGGCAAAGAAACCGCCCATATTAGCGCTGCCAACGAAGCCGGTAAGCGGCGACTTGCCAGCGATATGGGTTCTGGCAGAGGCAGAGGCTAGAGTACCGACCAGAATCCCGGCGCTAACAAAGGCCACATTATCCGGTCCCAGGGGGTCAACCCCGGGTTTTATATGGTTGTACATCAAATACATATCCAGCCCTCTACCACCGAGAAACTTCTTTCGCACCTCGATGGGAATAGGCTTTGTCTCAATTTCACCTGTAGTTAGATTAATATAAGCTATCTTTCTATTTAGAGCCATGTCTACCTCTCCCTCTTTCTCGTTTTGGTTTTAGCTGTGGCTTCTATGGTCAGTCGCCTGTTTACATCCCAAACCGGTCCTCTTATCCTGGGAAAGTCTGGCCATAGCCAGGTTATGCGCCACTCAAAGCCGCAATGAGGACACTTATATGTTTTTGACCCCTTTGGTGGTGTAATCCTTTCCATGCAGTTCATACACCTGACCTGACCTGTCGATCGACCTCTGGCTGTGATTTCGGCTGTTGTTTCTCTATCCAACATAACCTCCTCTTCACTCGAATTCTTTCCGATATGTCATATCACATCATCCTTAAGGCTGTCAAGGCAGGCCCTGGCATATGCGCCAGGAACCTCTCATAAGGCCCAGACAGTCCATCTGTATCTCAAGGGGTCCACTCCCATGACATCGCTACTCGCCTAGGACATGACCTCTCCTCTGTGGAGCGCTACCTGGATGATTTTTGTGTGTTGATGATGGGGTTGGACGACGGCTACTCTACAGCCCATATCGCTTGGCTTCGGGAGCGCCAAGCCTCTCTGCTCAAAAAAAGCCTTCTGGAGGGGGAAGAGACTGGGCCGACACCGGGCAACGCAACGTGATCCTCGAGTTGTGGACGAGAGAGGAAATACAAGAGAAAAACGAACTTCCCTGTCTCAGCCTGGAACTTCAGGTCACTATTATAAAGGCCGTAATTCGTAAGATACTAGTAACTTAGTATCTATCACGCCGTCTACCTCCTCCGCCAAACCCGCCGCCGCCACCGCCGCCGCCATAGGGCCTCCTGCCACCACCTTCGTCGCGAGGGCGTGCCTCACTAACACTGAGCGTCCGCTCCCCCAATGATGTTCCATTAAGCCCGTTGATTGCAGCCTGGGCCTCAGATTTCGTTGCCATCTCAACAAACCCAAAACCTCTGGATTCGCCGCTGTACCTATCCTTAATGATGTTTACCGATGTGATTTGCCCAAAAGCCTCAAATGCCTGGCGCAATTCATCCTCGGCAACCTCGCGAGATAAATTGCCTACATATATATTCACAATATTAACCCCCTTTCAAATTTTATAGCCTTACCCTTCGTGCAGCCAAACTTTTTAGAACACGCTGAATTCTTCTGCTTCTAAACCTTCGGGGGTTGGGTTTGGTTCCAGCCCCCTTTGAATCCAGCTGCATTAAATTATTGCTGACTGTCCAATTTAGTCTTGCTGTAGCACTCACTACAATATACTGGCCTGCCCTCTCGAGGCTCGAAGGGCACTTCACAGTCTTTACCACACTCGACACATACTGCGGGATGCATTTGGCGGCTAGATCTGTAACCGCCGGAGCTATCGTACTGGGCTCTCTTTGCTTCACGGCAAGCAGGGCAACGCTTGGGCTCATTAGTATATCCCCTACCAGCATGGAACTCCTGCTCCTCAGCGGTAAAGGCGAATGTAGCACCACACTCAGAACATTGTAGCGTTTTTTCTGTAAATCCCATTGGATGACCTCCTTTCTTATAATACTTGGCTCGAGTTTCGGTCATCCAACGTTCGCGCGTGAGCCCGGAAGAGCTTTCACAGAGACGTGATAACCTACGCTTATAACCACTAATTTAAGTATAATAAAGCGCTGGGAAAATTGCAACTATTGGAAGTTGATGCCTGAGCATTTTTATCTTGAAGCATCACTAATTATAAAATTATAGACTGGCTGCGAGAGGTAGCATGGAGCAATGAGGGACGTGTATAAAGGAAAACTAAAGTTGAAATTCCTGGGATGTCTGGTAGGGACTGCAATCGGCGATGCTTTGGGCGCCGGGCGGGAAGGAAGGGGAATGTCCAGAAGCGAGGATATCGTTTCCCTTGCTGAGAAGCTGGAGCAGCTAATTTACACCGATGATACTCACATGACCATCGGCATTGCTGAATCCCTGATAGAAAGCAAGGGCTTCGATGGAGAACACATGGCACAAACCTTCATAAAAAATTATGAGGCTGAGCCATGGCGTGGCTACGGGCCGGGACCTCCCAGAATTTTTTGGATGATAAAGAGCGGCGAGGCATGGTATAGCGCCGCAAATAGACTTTACAGGGGCGGCTCTTTTGGGAATGGCTCAGCCATGAGAGTAGCGCCAGTAGGACTTCTGTATTCCCGTAACCTGGAGAAGCTAAGGGAAATCGCTTACCAGTCAAGCTCCATCACTCATTCTCACGAATTGGGCAAGGAGGGAGCAGCACTCCAGGCTTGCGCTGTAGCCCTGGCTCTCAACACGCCTTCAGATGAAGATATTGACAGGGAAGTTTTTCTCTCCAAGCTCCAGAATTTCATCCAGGACCAGTTATACAAGGAAAAAATAGCCCAAATAAGAGAGTTACTTGGCGAGCAAGATAAGGCGAAGGTGGTCGCCGTGCTGGGAAATGGTATAGAAGCACCAAGGTCAGTGCCTACGGCTATCTATTGCTTCCTAAGGCAGCCTCAATCCTATAAAGATACCGTGATTTACGCTATAAGCCTGGGCGGCGATACCGATACTATAGCCGCCATGGCTGGGGCTATTTCCGGGGCATATCTCGGCATAGAAGCCATTCCGTCAGAGTGGCGGGCGAAGCTGGAAAACAGGGAGTATATTGAGGCCCTGGCGGAGAATTTGGCCACTTTGGTAAATAACGTGAATGTCGAGTGATCCGATAGTTTATCCGCCGCCAGAATCCGGTAAGTTTACCGTGGTTTCAGGTTTATCCTCTATGCTCTTCATTTCCTTACCGCAGCATATAAGTGTACCACCACCAACTTCTATTACTTCCACCTTGTTGCCACAGATTTTGCACTGGTATACCTCTCCGTAATGTTCTACAGCCATGCTACACCCCCTATTTTTACCGAAATTCCCCGTCCCTTAATAGCATTATTTCTGAATGACGGATGCTCTGCTGCTTGACAGCCTGTTAGTTTTCACTGATAACAGCCGGGGCATTCCCGAAATATACCTTCGTGTGAGGCCAGGGTATTTCTATACCCTCGCTATCGAATGCGTCTTTCAGGCGAAGCCGTAGTTCACCCATAATAGCCCACTGCTTCGATGGCTTGGTATCTCCCAGGATTTTAATGTCTATTCCCGAATCGCCCAGCTTATCTACCCTTAAAGCCGAGGGTGTTGTGATAAAATCATCTTTCCACTGCGGGTCTTCCGCCATCTCCTGGCAAATTCTGTTGATAGTATCAATAACATGTTTCAGGTTCTCGCCATAGCCTACCGACACATTAAGATTGACCCTGGAATATTTCTTGGTCATATTGGTGGACAATTCTACCTTGCCATTAGGGACTGAATGCACATTACCATCTATATCTCTAAGTACAGTGCGTCGCAAACTGATATCCTCGACAACACCAGCGACTCCCGCAATAGATACCACATCACCGATGCTATAGTGGTCTTCCAGGAGAATAAAGAAGCCCGCAATGAAGTCCCTTATCAGGCTCTGGGCAGCGAAAGCGATAGCCAGACCTCCAACACCAATAAAGGCAATGAGGGTGGTAATATTCACACCGAATTCAGGCAATATCGTGATTACTGCGAGAATCAGGATAATTATTCCGGCGATTTTAACAAGTATGGAAGATAATGTGTCTGTCCGCTGCTGGATATCCGTTTCGTCTTCGCCAGCCATCCGGTGAGACACGATTCTTTTTATGGCAGAACGTATTATCGGACGGCAAATAAGGAAGACTGCGACGGCAATAGCGATAATAACGATGACTCTGATACCTGTACTCATGAACCAATCCATAATAACCTCCTCACATAATTCAGAATTACAAATAGATTATATCACGACATCTCAATTTGATTACTACACCAATGTCCAGAATGTGTGATAGTGCAAACAACGTGCTATGAAGGTTTCAAGTTTCTCCGCACATACCCTTATTATTAGAGCCAGAAAATAACTGCGTAAGTCTAGATATGAAACTCGACTATGTCGCCATCTTGAAGTACATGTTCCTTGCTAACCCTCTGCCCATCATATTTTCCTGAGCCCCAAACGACAGCATACTTCAAATTTTGATAGAAGTCCTTATGGAGGCTCTCAGCAGCTTCTTCCAGTGTGCTGCCCTTCTCCAGTATCATAGGGTCAGTCAGGTCGGCCTTGCTGCCGGGGGTCTTGGTATAAACCCGGACGATATTCAAGGCTTGATAAACTGCTCTTTTGAACTCTTCCAAGCCGCCACCTTCCCTGGCTGAAATGGAAACCAGGGGGAACAGCTTGGCATATTGTGAACGTAAGCGCTCCCAATTCTCGTTTGAACCTGCCAGCTCATTCTTGTTCCCCACGATCAACATCTTCCTGGGATAATTTCCCGGAGTTGCTTGCGTACCGCCATCTGTTAAAGGCTCTATTCTGGCTTCTCTTAGTCCTTGAAGGGCTGCCTCTACCTGGCTTATTGGCTCCAGGGATAGGTCTATTACAATAGCAATGAGGTCGGCGTTTCTCAGGGCATTTGCTAATAGTATTCTCACTTCTTTGTGCCCGATGGGCGGCGTATCCACCAGTTGTATCTGGATATCTTCGAACTTCATCATACCCAGAATAGGAATTTTAGTCGTGAAGGGATATTCCGCTATCTCAGGGATGGCCTCGGTTACCGCCGCTAGTAGCTGTGATTTTCCGGTATTGGCCGGCCCCACTAACATTATCTGTCCGGCGCCCTCCCGATCAATATAGAAGCCTGTTCTCCTGGCTGTGGCGTACTTTCTTTCTGCCTCCTGGGAAAACTTGGCAATCTTCCGCCTTAGTGCGGCATGGAGCTTATCGGTGCCTTTATGATGGGGCATAATGGCAAGCATAGCTTCCAGAGCCGCAATCTTTTCCTCTGGCTCCCTGGCTGACCTGTATCTCTTCTCAGCCTCAAAATACTGTGGCGGTAGATTTGCTGGCATATAACTAATTTTAACATTATGCCCTTTCTACCGAAACCTCTGGTGCTCTTTCCCTTCCTTCACAAAAAGAGGCTGGTTAAATTTAATTTAATGTTGGCAGAAAAAAGAGGAAACAGAGAGTAGGCCGTACAGGGTTCGAACCTGTGACACCCTGATTAAAAGACGGAGGCACAGGGTTCCGCCTTTCCATTTGGAGCCCTGCTAGTCTGACAGTTTTCGGCGGCCGATTTCTAGCATCATTTTATTTTCAACCGGAGGCAGGCCAAGAAGAGTTTAACTGCTCTTGAAGTTCTTGGAAGGTGACGTGACCACCGACGTATCCATTGATGCGTGCCACAGCAGTGGAATCTATGAAGTCGGCAAAATTCGGATAGATGGCAGCTAACTCTTCCATAAGCTCTGGTACCTGTTGCAGGTGGTACTTCTGATGATAATCTTCGGCCAAATAAAACTCGAAAAAGGGAATAATCTCAGTGTAAACCTGGCGACCTGAGCTAGCCTCTTCACGTTGCTTGGTTTCCATAGCTAGTTCGCGCTGCTCGCTGTTATGGTAGAAAACTATGGACATATATTGCTTTGACCAGGGTCGCACTGTGGGATTGTGACTATCCCAATAGATATCCAGTAGCTGTTCATAGGAGATTTGAGTCGGGTCGTAATCAATTTGAATAGTCTCAGTATGGTCACCCAAATTGTGGTAAGTAGGACTTTCTGTTGTACCACCTGCGTATCCGACACGGGTTCGGACGACACCGTCCAGACTCCCGAAGATGGAGTCTGG
>JBAUEM010000075.1:0-36478 GCA_049678605.1 Dehalococcoidia bacterium
GGGCGATGAGAATGATCTTCCAGGCTCTCTACATGCCTGGGATCATAGCGCCTTTTCCAGCGGTAGAAAGTTTGCGCAGAGATGCCAAAATAGCGACAAGTGAGACGAGCATTCTGATTATGGGAACCATAGTAATCAAACCATTTGAGCCTTTGCCTGGCCTTTTTCAATAATACCGGGATACTTGCCAGACACTTGTATCCCGGTATTGTGCTATAAACATTCATAGTGCAACCATTATAGCGTCCTTTCATAACCCATGTATGTGTCACCCATCTGTCTGAACTAGATCAGGAGCAGTTGACTTGACCCACACTCGGGGCATTGCTAGAATTGAATTTGGGGATATAGCTCAATTGGGAGAGCGCTGCGTTCGCATCGCAGAGGTCGGGGGTTCGAATCCCCCTATCTCCACCATGAAATTCTGGAAAACCGAATTGAGTGCCCTTCGGGAAATCTACCTAGCGCGAAGAATCTAGACCCTCTGCTAGGCTCTTCGTTCAGAGCTTCGGCTCACGGTGACAAAATATACGCTCTGTTATTTAAGAGGAAGCTTAGATTACAGGTACTACAGATGCGAGCCCCTGTCAAACTATCGCCAGCAAACTGCTCTGCCTTGCTATTGCCCTGGTTAAGGGTTTTTGTTAATATAAAAATCAGAAAAGCTTGCGAAAGACCTGTGACACAGTGAGGGTTTTTGTAGCGGCGTGCCCCTGTAGCTCAGTTTGGATAGAGCAGCGGTTTCCTAAACCGCGTGTCGGGCGTTCGAGTCGCCCCAGGGGCATTTTTGATTATAATTATGCTGCTTCCGGGGTGTAGCTCGGTAATTATTTTCCATATCCCAAAGCTGGGTAGTTGCATATGTCTTGAGGTCTGATATTTTGTAGAAATCGTGGCACGAAAATCATTGCGAGGCTGACCAAGTGTAGTGGTGGAGGTAAAGAGGAAAAAACTCAATTCAGCGTCTTTTTTCCCGGGCAACTCTCTTTCGGCCTTGTCTTTTTTTCCGGGCGGCTCTCCTTCTACGCACGAAGAAAATCACCAGCCCCGCTACCACCACCGCTGCCGCTATAATCCCGCCAATTAGCAGCCAGTTGACCGGTGGAAGCTCCTCAAAGTTGGCGGTGATTTCGTAGTCGCCGTGCATGGTAATGATGGTTGTGGCGGCGCTGACATCGAAGATGGTGTCCACATCACCAGTCCAGTTGACAAAGCGGTAGCCTTTCTCGGGCTCGGCAATCACACGGACCATCACCCCGGCATTA
This sequence comes from Dehalococcoidia bacterium, assembly GCA_049678605.1. GTDB lineage: Bacteria > Chloroflexota > Dehalococcoidia > GIF9 > AB-539-J10 > RBG-13-51-36. Next base: position 1,266 of record JBAUEM010000075.1, read on the forward strand.
TAGGTGAATGCCCCCTCGTCAGGGGTGGTAACGGAACCGCCAGTGGTGCTGGAGATGGTAAGGGCATACTCGACAACTCCCAGATTCCATTTGGCAAGCTCGATATCAGGGCCTGCGGCGACCACGGTGCCATTGGCCTTACGCCCCACCGTGTGATAGCTGCCTGCGGCGACCTGGGTGATGTCCGTCCAGCTGCTGACAGCGTACTGCCCACCAGCGTCGCCTCCCACGGCGACCACGGTGCCGTCGGCCTTAAGCCCCACTGTGTTATAGCTGCCTGCGGCGACCTGGATGATATCCGTCCAGTCGCCGACATTGCACTGCCCGTAGTAGGGGGATCCTGTGGGAACTACGGTGCCGTCGGCTTTGCGCCCCATTGTGTTGTAGCCAGCTGCTGCAACCTGGGTGATGCCTGTCCAGCCGCTGACAGCACACTCCCCGTACTCGTTATCTCCCACAGCGACCACGGTGCCGTCGGCCTTGAGCCCCACCGTGTGACTACCGCCTGCGGCGACCTGGGTAATGTCTGTCCATCCGCCGATGTCACACTGCTCGAACTGGTTATCTCCCACAGCGACCGCGGTGCCGTCGTTCTTGAGCCCCACCGTGTGTCTGGAACCTGCGGCGACCCTGATGATGTGCGTCCAGTTGCCGACATTGCACTGCCCGTGGTCGTTGTATCCCACGGCGACCACGGTGCCGTCGGCTTTAATCCCCACCGTGTGACCATAACCTGCGGTGACTCTGATGACGTCTGTCCATCCGCTGACGTTGCATTGCCCGTAGTAATTGTCTCCCACGGCGACCACGGTGCTGTCGTTCTTAAGTCCCACCGTGTGCCTGAAGCCTGCGGCGACCTGGGTAACGTCCGTCCAGCCGCTGACAGCGCACTGCCCGTAGTGGCTCCTTCCCACGGCGACCACGGTGCCGTCGGCTTTAAGTCCCACCGTGTGAGCCATGCCGGCGGCGACCCCGATGATATCTGTCCAGCCCCCGACAGTGCATTGCCCGTCGTCGTTCTTTCCCACGGCAACCACGGTGCCATCGGCCTTGAGCCCCACCGTGTGCTCCCATCTGGCGGCGACCTGTATAATGTCCGTCCAGTCGCTGACATTACACTGCCCGGAGGAGTTGTCTCCCACGGCGACCACGGTGCCGTCAGCTTTAAGCCCTACTGTGTGATAGCTGCCGGCAGCGATCTGGATGATGTCCCTCCAGTCGCCAACATCTCTCTGCCCGAGGCCTTTGTATCCCACGGCGACCACGGTGCCGTCGGCTTTAAGCCCCACTGTGTGACCATAACCTGCGGCGACCTGGATGATGTCCGTCCAGTCGCCGACATCGCACTGCCCGCCGATATTATCTCCCACGGCGATTACGGTGCCGTCGGCCTTAACCCCTACCGTGTAATAGATGCCAGCGGCGACTTGAATTATGTCCGTCCAGTTGCCGACATTACACCGCCCGTAGTCATTGCTTCCTACGGCGACCACAGTGCTGTCGACTTTAAGCCCCACCGTGTGAGCCATGCCGGCGGCGACCTGGATGATGTCCGTCCAGCTACCGGCATTACACTGCCCGGAAGAGTTGACTCCTATAGCGACCACGGTGCCGTCGGCCTTAAGCCCCACCGTGTGAGAGCCGCCGGCAGCGACCATGGGCGTTACTTGCCCTTGAAGCGTGTTCAGTGCCATTGTGGAAGCCAGGCTGGGGCTATCTACCGCCGAAATAATAGAACGGTCATCTGGCAGATGCACGGTTGCTGAAGCTCCCGCTACCCAAGCAGGAAGAATCAGGCTGAAAACCAGAACGATATAGAGTAGGGCTGGTAAGAGCATCTTTCTATTTTTCATGGCACCTCCGATTATCCGTTATCCGAAAAATGAAACACCTTTCCTGTGTATGAAAGTCTCCCCTGACGCAGTGTCGGAGTCTTAAACCTTTCTCACTTATGCTTTCCAGTACTTCTCCCTCAACTCTTTCTTCAAAATCTTGCCGGCAGGGTTCTTGGGCAGGGAATCGACAAACTCAATGTCCTTTGGTACCTTATAACCTGCTATGTGCTTTTTGCAGAAGGCGATGATCTCTTCGGCGGTAGTGCTTACTCCCTTCCTTGTTACTACTATAGCGTGAACCTTTTCTACCCAGTATGGGTCAGGGATACCGATGACAGCTGCCTCCAGAACTGCGGGATGCTGGTAGAGAATCTCTTCTACTTCCCTGGGATAGACATTTTCCCCACCGGAAATAATCATGTCCTTTTTCCGATCTGCAATGTAGATATAACCCTCATCATCGTAATAGCCCATATCCCCGGTATAGACCCAGCCATCGATAAGGGCCTCCCTGGTTTCATCAGGCTTGTGCCAGTATCCAACCATGATGTGCTTACTTCGTACTATTATCTCGCCCACTTCACCAGGCTCGACATCGTTACCCTTGTCATCCACAATTCTGACCTGCACCCCGATATCTGGTCTGCCCGCTGACGTGAGTTTTCTCTGTTCCTTCTCATGTCTATCCAGGACATTGTGGTCTTCTTTTGACAGGTGAGAGATGGCTGGACCAGTTTCACTCTGCCCGTATCCTTGGGCGAAAATGGGACCAAAGACCTTCATCCCTTTCTTTAGCACCTCCAGAGGCATGGGTGAGCCTCCGTACCACAGTTGCTCCATAGAACTGATATCATACTTATTGAGGTCAGGTATGTTAAGCATCGCCACCAGGTGGGTTGGCACAAAGTCCATATGGGTGGCCCGCTCATCCTGGATAATTTGTAGCGTTGCTGCGGGGTCAAAGAATTTCATGATAATATTGCATCCTCCGATGTACAGGGAACTCCGGAAATGGGTATTCCCCGCAATATGGAAGAGAGGAGTTATCTGAACGCGCTTGTGCCCGGGTTGTAGGCCCATATTTATAACTAGAGTCTTGCTGTCGTCGATGAAGCAACGTTGAGTATATAGAGCACCACGGGGCACGCCGGTAGTGCCACTGGTGTAAACGATGCCGACCGGGTCGTCCTCCTCTACCTGAACATCAGGCTCTGCCCTGGAATAACTGGTCAGCAGGTCACGGTGGTATATCATATCGGGAACGGAAGCCTCCAAGGAGATGAAGTTTTTAACCTTGGGCAGGTGCGGTCGCAGCTGATTGGCCATCTCCATTAATTCGGGTCCCACGAAGAGGCTATTGGCTTCCGAATAATTGATGACGTACTCAAGCTCATGTTCTCTCAACCTGGGATTAAACGGCGACGCAATGAATCCTCCCTTCATCGCTGCCCCGTAGACATCAATATACCCAAGGCAACTCCAGGACAAGATACCAATTGCATCTCCCTTCTTGACCCCCATTGCCTGCAAGGCGTGTATTAGGCTATTTACTCTGGCATTAAACTGGGAGAAGGTTATCCTCTCAGACCCGTACACGAAAGCTTCTTGGTCTGGCTGTAGGAGTGCGTGTCTATGGATGATGTGGGCGAAGGTGCCTATTTTGTATCGACTTAGCTCGCTTAATACATTCCTTGTTGGCATTCTTTCCTCCCTGTCATTTATTTCTTATTGTTTCTCCTGTTTAGGGCGCTGCCGGTACGCTGCAATATAGCGTCGGGCGCGCTGGTCACGGCCGAGCACAAGCTCGGCAGCTAGAATAATTGGGCGCACCTTAGCCGCATCCGCAATAAGGCATGTGGCACCGGCGGCAATAGCCATGACCACGAAGGCGTTATTGATCAGTCCGCGGTCAGGCAAGCCAAAAGATACATTGCTGGCGCCCATTGTCATGTTCACCCCCAGTTCGGCCTTAATACGCCGGATGGCTTCTATGACTGCCGCTCCTGAGGCGGGTTCAGCCCCTACCGCGAAAGCCATGCAATCAATGACTAAGTCCTCACGGGGAATACCTGCCGCCTCGGCTCGTTCCACTATCTTATGGGCAACCCGCACCCTTCCGTCGGCGTCCTTGGGGATACCATTATCGTCCTGCACCATACCGATGACGGCAGCTCCATATTTCTTGATCAGGGGCAGGACCCTTTTCAGGGAATGTTCTTCACCGGTAACCGAATTAACCAGCGGCTTACCCTTGTAGACCTTGAGCGCCGCTTCCAGGGCATCGGGGTTAGAACTATCAATGCATAGGGGTGTATCTACGGTTTCCATTACTACCTGCACCGCCTTGGGCAGCAGGCTTACCTCGTCGACACCGAATGCTCCCACGTTGACGTCTAGAATGTCTGCCCCGGCTTGAGTTTGAGCCAGTGCTTCTTTGCACACAATCTCCAGGTCGCCGGCCTTGAGAGCCTCGGTTAGCTTTTCCTTGCCCGTGGGATTGATACGCTCGCCGATAAGCAATGTGGGCTGGTTATCACCAATGATTACCTCCTTGCTCGGGCTTGATACTTTTGTTTCCATCAATCTATTCCCTCCCTCTTGCCGTCTATAATCAGGTATCTTCCCAGATAAGTTGCCTGCATAAATGTTGGCTGAAAGCTAGGGGTGCTGCCTAATTCAATATAACTAACTCTGGAGGCGACAGCCTGTGCCTTAGCCCGAGATTTAAGGGAAATCAGAGCCAGCTTGGCTCCCATGCCGGCAGCGTTGCCCACCTGCCGGAAGCGGTTTAGGGGTAGTGGTGGCAACATGCCAATTGTCACCGCACTGGCTACATCGATGTAGGTGCCAAAAGCTCCGGCAATTATGACCTGCTTAATCTCAGCTTCAGAGCAGCCGCTCGTTTCCAGAAGCGTCTGAATACCGGTACGAATGGCGGCTTTAGCCAGCTGCAGTTCTCGTATGTCAGTCTGGGTGATGGTGATGGCTGGCTTCCCTTTCCGCTCCTCCTTGCTAATCAATATAAACTCACGCTGTCCCTTGTAGGCGCGAACGCGAGGTCGATTGTCTGTTATCCTGCCACCCTCATCAATGATTTTAGCCAGATAAAGCTGGGCTAATGCATCAAGTATGCCCGACCCGCAGATGCCGACCGGCGACGCCCCGTCGATGGTCTGGTACTGGATTTTATCGTCATCTATGCGCAGGCGTTCAATAGCTCCTGTGGCTGCCCGCATGCCGTACTTGATATGACCGCCTTCAAAGGCAGGTCCGGAGGCACAGGAGGTGGTGGCTATCTTCCCCTTGTAGATTAGAGAGACCTCGGTGTTGGTCCCGATGTCCAGAGCCACCGTTGTTTCTTTCGCTTGCCAGGCATCTGTTGCCAGCAACATCGCCACATGGTCGGCGCCAACGAAGCCGGCGATGTTAGGCAGCAGGTGTACATACGCCCCGGGGGCAATATTTAACCCCAGCTCCCCAACCCCAACTTCCAATGCCTGGCTGACGGCAGGCACGAAGGGAGAAAGAGCGAGCTGTTTTACAGGCAGGCGGAGGAAAAGGTGGTGCATGGCGGTATTGCCGACGACTACTGCCTCCACAATTTCTTCAGGTTTGGCACCAGCCTCAGCACAGAGGTCAGCGCACAGCTCGTTGATGGCGTCAACCGCCAGTTTCTGTAACGCTGCCGCATTATCCGGCGAGTGAACGACAGTGGTTATACGGCTGATGATGTCCTCTCCATAGCTAATTTGGGGGTTCATTATCCCCTTGGCGGCTAAAGTCCGGCCGTCGCTCAGGTCAACCAGGTAGCCAGCAACCTTGGTGGTGCCCAGGTCTATAGCTAACCCTAGCTGGCGGCTTTTTGGGGGGTGAATGGCTATCACCTCGCCATTACGGACTACAGCCTGACTTTTCCACTTCCAGGACCGTAGTTGGTCAGAGATGGTGCGCAGGGCACCAATATCAATCTTGGTACATCGCAGCTTGTGCTGCTTGTTTAGTGCCTTAAGCAGGCGGTCGGCATCAGCCTGGGGGGCTTCTAGTGAGGGGGCAGATAGCTGCAGGCGGTAGACTCTAACCGATGGCTCGGGGGAAACTTTTACCTCCAGTCCTTCCACCTGGAGCCGCTGTGGGGTGGTCATGGACTCAGCAGGCACCATCAATCTTACGTCACTCGTAGGATAAGTCTGGCAGGCTAGGCGCCACCCCTCCTTCAGTTCTTGTGAGGTAAATGCTTCATGTTCATTGGGCGTTGGTTTGGAGACAGTGCCTCTTAGAACTTGCACCTTGCATGAGTGGCATATTCCCTCGCCTCCACACATGCTGTTGATACCCACGCCGAGCCGGCGGGCGCAGGCTAGAAGCGACTCTTTCTTGCGGCATTTACCTCTTAGCCCTACCGGCTCAAAATCAATGGTAAAAGCGGTCATTTTCTTCATTGTGCCTGTACTTTATAGTGGCAGCTTTCCCTGAGGCTGCAGCGGGCGCAGACTTCAGCCTGTGTCCACCTTGTCATCTTGGGACCGATGCCCATGACCATGGAAGCCGATTTGCGGGGGACCATTATTCCTGAGGAAGTCAAGCTCACGCCGATTTCATCTGCGTTGACCAGTCCCAGCAGGTTCCACTGCTCTGTAATCGGTAAACCGGGCATACCCGGGTTAACCGGGCTGCTTATCTCATAACCCCGAGACGAGACCTCACTGGCAAGACGCCTGAGGACTTCCGGAGCCATCATGTCCACGGCGGTGCTGCCGATACCGTCCAGAATCATCCCCCGCATAGCCTCGCCGCTTTTACTGTAGTCTGTTACCTGTTTTTCCAGCCTGGGGCCGATGGTGCAGAGGAGAACGGCAAGTTCCTTCGCCTCGGGGAAGATTGCTGGTATTAATGGGCCGTGTATCGCTTTATCACCCTCCAGCGATATCTGGCTGCCGTTCATACCGCTTACTTTATAGTATTCATAAGCCACTGCTGGCTCCAGCAGGTGAGCCTTCTTGACACTGGCGAGTAGTTCCCGAATTAAAATTTTTATCTCTGGCCTGATTTTAGAATGTCTCCTGAACCCCTCCCGCCGTAGCACCTCCGTGGTCTTCAGGCTCAGGGGGATATCACGGATTACGGGCATATCTTCTCCCCGCTAGAGTGCCTATTTGTAGACGCCGTATTCCTTGGTGGCGTCTATCATCGCCTTGACATTTTCCGGCTTTGCCTCGTCAAGTGCCACCCCATTGGCCATAAGATAACCGCCGCCTTTGCCGCAAGTATCGATGAGTTTTTTGGCGTAGTCTTTCACCTGCTCGGGGGTGCCTACGGTTAACAGGTCGATAGGCATGTTGCCGCCGATGCAGGCAACGTCGCCCAGCATTTCCTTGGCTTTAGCCATGTCTGTCGTGTCGAACGACCATAAAGTCTTACCTTTAGGTACATCCCGGATAACTTTCAGACGCGTGTTATAGCTCCCCTCAACAAAACAAAATGGGACGCAGCCCTCATCAATTAAGCCCAGCAGGACTTTTCGGAAGGTGGGCCAGTAGAATTTCTTAAACTGCTCATCAGACATAAAGCCATCGGCACCTTTATGTAGCGGTATAAACACTAGAGGAAGTCCGGCCCCCTTGGCCGCGCCTGCCCCCGTATTAATCATTAACGGCGTTAATACTTCCAGGGCTTTGAGGACCTTATCGGGCTGCCGGTACATATCAACCATTATCCCCCTGGTGCCTCTGAGGGTGTCGCCGAGTGTGTCAAAAGGTGCCTTGGCCATGCCAACGGCGCCGGCGGGAAATCCTGCTGCTGCCATCTCCTCATTGAAGGCACCCATAGATCCTGCCCATTTCAGGGCTTCATTCCCGGCTTCCATCAGGGCCTTATAGGCAGCCTGAACGGGGGGCAGGCCATAGGGTATGAAATTAAAGGCAAGTCCAAATATTTCGAGCACGTTGGTGAGGCTAGGAGCCGTGAAGGCCTGCAGCGCGCCGAATATGCGCGGCAGGTAGATATTACTGTAAAAGTTCGACGGGTCCTGAATCAAAACATCATATTCATCCGCCTTCATATATTCTCTTTCAAGGCACTGGTAGGTATGGTCAGACGAGACCCCATGGCCCGGCCAGGCATATAATTTGTAGTCAAGAATGTCAAAGAACTTTCCCGGGCCAGGCCCAATCGCGCCCATGTGCACATCCGGCTCAAGTTCCAAGACGTATTTTCTAGCTGCTGAGACGGCCTTTTCGTAGTCATACATCACCTCTTTAGGGGTGAAGCCGGCATAAAAAGTGTAGAAAAAACCAACAATGGGAAGGACCGGCACCCTGTCGGGCAATTTCTTGAGTTGAATAGCATCTTTGAACCTGGTTACTCTTTCTTTGTACGCTTTCTCGGCTTCGGGGCTTTTGAATTTAAGGTCATTCCCCTCATGGTCTTTCGGCGAAAGCCACCTCTCAAACAGCGCCTCCTGCCTTTCATCTGGTGATAACTCTTCCCATTGTTTTTCCATTTTATTGCCTCCTGTAAATTATCTGGGATTGTTAGCCGACACTGATCCATTTCTTGGCCAGGGATACTCCGGCCATGGCGTCCTTGCCGTAGGCATCAGCACCGGTGTAATTCTTTATCTCATCACTCATCTGACCGCCGCCAATCATGACCTTTACCTTATCTCTTAAGCCGGCAGCTTTTATGGCTTCCACAGTTTCTTTCATGGAGTCAAAAGCCAGCGTCAGGAATCCGCTTAAGCCGACGACAGGAGCACCGGTCTCCTTTATCTTGTCAACGAACTTCTGCACTGGCACGTCCACACCGAGGTCATGAACCTCAAAGCCATTAACATCGAGCATGAAGACGACAATATCCTTGCCGATGTCATGTATATCCCCGGCAACGGTGCCGAAGACAATCTTGCCCAGCTTCTTGCTCTCAGCCGCCTTGGTGAGCTTGGGTTTGACCAGCTCGGTTGCTGCTCTCAGTATCTCACCGGAGTACACCAGGTCAGGTATAAAGTACTCGCTGCTGGCAAAGCGCTTGCCCACGATTTCCATGCCCTTTCTGGCATCTTCCATAATCTTGAGTGGGTCTTCACCAGCACTCAGCCTATCCTTTACAATCTTAATAGCCTCTTGTTCCTTCAAATCAGCTAACGTGTTAACTAGGTCTTGAGCCATCTTTACCTTCCCTCCTTGAGCTGTATTGGACTCTATAGTCCGCTAGCGTTAATGTTATGTGAAAAAGGATTATAACAAAGGCAGAGAGATTTTGCTACCTATCCGTCAGCAAAGCGACATAATTTGGCAGGAAGCCGTTTATCTATGATACAATGCAGGCAATTTGAAGTAAGAAAGGGGATAAGATAATTATGGTCAAGCTCACAAAGACCAAGGACGAGATTATCCAGAAATCAAACGAACTGGCTATACAATATGAGGCAAAATACAAGGGCTGCGGCGAGTGTGCATTTTTGGCAGTAATTGATGCCCTGAGGTGGGGTGGCCTGGAAATTATCCCCAAGGATATGGAGGATAGACTTTTTTCCGGGGTGTGTGTTACGACCGCGGGTATTGGCTTGATTTGCGATGGTAACTGTGGTGCTGTAGCCAGCGGCGCTCTGGTTATTGGCCTGGCTCTGGGAATCCAGGGGGGGCCACAGGGGGGGCCTCTGTACCTCATGAATTTGCAGAAGGGTTTTGCCACCGTTCGGAATACTCTCGTGAACAGATGTTACCAGAAATATAATTCCATACTCTGCACGGCTATACAAAGGAAATGGTTTGGGAAAGCGTGGGACTTGACGCGTGATGACATGAATATGGAATTCCTGGGAATAACACACGGCTGCGCTATTATGGAAATAACTATGTGGACCACTGAAATTATCCTGGATGAATTGGAAAAAGGGAATGTAAAAGGTTATGTGGGTAGCCCAGAAGTTAAAGCTTGAGTTTTTCAGCCCCATGACCTAGAATACAGTCAATTGCAAAACTTCTTATAATACTCCCTCCCCTGGTGGGGGGGAGTTAGAGGGAGGGGGCTTTCACCCTCACCTTGCCTCATCCAAACCCTCTCCATCAAGTGGAGAGGGTTCTCCCATCAAGGGAGAGGAAATTTATACGAGATTAGGCGGTTTACTGTAGACAGCCTGAAAAATTAAAAGGAGGAAGATATGTCACCAGTATTAAAGGACAAAGTAGCCATTATAACCGGAGCCAGTCGTGGTTTTGGGAAGGCCTTCGCCTTGAGGTTTGCCGAGGAAGGGGCCAAATTGCTATTAACTACTACTAGTCTGGAAAGGGCTCAGGGCACGGTTAACGAGGTAAAGGCTAAAGGCGGAGAAGTAGCAATCATGGAGGCTGATATCTCGCGCGAAGATGATCCTAAAAAGATAGCGGAAAAGGTCATGCAGCAGTATGGCAGGGTGGATATCCTTGTCAATAATGCTGCCATATACTATGGGGTAAGTCCCAAACCATGGGACGCCTGGACGATAGGGGAATGGGACCGAATGTTTACGGTGAATGTACGGGGAAATTGGCTGGTCTGTAAAGCCATAGCCCCCCTGATGATAAAGCAGAAAAAAGGTAAGATTATCAATATTGCATCTGATGTTTTCAAATCCCCGGATTCCCAGTTCTTTGTACCTTATGCTCTGACCAAAGCAGCAATTTACTCGTTGACCCATGCTTTGGCCGCTGCTTTAGGCCCTTCGGGTATAAATGTGAATGCTATTGCCCCGGGATTAGCAGCTACCGAAGCCAGTTTAGATCACGATGGTAGCGAACAATTATTTGAGAGTGTTGTCGCCGCCCAAATGATAAAGCGGCGTGTAGAGGCGGAAGACGTGGCAGGGGCTGCGGTATTTCTAGCTTCAGAAGACTCGGATTTAATCGCAGGGCAAGTCATCCTCGTAAATGGTGGACACATTATTATATAGGTAACGGAAGCCCCCGTCTGCTCTAGTTTAGGCACTCACTGTTGCCCCACACCTCGAAGCCGTTGACATCGAGCATAAAGACGATGATGTCCTTGCAGGCAACGCAAAGTGGAGATGGAGCCAGGATAGTTATGGTCAAGCTCCCAAAGACCACGGAAGAGACTATCAAGACACAACCTAACTGGCTATTAGGCAAGCTAGAACAGCTGGGGCGGCTGTGCATTTGTGACAACAATCGATGTCTTGGGGGAGGGTGGCCTGGAAATTATTGCAAAGAATATGGAAGAGTCAATCTGGGTTACTGAAGTGATCGTGGATAGATTTGAAACAGCAAATGTCAAAGGTTACACGGGCAGCCCGCAGGGGAAAGCTTGAGTTTTTCAGTTCGAATCACATAAAATATGGCCAATTCAAAGCTATTTACCGAGAATCAATAAGGAGGGAGACATGTCAGGATTATTAAAGGACAAAGTAGCCATCGTAACCGGAGCGGGTCGTGGTATGGGAAAGGCCTTTGCCTTGGAGTTTGCTGAGGAAGGGGCCAAACTGCTCTTGCCTGACATCAACTTGAAGGGAGCTGAAAGCGTAGCTCGAGAAATAAGAGCTAAGGGTGGGAAAGCAGTTGCCATGGAGGCTGATATTTCTAAGCAAGAGGATACCAGGAAGATGGCAGAGGAGGTTATCCAGCAGTATGGCAGGGTCGATATCCTCGTCAATAATGCTGGCATATGGTATGGAGTCGATCCCCGGCCCTGGGATGCCTGGACGGTGGAGGAGTGGGATCAGATGTTTGATGTGAATGCAAGAGGGACGTGGCTCGTCTGTAAGGCTATAGTTCCCCTGATGATAAAACAAAAAAAGGGTAAGATTATCAATATGGCGTCCATTGTTGACAGAGTCCCCGCGGCTCAGCTCTATTTGCCATATGCCTGTACCAAAGGAGCGATTGGCGTAATAACTCATGCGCTGGCTAGAACTCTGGGTCCCTCTGGTATTAACGTCAACGCTGTTGCCCCGGGATACGTGGCTACCGAAGCCAGTTTAGCCCAAAAGGATAGCGACAAGGTATTTGAGATTGCCACCGGGGAACAATCTATCCACCAACGTTTACAGCCGACTGACCCAGTGGGAGCAGTCGTGTTTTTAGCCTCAGCTGCCTCGGATATGATCTCGGGACAGATCATCTATGTTGATGGCGGAACTGTGATGCTATAGGTAACGGGAGCCTTCCGTCTGCTCTAATTTAAGCAGCCGATATTGCTGCCCGAATTCCTGCCTGAATTGTCCCTGCTAAGGCCAGAGTTCCTGGGCGACGTCGGCCAGCCCCAGTTCCAGCAGTTTCTTTTTACTCGGCTTGGCTGTCTTGAGGTCCCAATCCATGGCTGTAAGATACTCTTTTATCATAGTGTCCTCATCAACAGTTACTCCGGCCACGGGGCCCTCCTTTAGCGGTGGTCTGCCCAGTACCCTGTCGGGGACTTTGAACTCCAGCGGGTTCAACCCCTCTCGGATATTGAAAGCCTGCCGGAGGTTAGAAATTCTCTCTCCCGTCTTAAGCAATTCGTCATCGGTTATTTCCCAGCCGGTAACCGCCCTCATAAACTCAGCGATAGGGTCAACATTAGGAAAGGCCCAGTACACGAACAGGCACGTCCCGGTACAAACCACGGCCTGGTGGAAATTGCTGCCTATCTTGCGCGCTTCTCCCCGGCCGGAAAAGGACTTTAAGTCGAATTTAGGCAGCAGTCCTGAAGGATGATTGGGGGCGTCTGACAACTCCGAGCCCACAAAATGACGACCTGGAGTGGGGTCCAGCCGGTAGCTAGTGGCAAAGTAAAACGCATGCTTCGGGTCATGTGCCGGAAGCTCCTGCCCCCCAACATGTATGGCGTATTTGTCGGCGCCCCTGCCAATCTTCTCCGCCGCCGCCTTTACTCCATCGGCTAACACAGCACCGAAACCTTCCCTCCTGGCCAATTTTTCCGTCATGGCCACGATAGCTTTATGGTTGCCCCAGGTCATTTCGATACCATCGGTGTCGGCCTTGGTAATAAGCCCCTTCTCAAAGCATTCAATAGCCAGGGCGATGGCAGCCCCGGCCGAGATCGTGTCAATCCCAAAGCGGTCGCAAATATCATTGGCCTTGATTATTGATTCCAGGTTGTTGTTAAGGCAGTTGGAGCCAAACATGGCAATCGTTTCATATTCTGGTCTCCGGGAGTCGGCGGCATATTTATACTCCCCGGTTCCTGCCTTCATGTACCCTCCGCATCCGATGGGGCACTGGTAACAGGCATACTTCTTCGACATACGGGCAATCAAAGCCTCTTTCGCTAAGGGTTGGAAATCTGGAAAGTCAATAACCCCTACTCCTGTCCAGTTTTTAACCGGCGAATCACCAGTCTGAACGCCGATATCAACGAGGAAAGGCGTGCCGAACGGCTTTAACCAGACAATATGTCCTCCCAGTTCACCCTGCCACTTAGTTCTTAGCTCCTTGGTTCTTTTTTCATCGGCGATAGGGACCTTCATGTTGCCCCTCACCGCCACTGCCTTAAGCTTCTTTGAGCCCATCACGGCACCCAGACCGGAACGAGCCGCAGTTCTGTTCTTGCTTAACACTGCCGATATCAGAGAAAGATTCTCACCTGATGGGCCAATGCAAGCTACCTCCACATCCTTGCCCAGTTCAGATTTGAGCATCTCTTCGGTCTGGCGAGTATCCTTCCCCCATAGGTGGGAAGCATCCCTCAACTCGGCCCTGCCGTTATTGATAAAGAGGTAGACCGGCTTTGCCGATATGCCGGTAAAGAACACACCATCGTAGCCGGCGAACTTCAGGAAAGCACCGAAGTAACCACCGGAATTGGCATCACCCCAGCCCCCGGTCAATGGTGATTTTCCCACTACGGTGTACCTTGTGCCCGAAAGCGCCGGGGTACCGGTAAATGGACCGGTAAGGATGCCGAAGGTATTATCCGGTCCCAGCGGGTCAACACCAGCCTTTTGTCGGCTGAAGAGGATTCTGGCGCCGATGCCATAGCCTCCAATGAACTGGCGGCAAAGCTTTTCGTCGAGCGCCTCATCCTTTAGCTTGTTTTTGGAAAGGTCCACAAACAGAACCCTTCCCATATAACCTCGTGCCATACTTTCCCTCCTTTTTTAAACGCCTGTTTTAGAATTCTAAATTTCAAGCACCAAATCCTGAATGCCGATTTCATCCCGACATTGTCGGGACAAATTCAAAACCGTCTTTTTGTGTCGAGGCGTGAAGGAATCCCTTCCTTCACGATTGAAATGGTAAACAATACAGCTGCCTCTTTCTAAAAGTTTTGCGTTTTGAGTTGTCATTGATTGTCCTTGGCTATCACACACGGGCAGGCTGTCCAGAAAGACACTCCCGGGAAATTACCCCCGATATCCTTCCAGACAGCCTGCTTACTATCTTAGACTCCTTGCTTTCTGTCTAGTCTTAATATCCTCCTAGGGTACTACGGGAGCCATCCCCAGTTGTCCGTCATGGGGAAGATGAAGTCTCCGGTAACCACGTAGTTCGGCAGGTCAGCCGTAATCCCGTCATATCCTACGGTTTCAAAGGTTGCGGATTGCCACTGAGCAACCTCACCGGTGTGGCAAAGGTAATCCAAATTTCCACCACCTTGACCGGGAGGCCCGTACATGCGGGACCAGGTTTCTTCTGCCAGAATCGTCGTAACCGGTGCATCCTCGAAAACAGCAAGGGCGTCTCTTATCAGTTCCTGGTCAACGTATCCAACACTCTCTACAGCCGCCAGCCACATCTCCAGGCCTGCCCAGTAGAGAGGAATTCCCCAATAATCCAGACTCAGAATGCCAGGCAAACCTGGTATACCTGATATAGGATCGCCCTCATCGTCATCCATCCGTTCCGCGATCAGATCATATACAGCCTGAATTTCCGGGTTTGCATCGTAAGCGGCAGCCGTGAAAGCTAGTATTCCTTCCACCATAGCCGGGTCTGGTGGCGTGCCGAACGCGTAAGCGTAAAACCCGAAGTTGGCGCCCGGTCCGAATACCATAGCGGGTGGGTTGAACCCATGTGCCATGGATGCGCCGGTAATGCCCATGACGTGGTCGCGATAGCAAAAACAGCAGAAGACGTCATAATTCGGGTTCGCCGGGTCCCCCAGAGCAGCTATAGCACCAAGAACTACCTCATCTGCGTCCAGCTCTGCAGGGTCAAACGGAACTTCAACATCGCCAACGACGTCGAAGTTATCTTGGGACGTGGCGAGATACTCTTCGCCGTGCTCACCCCAAATATGAACTACATACGCCTTCGGGGTTCTCCCTAGCTCAGCCTCGAGCATTCTACTTAGAACCGGCAACTGGTACCAGTCGGAATAGCTCAGGGTGAGAAACACGTAGGGCCACTTAGCAAGTTTAAGTGGATCGTTCGCGATGGAGGTAGCACCACCCTCGAAGGTAAGTAGTACCGTTTTGGCCCCATTGGCGATAGGGGCTTGAGTGAAAATACTATCGGTGCCAGGGCCGCCCCACAGAAAGTGAACATCACCGTCGGCTATGTCGGCGCAAATTTCTGCCGTTACGTCCCCTATGTCCCATGTCGCAACATTAATTTCGCGCCTATATATTTCCAGAGGCACATAACAGGTCTCGGTGTCTGTGTCATATGCCTTTAGATGGACCCCGCCCGCGGCGTTGACTTGCTCAACGAATTCCCTCATAACTGGTCCGGCGCCTATCTGTTCAAAAACAGCCAGCGACTCGTCCGTATCTCTTGCCGTACCAATTACGAGTGTGGTTGGCTCGGGCGGTATCTCCGGCACCTCGTCGCCCCCACAGCCGATGAGACCCACGCTGAGACCCAGCACCACCGCTAACGAGATAAAAAGTATTCTATTCTTCACTTTTTCTCCTGCTTTCTTAAAGTTTTCAAAACTGCATCGCATCTTTTCGTCATCAAACCATACACATCCCTCCTTTCTTTATCTTTATTTTATCTTTATCATATGCTACTTATGTTAAAATCTTGTTAATAATAAGTATATGTTGCAATATTCTGATTTTCCGTTCAATTTCGGGCATTTCTGTAGTTGCTTGATTCATCAAGCGCAACGCTTTTTGTCATTGCGAGCGGAGCGTGGCAATCTCCATACTCAACAGCCCCACCAAGATTGCTTCGGCTGACTTCGTCAGCCTCGCAATGACAAAGGAGGTCGCCCAATAAATTCGGCAACTACATTTTAAACACCTGTTTTAAAACCCTAAATTTCAAGCACCAAATCCTAAACAAATCCTAATTTCTAAATTCCAAATTCAAAACCGGCTTTTCGTGTCGAGGCGTGAAGGAATCCCTTCCTTCACGATTGAAATGGTAAACAATACAGCGGCCTCTTTCTAAAAGTTTTGCGTTTTGAGTTGTCATTTTGATTTTTGGCCTTTGATTTTTGGATTTCTATACGGGAAAATCTTACTGCCTCGCCGCCCCCTTTAGCGCATATCACACCAGTTAAGCTACAGTCCCAAATAGGCTTTCTTTACCTGTTCGTCTTGGAGAAGGTCTTTGCCTTTTCCCTCTAAGACAATCTGCCCGTTTTCTAGCACATAGGCCCGGTCGGCTGTCTCAAGGGTATTTCGGACATTTTGCTCAACTAGGAAGATGGTAATTCCCTGCTCACGCAGGTGCTTTATGACCCCCAGGACTTCTGAGAATAATTTCGGTGCCAGACCATACGACGGCTCATCGAACATGCACAGTCTGGGAGTGGACATTAAGCCCCGACCTATGGCTACCATTTGCCCTTCACCGCCGCTTAATTTCTTAGCTGATTGCCTCGCTCTTTCTTTTAGCACCGGAAAAATTTTATAGACCTGCTCCAGCGTTTCTTTCCTCCGCTTCCAGGCTTCAGAGGAATACGCACCCATCTCCAGGTTTTCCCCTACTGTCATGTCACTAAAGAGTTTTCTGCCCTCGGGTATCTGGCAAATACCCAGTTTCATAATTTTATGAGGTGCCAGCCTGTCTATTCTCTTACCGAGAAACTCCACACTACCTGAAGCTGGACGTAGCAGACCGGATATGGTATTAAGCAGTGTCGTTTTACCGGCGCCATTGGCACCCACCAAAGCCACTATCTCTCCTTCATTGACTCTTAACGAAACGTCCCGTAAGGCTTGAGCCTTGCCATAAAAAACATCCAGGTTGCTAACTTCCAGCATGAGTCTCCACCCCAAGGTATATCTCGATAACTGTCTCATTGGCGGCAATCTCCTGTGGTGTTCCTTCGGCAATCTTCTCAC
The DNA here is from genome assembly GCA_049678605.1 of Dehalococcoidia bacterium. Classification (GTDB taxonomy): domain Bacteria; phylum Chloroflexota; class Dehalococcoidia; order GIF9; family AB-539-J10; genus RBG-13-51-36. Next base: position 18,330 of record JBAUEM010000075.1, read on the forward strand.
CATGATGGAGCGCCATAATCCGCTCACATATGCCCATGATTGCTTTCATAACATGCTCAATCATAAAAATGGTAATCCCTCTATCTCGAATCTTGGTTACCAGCTCCATAGCCTCGCTTACCTCGACAGGGTTTAGACCGGCCATCAACTCATCAAGCAACAACAGCTCGGGCTTGGTGGCTAGCGCTCTGGCTACTTCAGTGCGCTTCTGGTTGGCCAGGGTTAAGTCTATAACTGGAGTTTCGCTCATCGCCGACAGCCCCACAAACTCTAATGCCTGGGTGGTTTCTCCAGCAGCTTCTGCCTGTGTAACATGGTTGGTGCTCCCGAAAAACGCCCCCACCAATACATTCTGAAAAACCGGCATATTGCCAAAAACTTTGGTCTCTTGAAACGTCCTGGCTATCCCCATCCGGCAGATTTGATGGGGCTTTAAGCCGTTGAGCTTCCGGCCTTTGAATCTTATTTCCCCTGAGCTAATAGGCAGAGCCGCCGATATTAAATTAAACAGCGTTGTCTTACCAGCTCCATTGGGACCAATCATCCCCACGATTTCGCCCTGGTCAACATGGAAGTCAACATTGGATACCGCCGCCAGCCCCCCAAAATACTTATTTACGCCTTGCCCTTCAAGTATCGGCATGCTGCCCTGCTTGGCCTCCTTTCCGCAACTTTTGTATCACCCCTCCCAGCTTATCCTGCAATGTTGGTACCAGCCCTGCTATTCCATTGGGCAGGAACAAGATAACCGCTACCAATATAATACCAAAACCGAGCATAAAATAGCTATACAGTTGAGCTCTTAGCGTTTTCTCTAAGTAGCCGAAAATAACGGCACCTACTATCGGACCATAAAGCTGCCCCATGCCGCCAAAGACAGCCATCAAGATTGGCATGAAAGAATAGAATAGACTGAAGGCAATATTGGCGTTAACATATACAAGGCTAGGCGCTGTGATTACCCCGGCCGCCCCCATGAAAGCAGAGCTGATGGCAAAGATGAGGACCTTCGTCCTAGTAGTATTGATGCCCATGTGTTCCGCCGCTTCCTCGTTTCCGCCGATGCTCAGCAGGGCCAGGCCGTATCTGGAACGCCTGATAAAATAAGTAGCGAGCACCGTCACCACTACCAGGCCGAATATCGTGTAAAGGAGAATCTCGTTATCTATCGGAATAATTTGCCAACCGTGCCTCTGCCATAGTCTGGTCTCTAGGAATTGGATAATTTCGGTCATGAACACAACTAGTCCAAAGGTGAAGATAGCAAAGTATATGCCCCGCAGCCTCAGGGTCACTAGGCCGACCAGAAGGGCAAATGCAAAGGATACGAGACCTCCGATAGGTATAATGAGGAAGAAAGGCAATTCTTTCTGCAGCAGGGCCATAGTATATATGCCAAGACCAAAGAATGCCGCCGGTGCTAATGACATGTAACCGGTAGTGCCGGAAAACATAGCCCAGCTCACCGCTAGCACGACATATATGAGTACGGTGGTCAGCACGCGGACATCAGATTGCCCAGCATATAGAGGAAGGGTAATTATGAAGATCAAGATTAGAACGAGGAATCCCACCAAGAGTAACTTTCTGTGTGTTGATATAAAGCGGGTTATATCCATTTTTGCTTTATTTCTTCCCTAAAATACCCGTTGGTCTGACCAGCAACAGGACCATGAGCATTGCGTAATAAACAGGCACGGTAAGAACCGGCTCCCAAAGGCCGGCAACCAGCATGGACACGATACCAATTAGGATTCCGGCAACAAAACTGCCCGGGACACTGCCCAGTCCTCCCAGGACGACCACAATGAGGGCGATTACGGTATTTGAAAAGCCCATGCTTGTGCTAACTGCGGTCTTTATGCTTACCAGTGTGCCAGCAGTGCCCGCTAGCAATGCACCCAACCCGAAAGAGAAAGCCAGAATCATATTCGTATTTACTCCCATCAGTCCCGCCGTCCCCGGATCTTCCGCCGTGGCCCTGATCGCTCTTCCCATGCGGGAACGGCTCAAGAAAAGATAAACAGCAACGCCCAGGGCTAGAGCGATTGCAAAGGTTACGATTTGATTCTTGACAAAGTCCATCCCCAGAAACGACACTATATCGGCTAGATAATAAGATGGCATTAACCTGCCACCCCATCTTATTCGGGCTATGTACTGGATGATGTACATGACACCGAAGGCGGCTAGCAAAGCGTTGCCCTCGAAGGCAGGCGGCGAGGGTGCCCATGCTTTAAGAGTTCTGAACAGAGTTGCTTGAAGCACAAAACCGATGACAAACATAAGAGGACCGATAATAACCGGTGCCAACAGGGGATTAATCCCTAACCCGCTGAGGGTAAAGGTGAGCACGGCCCCCAGCATAACAAATTCGCCATGAGTGATGTTTAGCACCCGGCAAACGCCATACTGTAGACTTAACCCCATGGCTAGCAAGCCATATATGCCGCCTTGAAATATCCCAACTATGATTAGCTGTGGAATTCTCTCAACCATAACGCCGGCTTCTTAATCCTTATTCTCTATTGGTTATCACACGCACGCAAGGACAGGCTGTCTGGAAAGACACCCTGGGGATTCCCCCATCATCCTTCCAGACAGCCTGCTTATTATCCTAGACTCCTTGCATTTATATGTATATGTCTAGTCTAGTCCTCCTCCTCACGGTAGGTAGTTCCACTCGTCAGTCATGGGGTACACGAAGTCTGACGTAGCGTCGTAGTTCGGAAGCTCATCGTTGATCCCGTCATAGCCGGTGATTTCGAAAATTCCGGATTGCCACTGGCCAATCTGACCGGTCATGCACATGTAGTCCACAATTCCACCACCGTAGCCATTTCCGAATACTCTGTACCAGGTATCGCCGAAGCAGGTTGAAGCCGGATTTGAGGCGCTAAATGAGGCCATGACATCTCTTATAGCCGTGTTGTCGAGCTCCCCGACCTCCTCTACGGCTTCCTTCCACATCGAAAATCCTGCCTCGAAGATGGGTTGGCCCCAGAAGTCCAGCACGTCAGTCCCATGGGCCGCCCCAAATATGTTCGGACATACCGAAGTGTAATTTACCCAGTCGTCATCGATCTGAGCTCCTATTTCATCATACAGGTCAGCCATCGATATCGTCGGCGTCCCGACCTTGACTGTTGTCTTCGCATTGGAAGTCCCGAAGGACAGTATTCCCTCTATTGCATCACTGCCCCAGCTTACTTCGAAGTACCCTTGGCTGGAGCCCGGTCCGAATATCATAGCCGGCGGGTTGAAGCCGTAGGTTTGGGCTGCTATGAAAAGGGACGCCACATTCCAGGGATAGGTATAAGCGCAGAAGATGTCATAATTCGGCTGCGCCGGGTCTCCCAGAGCAGTCATAGCATTCTGGATTATCGTGTCTGCTTCGCCCTGCTCCATCATAAACGAGTGTTGAACCCCACCCGCAGGAAGGACATTCCCTGCACCGAATTCATTCTCGGTTGTCTGTTTATATTCCAGGCCGTGCTCGGCCCCTAGCCCTCCAATGTAGGTTACATATGCGATCGGGTCACGTGCGGTTACCTTTTCGTCCATCATGCCTTTCAAGACTGGTATCTCGTACCAGTTGGCAAAGCTCAGGTTGATCCACACGTAGGGCCACTGGTCTATGAAGTCTTCATGTTCCCAAACCATCTTGCTGGCACCGCCCTCGAGGGTCAAGAGGATGATACTATTTGCGTTGCATACAGGGGCCAGCGTGTAGATACTATCGGTACTCGGGCCGCCAAACATGACGTTAGCCCCATCATCTATTATTCCCTGTGCTACGGTTGCCATGTCCCATGCCGCAAGGCTGAAGTCTCTTACCATGAGTTCCAGGGGCACGCTTTCGGCATATTCGCTCAGATAGATCCCGCCGTCGTCATTGACACTATCAACGAACCACCGCATAGCTGGTCCGCCATGGTAACAATCAAAAATAAACTGATCTTCGTCTAAGTCCCTGACGCTACCAACTATGATGCTGTCTGGTGCCTCCGGCGGCAAATCCTCGCCCCCACAGCCGATAAGACCCACGCTGAGAGCTAGCACCACCGCTAGCGAGATAAAAAGTATTCTATTTTTCACTGTTTCTCCTCCTTTCATTTATAATATTGGTTCTGCTACCTTGAATAAGCTTCCCGTCGTAAAATTGTGCCTCATCACCTCCTTTCATTATTTATTTTATCTTTATCATAATCATATGCTACTTATGTTAAAATCCTGTATAAGTAAGTAAGTAAGTAAGTAAGTATATGTTGCAATATTCTGATTTTCCGTTCAATTTCGGGCATTGCTGGTTATTTTGTAAGAGCTCAGGTTTTTGATCTTCGGTGGCAGTATGCCACCCTTCCCACACGCCTGTCAAGGTTTCTGAGGTTCTTTCCCGAAATTTCATCCTCATTTGCTGAAAGGTCAGAGGTAACAGTTCGGCTTTTCCGAAACCCCAGTGTACCACATCGCCTCCCGTTCCTGTGTACTCGTTCATATGATTAGTGACACTTCCTTTTTGTCATTGCGAGGCACACCCTCCTCCTGTCATTGCGAGGCACGATAGTGCCGAAGCAATCTCTGGTGGGGCAAGGGATTGCCACGCCCCGACAAGTCGGGGCTCGCAATGACACACAAAGACGAGGCGAGTACTGACACCCTCTTCCTGTCGTTGCGAGGCACACCCTCCCCCTGTCGTTGCGAGGCACGATAGTGCCGAAGCAATCTCTGGTGGGGCAAGGGATTGCCACGCCCCGAGATTCCTCGTTTCACTCGGAACAAGCTCCGCAATCTCGTTTCGAGGGAGAGGGTAGGTGGAGGATTCCTCCCGAGGCGTGAAGCCTCGATGCAATCGAGGTTTCCTTCACGGGATTGGGTTCTTTGAGAGGGTAGAGGATCCTCCCGACGGGTGTGCTTATGGGTGGTTTCTTCAAGGTGCGTTCATTCATAACTCCCCTTGCCCCTCTTAAGATTAAGAGGGGAACTTTGGGAAGGCTTTCCTGTTCTATTAAGATGAGGATTCTCTCCTCAACCATCCTCCTTAGCATAAGGATTCTCTTCTTGTTATCCCCCCTTTAGATAAGGGGGGATAAAGGGGGGTTATGAACGTCTCTCAATCGCACCGTAGGTAGCCTTTACAATGGATGTTTACTCCCATATAATAATAAGGTAGGCAATCATATGCTATGGCATTACGAGACGAGGTGTTACCTCCCACGGTGAACGGTGCTGGAAAAAAACGTTAACAGCAGACATAATGTTAAGTATAAATAAAGTCTTCCGCATAATAATTTCGTATAAAATCCCTCTCCCTTGATGGGAGAGGGTCAGGGTGAGGGTGAACTCTGCGAGCTTTCCCCCTCCCTCTAACTCCCTCCCGCCTGGGGAGGGAGGATTGTAATGATTTATGCAGTTAACTATAATTTAGCTTCAGGGGTGTAGCTCAGTTGGCTAGAGCAGCGGTCTCCAAATTGTATGCCACTTGTCCCAACAGGTGCTTTTACGTATAAACTAGAACTGTTGTGTCAATCACTAAAAACCTTTTTTATTCGTAAAATGCCGTCCTGTCCCAAACCGTTATAGACAGTTTAACGCCAAAATAACGCCAATTCTCCAGTTATGATTTGAAGGGTAGGGTTAGGAGAGTCTGGCGGGGTGTCTTATTGGTCTCTCGATTCAACATTACCTCCTCACATCCCTCTTTTCCTTCAAATTTGAATCTAATTTAATTGACAAATGAAAGGAGTAGCAGAAAAAGCCTAATCCTCGTATGAGGAGGATGCACACCCAGACACTTAATGCCCGTTCTTGGGTCTCTCAAACTGTAGTTTATCGCCTAGCTGTGGGATGGTACGTCGCCCAATCAGTAGCAAAATGGCTGATCATCAGGTCACAAAACGATGGACTGTGACTCACTAATCAAAAAAGGCTAATGTGACTTACTGAACAAAACAAGTAATTGTTGCCTAGGCTGCACAGTATGGACAACTGTTCAGGAAAAAGGCTTTCCGCCAACCCTCTTCGGAGTGTTGTAGTATCCTTCTCCCCCTCACCTTCAAGTATTATCCCGCCCAGGTTATTGCTATGATTAGACTCTATCACCATATGCACATCCCTGCCAGCATAAAAGCCTGGCCCAACACCAATTACTAATGGAGCATCAGTAATCTTAGTTCCGATGTTTTGTTTGGCCATAATAGCATCAACCAGTACATCTGGCTTTAGCTTGTCTTTTATGGATGCATATGGGTCTATTACTAGAGGTATGTTTCCTCGTTTCCAAGCATTATATACCTCGTCTAGCGAGGGAGGAACAAGTTCTGCCGTCACTTCCATGATTGTTTTTGCCCCATCAAAGACAGCTTCTGAAAAGGCAGCACCACGGCTTACAGCTTGAGGTTTCTCTATTTCTGTCAGGCATACCTTGAAATGGCACCGACACAGTCTGTAGGCAATACCGCTGGCTATCTCTCCGGCCCCTCTAATTAGCACCGTTAGATTACATAATCCCTGTATTTTGCACCCAAGTTCCGAGAGATGATTGTATCTATTTCGTTAGGAAGTTCGTTACGGTTTTCGATAGTGGTCTCGAAAATCAACGGTTTAGTACCTAAGTGAGGCAGAAAAGCAGACAAGAGTTCTTTACGTATAACTAAGATAATATCGTTGCCCTTCTTTCCCCTAATCACTTCAATGGCGTTTACGAACCCCTGGCCACCCAGCTCTAATTGACCAATTTCGTCAATTATCAATATATTGCAGTAATACCCCTTGTCTATTGCTTGAATGCCGAAATCGATACCATCAGGGTTAAAGAAGTACATGGGAGTGCATGGTCCTCGGTATATACTTGCGGTACTGGCTAGGGTTTCTTTGTGCCCCGTTTGAATGTCTTCGACAATAATGCTTTTATCCGGTGCTTTATAACTGACAATACCTCCACAGGTGCATCCCCGCCTTCGGGCTATCTCTATGAACTTTCGGCAGACTGTAGTTTTCCCTATACCTATAGGACCAGTAATGACAATGACCACTAATCGTCCTAAAGCCCCGCCATAATAGCGATTATGCTAACCCCCCAGCAGAACAATATAAAAGCCATTGAAGCTGCATAATAGAGAATCCTTCTCTTTGCCAGCACAGGAAAAGGCTTGGTTGCAAGCTTCTTTCCGGCTAGATAGCCCAACGGCAACAGGATTGCCCAGAAAGCCGCCTGGACTACACCTTGGTCAGCAATAAACTCGGCTACACTGCTCACACCAATTCGAGCGAATAGAGGGGAATTCGTAATATATACAGCGAAGTAAACATATGCAGTAGCAGTTATAATGCCAGTTATGGCTCCGGCTGCTACCCCCGTCAGTACGTTCTTGGCTATTCTGTTGATCAGGAATACCGCTACTGCGCCGAAGGCAAGTGACTCAAAAATAATGGCCATGGCCGGGTTTATTATGTGCACGCTGTTAATTGCCAACGAAAAGATCCATACATCAAGCAGCTTGAATGATGCGGCTACGATACCAATACCTGGCAGCATGCTTGGTTTCTTGTAGATAGCCAGTGCCGAAGCCATAATGGCCAACCCGATGCCGCTCATGATTGCGCCTTTGTTAGGGAAGATAATAAGGTGTAGAAATCCCCCTAAAGTGGCTTCAAGGAATCCCCAAAGTGAACCAAATACTAATATCCCTACCAGCAGGTGAAATAATCCCTTACGATCGGCTAGCTTATATGACAATGTGCTTGCCATTTTCTACCTCCTAAAGATTTTATCTGTTTTTCAGGCGGCGATACATATTGGTGGTATCAATATCTACCAGAACGCTATCATTATTTACAGCAACTTCAAGAACATCCTCAAGGTGTTTATTGATTATCTGCCTACCACCAACATCCCCTTCCAGAGCTCGCAATTCGTCTTTATATTTAATGTCAAAAATAACAGGATGTCCCCGCTTGCCCTTATACACTGGTAAGGTAATGCCCTTATTACTCGTAGTGTGTGCCTCTATTAGCTGATTTACGATTAGGCTATCAATATATGGCTGGTCAGCCAAAGCAATCATTACTGCTTTGCTACTTTCACTAACCAAACTCAGTCCAGATACAATGGAAGTACTCATTCCCCTATGATAATCTGGATTCACCACTATTTTAACAGGCCTATTAGCTAGCAGATTAGCCATTTCGCTCGCCAAATATCCGACTACCACAATTACTTCGTCTATTCTTGAATCAAGAATGCTATGGACTGCTTGCTCCAAAACAGTGCTGTTCCCCAAGGGCAATAATTGCTTTGGTCTAGCCATACGTTTAGCTGCTCCAGCGGCAAGAACTATTGATGAAATAGCGTATGTCAATTCCTCAATCCTTTAGTGCCTACGATTACACGTACCATAGGCATCAATCGAATTTACATACGAATTTGCCTTCATATTGTGCGAACCTAGCTATTACTGTAAGTTCTAATCAATTTTTTCCTATCAATTTTACCGTAAGCAAGGTCCCGCGGAAGCCTATCTACAAAAATTACTGACTTAGGTATTTGATAGGAGGCCAACCGTCTGCAACAAAAGTCTCTGATCTCTTCATCAGAAGCTTGGCACCCAGATTTCAACATAACAACTGCTGTTAATGAGATAATAACATGGTTAGCCTTTGATTTCAACATTTTGTGCTGGCTGACCACATGGGTAACACTGGGCAGTATATTTTGGCAAGTTCTTTTTCAATATACTCTACTGGAGCAAGATAGGCAAGAGATTGGTGCGGGCGGGTGAGGACCGCCAAGCGATCATCTCTAAAGGCTACAGTAAAATCATGGTGTCAAGGATGGTAAACGCCATTAAAACCGAGTTGAAACAGCCTGAAACAAAGCCGAAACAAACCTGAAACAACCTGAAACGTTTCAATAACTTTCCTGAAAAATACGAATAAAATATCAATAATGCGGGAAAAAAGGGTAATTAAAACTGAAACGGGCACGGAAATAAAAACAGAAGCCGGGAGCAGATATTGAAGATGCAATTTGGCTGATTATAGGTAACAAAACGATGAAATGTTGAGGGTAGAAGCGATCTTGAGGAGCAACCATAACCTTAAAGGTTCGTCTTCGAGGGAAATTCTTGGATTGACAGGCATTTGCTATATTGCGTATATTGGCAGCGGTGCTGAAAATGGAGAAATACCTGAAGTCCACGTTTTTAATCGATTGTGACAACAGTTCAATAAAGGAAAAGTCTCAACAACTTACCAAAGGACGAAGGCAAGATGTGGCGAAAGCCAAATCTTTATTTTATTTTGTAAGGGACGAAATTCGCTATAACCCTTATTTGCCCAAGCATCTTCGAGAAGACTTTCGGGCCAGCAATGTCCTGAGCACGGGCGAGGGTTACTGCGTTCAGAAGGCAGTGCTCTTGGTCGCTCTGGCTCGGGCGGCTGGCATTCCTTCCAGGCTTGGCTTTGCCATGATCAGGAACAACCTCATGCCCTACAAGCTATGCCAGATTATGAAAACCAACATATTCCCCTGGCATGGCTACGCTGAACTGTACCTCAAGGGGAAATGGGTTAAGGCAACACCGGCTTTTGACCTGAATATGTGCCAGGAGAATAACATTGTTCCGGTAGAATTTGATGGCCAAAGTGATGCTAAGTTCCACCTTTATGACCAGGAGGGCAAGCTGCACATTGAATACTTCATGGATCGCGGGCTATTTGACGATGTGCCCCTCAACCAGATCAAAAAGTCATTAAGTGAGCGAGGCATGTTGAGAAAGGCCCCGGATGCTAATCCACTCCCACGCCGCTAAACACGTAAACCGCCAGTGGCTAGGTAGAACCGATTCGCTGGTTCCGCCATCGCCATAGTGTTTGGGGATACAAAGGCAACATGCGATAGCCGGGCAACTTCAGTTTGACTTCCCAAATTTTGAACTTTGGCATGCTGACACTGCTTGTGAACATCTCGGCGCCATCGCTTCGCAGCGCTTTGGCTTTTTTGTTAGTCGGCTGAACAATCTGGCTTTTGTATTATTTGATAAACGCCAAATCTGTTATATCTGGAGATAAAGCCTACTTATCTGTATGTAATGATGCTAGAATTAGAATGGCAAGAGACTGCGTTCTTTCAATAGGAAGGCATTAGAAGGAGGATAGGGATGAAGCTTAAGGGAACAAAGACCGAAGAGATTCTGTTGCGAGCTCTTGAAGGTGAGCTCGAAGCGAGTTTCCGTTATCGGTGTATTGCAGAGGTAGCACGGAAGTCAGATAACCAACAGGTAGCCGACATATTTGAGGCAACTGCGCATAATGAGATTGAGCATGCACGTCATATATTTGAATTCTTAGGTGGGGTAGACAATGTTGTGCAGGATATAGAGAGGGCTATAGAAAACGAGGGCATGGAAGCTACGAGGTTCTATCCGGAAGCGGCAGAGACAGCCAAGAAAGATGGCTTGAACGAAATTGCCGATTTCTTTTACAGGATGAGCAAGGTCGAGGCAAAGCATAATAGGAACTTTCGGGATTTGCGTGCCTGCATAGAAAAGGATAGCGAGTTTGAAGGCAGGACAGTAGGGCATTCAGCAGTGGAGATGGCACAAGTCATGTTACCGGAGCAGGCAAATCCGGCAGGCTTCGTACATGGCGGGGAGCTAATGAAAATCATGGATAACGCAGCTGGTGTTGTTGCTGCTCGGCATAGTGGGGGTAACGTAGTTACGGGACTAGTCGAAGATATAAAGTTTATCAATCCCGTGCGTGTTGGGGACTTGGTCATAGTCCGAGGCAAGCTCACTTTTGTGAGCCGTTCATCAATGGAAGTCCAGGTAGAAGTCGAAACCGAAAATCTTTTTGGTGGGCATACCGGTCAAAGAGCAACTGCTTTAACTGCTATTTTTATCATGGTAGCCCTAGACTCAAAAGGGGAGGCAAGGCAAGTGCCAATCATCATAGTCAGCACCGAAGAAGAGGAAAGACTCTTCAATGAAGCCCAATACAGGTACGAATCACGTAAAAAGGCCTCAAAGAGGTGATAGTAATGTGTTTGTAAGAAGGAGTTGACAAGTTGTCCTGAAATTTAACATTCTGACGAAAAATTGGCTTTGTCAGCTCTGTGTGCTAGTTTATATACTGTTTCATGGCTCGCTGTATCTTCTATATTGACTTGGACGCCTTCTTCGTTTCTGTGCAGCAGGTGCTTAACCCAAAGCTAAAGGGAAAGCCGGTAATCATCGGCGGAGACCCTGAGAGCCGCGGTGTAGTTGCATCGGCTTCCTATGAAGCACCGAACACATTATCACACTGATGGAGGTGCTATAATCAAAACACAGCCTTAGCACGGTGATGAAACATCTGAGGCTAGTTGACAAGACAATGCATTGCCAGGATACCTTTCATAGATCACAACCGTAGAGAAGCTGTTGAATATGGTTAAGTTGACGGTGTTAATCAAAGGCGGCGGTGAAGTTGCTAGCGGGATAGCACATAAACTATTCCGCGCCCGTTTCAGGGTTTGTCTGACTGAGATTCCCTACCCCAAGGCGGTTAGCCGAGGGGTTGCCTTTTCCGAGGCTGTATATGATGGCGAGAAGGAGATTGAAGGGGTAATCGCTACACTAACCAAATCCACCGGAGATATACTGAAGGCGTGGGAAGAAAATAAGCTGCCTATTATAGTTGACCCGGAGACAAAGGTTAGAGATAAACTCCATCCCGATGTATTAGTTGATGCCATAATGGCTAAAAGGAATCTGGGTACCAAAATCACTGATGCCCCCCTGGTAATCGGGCTTGGCCCCGGCTTCCAAGCGGGCAAGGATGTTCATGTGGTAGTCGAGACCAATAACAGCGAGAATACAGGCAAAGTAATCTTTGAGGGCGAAGCTGAGAAAAATACCGGAGTTCCCATTCCCATTATGGGTCTAAGTTACGAAAGGGTGATTCATGCCCCCCAGAGCGGCCTGTTTCTCGCTAATAAAGATATAGGTGAGATAGTTACCGCTGGAGAAGTGGTCGGTAAAATCGACGAGCAGTACATTAAAGCCCCAATTGATGGCGTGATTAGAGCTATGATTAGAAGTGGAATACAGGTAAAGGAAGGCGTTAAACTGGGAGAAGTAGACCCGACCGGGAACATAGCATACTGCTATACTATCAGAGCTAAGATGAGGGCAATAGCCGGGGGAGTCCTGGAGGCGATATTAACCCATTTTAATGTTTAGTTATGCGACTTGAGAAAGCCCTGGATATTAAATCTGGTGAAGTAATAAGCCTGGTTGGCGGTGGGGGCAAAACAACCTTAATGTTTGCCTTAGCCCGGGAGTTAGCTTCAGATAATAGTTGTGTCCTGACCACCACAACAACCAAGATTTTTGAGCCACTGCCATCTCAGACTCCGTTTCTTCTTTTGGAAGCAGACGAGGAAAAGATGGTCAAGACGCTCGTGCAGAATATGGATAGATACAGGCATATCACGTTAGCCAGGGAGCGGTTACCTTCGGGGAAATTAGAGGGGATAAGCCCTGACCTGGTAGTCAGGTTAGCTAGGTTAGAACGGGTATCCTGCATTATTGTGGAGGCAGACGGAGCAAATCAGAGGTCTTTAAAAGCGCCGAATCCCACCGAGCCAGTAATCCCTAATAATACATCACTGCTTGTACCGGTGGTGGGAGTTGATGCTGTGGGCTGTCGCTTGACTGAAGAAAATGTCTTCAGGTCTGAGATTGTCTCTGAACTGATTGGGTTACCGCCCGGCAAAGTTATTTCAGCGGAGTCTATCGCTTTCCTGATAACTCACCACCAGGGTATAATCAAGGGGAGCCCTGACATTGCAAGAATAATTCCTTTCGTAAACAAGGTAGACCTGGACAAAGGACTCTCACTGGGAAGGGACTTAGCTGATAAGGTTCTGGCAGTTAAACATCCCCGAATCGAGCGGGTTATACTGGGACAGGTTCAGTCACCAGAGCCGGTAGTGGAAGTTATTCAAGGAGGGTTTCATGGTTGACACCTATCAGGAATTAGCCAGGATTATGACTGCAGGAGACGACGTAGCCCTGGTGACAGTCATTTCAGCCAGTGGTTCTACTCCCCGGGAGGAAGGCGCCAAGATGCTGGTTAAAGCTGATAGCAGCATAATAGGCACTATTGGTGGCGGTAGCGTGGAAGAGCGTGTAATTAAAGAAGCTATTAAAGTAATAAAAATGGGGAAGCCACAGCGTTTTGACTACAGCCTGAAAGAAGGGGAAGAGTTAGGGATGATATGCGGCGGTGATGTAGAGGTCTTTATTGAACCGATTCTGTCTACTCCTACCATGTATATCTTTGGTGGCGGTCATATCGCCCTCTGCCTGGCTAAGATGGCTAAGTTGGTTGGCTTTAAAATTGTAGTAATTGACGACCGCCCTGAATATGCTAATGCTCGAAGGTTCCCCGAGGCAGAGCAGACCATAGTCGAGGATTTTGCAAAAGCCTTCCGAAAAATACAAATAGACAAATCGGGCTACATAGTGATTGTTACCCATGGTCATAAGGGCGATGAAACTGTATTAGAAGGGGCCTTGGCTACAGAGGCAAAATATATCGGTATGATAGGCAGCAAGACTAAGAATCAAGCTATATTCTCTCATCTGCTGGCTAAAGGGATACCGCAGGAGCAACTGGATAGAGTCCATGCCCCCATTGGCTTGGAAATATATTCCCAGACCCCGGAAGAGATAGCGGTTAGCATTCTGGCTGAGATAATAAAAGTGAGAAGGTCTCCGCCCTCTGGCAACCAGTAGGATGACGATACCTGATTGTTTCTAAGATACGACCCCAGATTCGCTGACAGAGAACTTTGACAAATGTTATTCCGCTAATAGCTATATAACTAATCTGTATGGTATCGGCCCAGCTGTCGGTCAAGACTCCTGGGCAGGCTGCTGGGTAGGACATCGAGGCTGTAGCTGTCCCTTCCAGGCTGGAATCCTGTGCGACTGTTGACATCCAATGAGTAGTAGTTCATCGTTGACGCAGAGATGAAGGCCAAGGAGCCGAAACAGCCTCAGGGCATAAGTCACTTTTTAACGAGTTCACCAATTCATTATTGCGGCTACTAGGATGGACCAATGAAAGAAGAAGGCAACAGACTCAAAGTTCCAAACTCGGTAAAAAAGATGTTGCTAACAGATGAACAACTAATGGCAGTCATAAAGCAATCGAGGTTGAAGGCAGTCTTCACGCTCGACTAGATAGCTTCAACGCCTGTATGACCTTTTCTGGTGTTACTGGAAGCTCCTTAAACCACACCCCAGTGGCATCATGGATGGCACTAATTACCGCCGGCGGTGCGCTTACAATACTCCCTTCGGAAGCCTCTTTAGCGCCAAATGGGCCATCTGGGTCATTTGTTTCAACATCTATCAACTTTATCCTGGGTACATCCATAGACATGGGCATCTTGTAATCCAGGAATGTGGGATTCAGTGTTTTACCTTTATCCATTATGAAATCTTCATATACAGTTTGCCCCAGTCCTTGAACAGCCCCCCCCTCAATCTGCCCTTCAGCTGTTATGGGGCTGAGTAGTCTACCACAATCGGAAGCAATGACAAAATCGGTAATAGTTATCTTTCCCGTTTCCATGTCTATCCCTACCCTAGCAGACTGGGAAGTAAAGCTATAAGAAGTCCCTCCATTACCTATACCAGTGGTGAGGTCTAAAGGTTCTATCCCGTAGCTGGAGTAACCAGTACCCAGTATAACAGCCCCGGTGCCTGAGTAACAGGCAATCCTCGCTAGTTTGCTAAAGGGCATACTTTTTTGCCGGTCTGATTTGACGAAGACCTGTCCCTCTCTAATTTCAACCTCTTCAGGCTTTACCTGCCAGGTTTTGGCAGCAGCTTCCAAAAGCTGTTTCTTAGCTTCGCGTGCTGCCTTTTGGGTAGCCTGCCCAGCTAAAATAGTTACCCGGCTACCATAGCTGCCGGCATCGACGGGAGTATAGGCGCTATCCACTCTCTTTATATCTATATCCTCCAGTTTAATCCCTAATTCCTCAGCGGCAATTATGCACAGTACTGTGTCAGAGCCCTGTCCACAATCTGTAGCTCCGGTAATGAGATTGACTGTGCCGTCCTCACAAATTCTGACAACAGCGGCGCACGATTGGTGTCCCAATTGTCTCGCTCCACCTAGATATGAAGTGCCTGATAAGCCAACACCCCAAGAAATATTACCTTCTTTTCGAGGCATTTTGTCTCGGTCTCGCCAGACTGGGTCCCGGGTAACTTTTTCAATACACTCCTTAATGCCGCAAGTCTTCAAAGTTACTTTGTTGATGGTCTCATATATAGTGCCTGGTTTTGGATTGTCAATAGCATTTCGCATCCTTATCTCTACCGGGTCAATCCCCAGTTCCTCAGCTATCATTTCCATCTGAATTTCAGCAGCAAAGCGGCTATGGGTAATTCCATGTCCCCTCATTGCCGCCCCTATGGGGTTATTGGTGAAGACACGGTAGGCATCGTACTTGAAGTTCGGCAGCTTATAGGGAAGTGGTGTTGCAAACCCAGCGAGGTACATGGTAAGGGGACTAACAGCGGTATATCCACCCCCATCGGCGATGACGCGATGCTGTATCGCAGTCAGGGTCCCATCTCTCTTAGCTCCCATCTTACTGTAAACGATCATGCTATGGCGCCGCCGACTAGTGGTAAGCTCCTCTTCCATGCTCTCCACATATTTTACTGGCCTTCCCGTCAGTTTGGATAGTAAAACCGTGCAAAAATCTCCTGCTAGCGAATCATTTTTTGTGCCGCCAAAGCCGCCACCAATGAACGGTTGAATAACTCTTATTCTACTTAGTGGTAGTTTGAAGCACGCCGCTAGGTGCCGATAAAGAAAGTAGGGACTTTGTTTTGCTGCCCGGACAGTAATATAACCAGTAGGGTCGTAGAAGGCGAGGATAGCTGGTGGTTCCAGATAGCCATGAGTCGCCCTTGAAGTTCTAAACTTATCTTCACGGACGATATCTGATTCAGCAAAAGCCTTTTCTACGTCACCAAAGTTCCAGTGGTATTCTACGCTCATATTATTCTGGACATAATCATGAACCTTGGGTGCTCCCTCCTGCATAGCCTCTTCTGGGTCAAAGACCCCGGGTAATTCTTCATAGTCAACTTTTATAAGGCCACAAGCCTCCTCAGCCGTGTCCTCGTCAATCGCTGCTACTCCAGCTACCGCTTCGGCCATGTAGCGTACTTTGTCTACTGCCAGGGGAGGCTCATCCCTGGTACTAGCCATCCAGCCCCATGTCCAGCCGCCAAAATCCTTGCCGGTTACTATTGCTTTTACCCCTGACAACCTCTCAGCCCGGCTGGTATCGATGTTGAGGATTCGGGCATGGGGATAGGGACTCCTTAGCAATTTGCACCACAGCATATCAGGTAATGAATAGTCAGCAGCGTATTTTGCTTCTCCCGTAACCTTGGCCTTTGCATCTACCCGAGGTATTCGCTTACCTATCAATGAATATTCAGCCATTTTTACTTCACCCTCTGCATATTCTTAGCTGCCACCTTTACAGATTCAATAATCTTGGTATATCCAGTGCAGCGGCAAAAGTTACCAGTTATCGCCTTCCTTATCTCCTCCTCATCTGGACTAGGGTTATTCTCAAGTAGCGCCTTCGTCGACATTATCATCCCCGGGGTGCAGAAGCCGCACTGTAGGCCTCCACATTTGATAAATGCTTCTTGGATGGGATGCAGTTCATCTCCGTTAGCTAATCCTTCAATAGTGGTAATGACTCTGTTATCTGCTTCAACAGCCAGCACCAGACACGAATTAACCGTTTTGCCATCCATGATAATGGTGCACGCCCCACACTCGCCAAGCCCACAACCCTCTTTTGTTCCAGTTAATCCCAAATGTTCTCTGATAACGTCGAGTAATGTTTCCCAGGGCTGCACACTAAGCTCATAAAGAATACCATTCACTGTCACTTTTATCTGCTTCATCAGGATACCTCCAATTCTTCTATTTCTATTATGGTTGAATTTTCCCCTCTACCTAGAATAAGAAATGGCCTGGTTAATTGCTCGCTTAGTTAGAACCTTGACCATCTCTCTTCTGTATTCAGCTGAAGCTCGGTGATCACTAATCGGGCGACACTCCTCAGCAGCACGCCAAGCTGCCCTTTCTATCAGCTCCTCACTCAACTTCTGTCCTCTAACTATGTTCTCTGCTTGCCTTACCCTAATCGGGGTTGGGGCTACTGCTCCAAGGGCTATCCGTATATCACTGCAGATTCCGTCGTCGGCTACCACTACCACCGCTACACCAACCATAGCTAGATCCATAGATCTCCTCGGTGTAAGCTTTAAATATCTCCCTCTGCTATGTGGTGGCAAGTTAGACACCTGAATTTCTTGCAGGATCTCTTCATCGGTAAGACAGGTCTCGTTTGGCCCTGTGAAAAAATCTTCAATATTAACGATTCTTTCCCCTCTTTGGTTAGCGAGCCTTAACCTTGCCTCTAGGGTAAGCAATGCTGGTGCAGTATCAGCCGAAGGAACAGCATTACAAATGTTGCCAGCTATGGTGCCTCTGTTTCGCACCTGGGGAGAAGCCATACTCTCAGCAGCGTGGAATAGTACGCTGAATCTCTCTTGGATTATAGGTGAGGTTTCCACGGCATGGATTGTAGCCAGAGCGCCAAGGCTTAGCCCACTACTGTCATCGTATTCGATGTAGTCTAAATCCCGTATGCCTTTTAGGTCGATTATGTACTCTGGTGCCTTAGTTTCCCTCCTTTTCAGTTTGGGCAAAACATCAGTGCCCCCGGCAATTACCTTTGCCCTTCCCTTATATTGGGAAAGCAAAGACAAGGCTTCGTCGATTGTCTTCGGTGCTAGGTAGTTGAACTTTGGCAGCTTTCGGTAAAACGTTACCACTATTGTCCCCCCGCAACAGTTTAGTTTTCCCAACAATTCGAGCTTGTGGATTATACTATACCATACTATCCACACGCCATCAAGTGTACTCGTTCATATGATTAGTGACACTTTCTCCTTTCTCTGATTTTGTTGATTGTGCTTCAGAAATTCCTGTGGAGTAAGATATCCCAATGCCTGATGAGGGCGGATAGTATTATACACATTCTC
>JBAUEM010000076.1:0-1569 GCA_049678605.1 Dehalococcoidia bacterium
GTCCACTCTGAATTCCAGCCGATCGGTTTTTTGCTATGGCGATTATGTCAAGAGTTTGTGTTTTTTGCCTTTAACCATTTCCCGCAAATCTCCAATCAACGTGGATTGTAATCTAGATAATCAAGGGTGCAACCAGGTGAAAACAGCATGTATTATCTGGGGAAATAATAACCAATTGATTCTGAATTATTTGGTTATGAGTATGAGGTCATTGTTGATAACTCAATTACTTACTGGCATTGGGGCATATATTGATACTGATTATTTGAGGTTAGTCGCCTTTCCTTGCCTCATGTCGGGTGCAACCGGGTGCAACGCCGGCAACACTGCATGGAAACTATGGACTCTTTAGACGTTGTTACCCCCTGATATGGTAGTTAGATAGACCTTATACCACCATATCTAGGCAGTGGACATAATGGACGGACCCGAAGCCTCAATCGTTGTTATTCCGCCCCTACCGCCAGCCTCTCATCCAGTCCTGCAGCCTGGCGCAGCAGTTCAGCCTTATCAATACGCTCCCATGGTAAGTCCAAATCCTCACGCCCGAAGTGCCCGTAAGCTGCCGTCTGCTGGTAAATTGGGCGGCGCAGTCCCAGATCGCGGATGATTGCGCCCGGACGCAAGTCGAAGTGCTCCAGGATCAAGCTAGCAATTTCTTTATCCGGGATACGTCCGGTACCAAAGGTCTCGCAATTCACACTCAGCGGGTGCGCTACTCCGATTGCGTATGCCAATTGAATTTCGCAGCGCTCAGCCAATCCGGCTGCCACGATGTTCTTGGCAGCCCAGCGCGCCGCGTATGCCGCTGAGCGATCCACTTTTGTGGGATCCTTACCGCTGAAGCAGCCGCCGCCGTGGCGACCCATCCCACCGTATGTATCGACGATGATCTTGCGACCGGTGATTCCCGAGTCGCCCTTTGGACCGCCATTAACGAATCTACCTGTAGGGTTTACATAGATCTTCAGGTGATCATCCACCATCTCAGGTGGCAGGACCGGCATAATCACATGTTCGATCACCGCCATACGAATCTCATCCTGTTCGATTTCAGGCGCGTGCTGGGTGCTGATTAAGACTGTATCCACTCGCTTCGGGCGACCGCAGTTGTATTCCACCGTCACCTGGCTCTTACCATCCGGTCGCAGCCAGGGCAGGGTCCCGTCCTTCCGAACATGGCTCAAGCGGAGAGCGAGCTTATGAGCCAGGTAAATCGGCATCGGCATCAACACTGGTGTCTCGCTGCAGGCGTAGCCGAACATCATACCCTGGTCGCCTGCTCCGATCGCATCGACCTCCTCTGCACTCATCTCACCTGATTTGGCTTCCAAAGATTTGTCAACCCCTATCGCGATATCTACAGACTGCTTCGTGATTGCGACCAGTACACCGCAGCTGTTACCGTCGAAGCCTTTGTCGCTATCGTCGTACCCGATCTCAGTGATCACCTTACGCGCTAACTCGTCATAGTTGATTTGAGCTTTTGTAGTAACCTCACCCATCAACATCACAAAGCCGGTCTTTGCAGCCACTTCGCATGCTACCCGCGATACCGGATCCTGTTCC
>JBAUEM010000077.1:0-2322 GCA_049678605.1 Dehalococcoidia bacterium
CATGATTATGGTATCGATCCAACCCTCGTAATAACCGGAAAGTGCTCCTGCTAAGTTGCCTATGATGAAGGCGATTCCGACACCGATTACGCAGATTTTCACTGCTATCCAGGCGCCGTGGATCACCCTTGACATTACATCTCTCCCATACAGATCCGTGCCAAATAGGTGGCTAAGCCCTGGTGGTTCAAGGCTCTCAGTTAGGACCTGTTGGTACGGATCGTAAGGAGCGATGAAAGGCGCGAATATTCCTACCAGGGTTAATATACCGATCATTATCAGGCCGATTCTGCTATTAGGATTTCTGATAATTTTCTTTACTGTCTCCCATCTCGCGATGTTTTCATCACCGAAGAGAAGGTTAATGGAACGAGATATTACACTGCCTGCATTCCTGTTATTCACTCTCAACTCCTGTAGATCCGTGGGTCTATTAATCCATAAATGATGTCAACAATGTAGTTGTTTAACATTATTGCTAATGCAAATACAAGACTAATGCCCTGTATCAAGGGATAGTCCCTTACTATCACGGCATCTAATAACATCGCCCCTATCCCAGGTAGAGAGAATACTGTTTCGATCACCACCGACGATCCGAGGAGCCACCCTAAGTTCAAACCAAGAACGGTAATAGTAGGCAAAAGCGCATTCTTGAGGGCATACTTCAGATAAATTGTCCTGTCCGAGAAGCCATACGTTTTTGCTGTTCGTATATACTCTTTTTGCAAAACCTCGATCATATCTGACCTAAGAGTTCTCGTAACAAGAGCAGTCAGAAACAGTCCGAGGATGAAACTGGGGAGAAATAGGTGATATATGTTATCTAGCAGACCTGACCCCCATCCCCTAGTGGGGAACCAACCCAATCCGAGGGCGAAGATATTGAGGAATAGAAGACCCGTCCAGAATTCCGGCATCGAGAAGACGAAAAGTGACGAGATTCGCGCCACATAATCGGGGAACTTGCCACGGTGTTTTGTCGCCCATAAGCTGAGCGGAAGCGAAATGGCAACACAGAATACTCCTGACATAAAAACCAGCGAGAGCGTCACTCTTAACCTTGAAAAAATCAACTCAGTAATTGGAGCCTTATAGCGAATTGATGTTCCCAGGCTTCCACGTGCAAGCTGTGTGAGAAACACGTAAAACTGCTTGTGTAGTGGCTCATTGAGACCGAGACTCTTCCTCAGTTGCTCGAGGCGCTCCGGTGTAGCCATGATACCAAGTATATTCTTGGCTGGATCACCAGGTATGAAATGCAGCATAAGGAATACTATAAACAAAACAATGAATAAAACGGGTATCATTTCGAGAAATCTTCTTAGAGCATATCGTTCAAGAGACATAGGAGGTCACCCTAAGGTAAGCCGTTCATTGATATTTGGAACCATGGTGCCGTAGGAGTAACCCACGGCACCATGGTTCTCGGGAATATTTTACTCTTCTATCCAGACATATTCCCACCTATAGAAATCGTTAGCCGGGACCAGGAAACCATGTACGTTTGTCCGCATCGCTGTCGGGTTAGGAGTCGTCGTGACAAAGATCTGGGCGGCATCCTCATGTACTATTCTTTGTATTTCATAGTAAATCTCTCTTCGCTTCTCTTCGTCCAGGGCTACTCGCCCTAAAGCGTACAACTCTTCCACCCTGAGGTTGTGATAGTCGGAGAAATAAGCTTGATTTCCTGCATAGGATATTCCGAAGTCGGTTAACAGATCATCATCTAATATGTCACTCGTATAGTAGTCAGGTGAAAGTTCATACTTCCTCGCAATTAGTCGATCCCACCTTGTTCCCTCTTCAACCTTTTCGATGGTAGCCTCGATGCCAATATCCCTCAGATTCTGCTGGAGAATCGTTGCCATACTGATCATCATAGGCTCCCCGGCAGTGGCCAAAATGGTCGTCTTAAATCCTTTTTCGTATCCAGCCTCCTTCAAAAGCTGCTTGGCTTTTTCTGGATCGTAGGAGTATGGTTCTAGCTGATCATTGTAGTACTGAACTGGCGGCATGTAGGATGGAGCTATCTCACCGTATCCGAAGAGTACGGTGTCAATGAAGCCCTGCTTGTTCATGGCGTAGTTTAGAGCTTGTCTGACCTTCACATTGTTGAATGGCTCAATGCCGCAGTTAATTTTAACGAAGTCGTGGCGCCAAATTGTATCGACCGAGACTTTTACATCGGGGTCAGCTCTGAGGATCTCGATCTCACTGAATGGTACATAAGTAGCGACGTCAACGCTTCCGTCGCGAACTGCGAGTGTCCTCGATGTTGCGTCGGGCATTATGTAGTAATAGAGTTTGTCCACCTTGGGT
>JBAUEM010000078.1:0-2837 GCA_049678605.1 Dehalococcoidia bacterium
TTATCACACTGATAAAAGAGTGGGAATGGTTAAGATTAGTGACGGGATATTTTGGATTCACCTACAAAATATTCATGATTTTCATGCTGATGTCTGCAAGGGGCATTCGATCTATAGAGCAACTAAAAAACGTACGACTACGAGAAGGTGGAGCATTACTGGGCATAAAAAGAATCCCAAGCAAACCTATCGTTTGGCAGTGGTTTTACAGAGCAGCCGAGAAGCAAATATCGACCGTTCTAAAAACGGATTATTTCCGGTATCAGATACGCAAGGGGATAGTTGGAATATGGTTATGGTTTACAGACGGTCATCTCTTGCCATATACGGGCAAAGCAAAGGTTCATCACAGTTATAATACATGAGTATCGGCTAAATAGCATTTAGAAGAAATTAAACGACGGTTTTTCTTGACTTTTGGTATTTGTCGGTCTATCTTGGTTAAAAAATATGCCTTCAGGCAGGGGCGACCAATTGATTCCCGACAGAACCCAAAGACAAAAGGAAATTCTCAGGCTCTTTAAGAGAGTTCAAAAGTCACACCTGTCTGTGAAGGACTATTTTTCAACCCGTCGGACTCCAATCAGTCTTGCTCAATATTTTCGTCTGAAGAAGCGCTATGACCAACAAGGAGTAGCTGGTCTTGAAGACCAACGACACGCGGGGAATGCGCGAAAAGTGAATCCCCAACAGGTTGAATTGGTACGTGGAATTCTCACATACAATCGCCATCTCACCTCCAAATCGTTGAAAGACGAATTGCAAAGCAAGTGGAGAATCGAGCTAGATCAAAGTCGCATTGATCAATTTCGACGACAATTTGATCTGACTCGCATAAAGCCAAAGACTGTCAAGGAAGAAGCAGCCCAATTTGCTGGCATTGAGATCTTTTCAGCTTTGGCTCATCATGTTGGTATTTTGGAACACTGGAACGTAACGATTCAACAGCGTTTGGAGCAAGTAAAACAAACTGACTTCTACAAAGACAGGAATAGCCGTGATACTGCCGATCATGTCTATGCACGTCGTCGAGACGGCACATTTTCACCGCGCTATAACCGGCTTACTAAGGTTCGGCAAATGAAGTTTGCATCGATTGATGATAAAGTCAAACACAAGGATTTCTCTCGGTTGTCACTTTACCAAACAAAGGAAGTCAGCCTCAACAGAAAAAACCTATCATTATTGCTTTTGCCGCTGGTAACGAATAATGGTGCTTCCCGGAGTCTGGATAAACCTTTAGGCAACGCCTTACGATACGCCTGTGGATACAATTACAAGAATGCAACTATTGACAAGTATTTAAGGGAACTGAAGTATCTTCAAGTGTCCACTGAATTGATTAACTGCAATGCCAGGTTTTGGAGTCAGTTTTGGAAGCAGTATGATTCTACCGATCACAAGGTGGCTTGTTATTACATCGATGGCAACGTCAAGCCCTTGTGGTCGTCGAAACGCTGTCGCAAAGGCAAAGTTTCCATGCTGGGCCGTGTAATGGGCTGCTTAGAACAGGTGGTTATCCATGATGGCTTCGGACGTCCCCTCTATTTTCGAACCTTTTCAGGTAATGCTGATTTGCAAAAACATGCATTGCAGTCGATGGAGGAATTGGATGAACTTCTGAATGAAGGGCAACCGGCTCGCACCAAGATATCGAGATGTAGTCGTGCGTTGATTATGGATGGCGCAGGAAATTCTGTTCAAACACTCAGAGCTTTTTCCAACTCTGATTACCACTACATCACTATCTTGGATACAAATCAAATTCATGAACGCAAATTCAAGCATCTTTCACCTGTAGGGCGTTACAGATATGGAGAGGCAGCGTTAAAAGATTGTCGAATAGAGTTGGTTGACTCAAAGGAACCTAAGTATATATATGAAACCCGTGCTGTGCATATTCATTGGGATAATGGAAAAGAATGCTGTTTGGTGACCAGCATTCCGAACAGCATCTTTGATGCTTCGGAAGTTGTGAAGGCATATTTTGATCGTTGGCCTTATTGTGAGAAGCAATACGCAATGATGAAAGCCGCCGTCTGTTTCTACCAGATCGTTGGATATGGCAAAAAGCATGTTTCTGATGAAAATATGTTAGATCGCATTAAGAAACATCAAGACGATCTTCAGCGGTTGCATCATGAACTTAAAATTCCACTTTCACAAATCAGTTTAAACGAGCAAAAACTCCAGAAGTTGTTTGAGGAAGAACGCCGCCTGAAAGAGAAAAGCAGAATTAAAGATGGAAAACGTATTCAGTCACGTCGGAATCAAGAAGCTTTAGAAACCTGTCAGCGTGACATACGAAAAACCCAACGTGAAATTAAAAAGATAGAGGAACCTTTCAAAAAGAAGTTTACTGCGTTACGACAAAAGAGCAAAGAATTTGCACGTATTCAAGGTAAACAGAAAGTCTATCATGTCGATGTCGAACTTGATCAACTGCTCACAAGCTTCCGCTTGACCTTCGCCAATCTATTGGCCTTCTTGGCAAAGGAAATTCTCGATCACATGCCCGTAGAAATGAACACTTTGATTCAATCAATTTTATTCTTGTCTGGAAAAATCGAACACCTGCCCGGCCGCCGTAAAGTCTGTATCAACAAAAACAAAAAAGATCCAAAGTTCATGGAGAAGTTATCGAATGGGTTGTCAAAACTGAACGCTCTCAAAATTCGTCATCCGAGTGGTGCAATTTATGAATTCGTACTAAATTAGGTATCATCTAAATTCGTATAAAAAGGCTATCAGCCGATACTCATGTAATACACAAAGGCGTATGCCTTATCCTGGTCAAACAAATATGGTAACCTGCGACAATAACGGTCGGGTAATAG
>JBAUEM010000079.1:0-3709 GCA_049678605.1 Dehalococcoidia bacterium
TAGCTGAGCTAACTCACAAGCGTCGTCTTTCTGCCATGGGTCCTGGAGGCCTCTCAAGAAAACAGGCTGGATTTGAGGTTCGCGATGTACATCATTCTCATTACGGTAGGATTTGTCCTATAGAAACACCTGAGGGGCCAAACATTGGTCTTATTGGCTCTCTAGCTACTTACGCTTCGGTTAATGAATATGGTTTTATAGAGACGCCATATCGCAGAGTTATCCACGAGGTTCCCAATACTACGGAAGAGTTGCCTGGGAGAACAATCAGGGAGGATATAGTAGATAGTAAGGGCAAACTTGTGGCCAAGGTTGGAACATTAATCAAAAAGCAGCTTGCCCAAAGGTTATCTTCTCTTCCGGCTCGGAATATTAAGGTAGTTCCTTTTGTTTCCAGCCAAATCGTTTATCTGACAGCCGACGAAGAAGGTCAATATGCCATTGCCCCAGCTAATGCTCCCCTCAATAAAAGAAATGAGTTTGGTTATGACAAGGTTGAGGTTAAGAGGGGGGACAGATATTTCAAGGAATCAATAGACAAAATAAACTTTATCGATGTTTCACCAAAACAGCTATTTAGTATAGCTGCTTGTCTTACCCCCTTTCTTGAGCATGATGATGCTAATCGGGCCTTAATGGGCTGCAATATGCAACGACAAGCGGTGCCATTATTACGTCCCGAGTGTCCTTTGGTGGCCACGGGTATGGAAAGAGAGGTGGCTAAATATAGTGGGCAGGTGATATTTGCCCCTGACGATGCCGTGGTTACTTCGGCGACAAGCTCAGGAATAGTAATCAAAAATGGAGGAAGCGAAGAGCAATCGTTCGATTTAATCAAGTTTGCCAGAACTAATCAAGGGACGTGCATCAATCAGCATCCTATTGTAAACAAAGGTGACAAGGTTAAGAAAGGGCAGGTGTTGGTAGATAGTTTTTCTATAGATGGTGGAAACCTCGCCTTGGGACAAAATATCATTTGTGCTTTTATGAGCTGGGAAGGATATAACTTTGAAGATGCCATTATTCTCAGTAGAAGGCTGGTTAAGGATGATGTCTATACTTCCGTGCACATTGAAAAATATGAGATAGAGGAGCGTGATACCAAGCTTGGTCCTGAAGAAGTAACCAGAGATATACCTAATGTAAGCGAAGAGAGCCTCTCTAACCTTGATGAAATTGGTATTGTACGTATCGGAGCTGAAGTAAAGCCCAACGACATTCTGGTTGGGAAGATTACTCCCAAGGGTGAAACTGAACCTTCAGCGGAAGAAAAACTGTTACGCGCTATTTTTGGTGAAAAATCGCGGGAGGTGAAAGATAGCTCTCTCAGAATGCCATCAGGAGAGTGGGGGAGGGTGATCAGGACTAAAGTCTTTTCTCGTGACAGCCATGATGAATTACCTGCCGGGGTGAACACACTTATACAAGTGTGGGTTGCTCAAAAGCGCAAAATCTCAGTGGGAGATAAAATGTCAGGGAGACATGGTAATAAAGGGGTTGTTTCTATCATAGTGCCTGAGGAAGACATGCCATTTTTGCCAGATGGCACGCCTGTAGATATTATCCTTAATCCTCTCGGTGTTCCGTCCCGTATGAACATTGGGCAGGTTTTGGAGGCTCATTTGGGTTGGGCAGCTCAGATACTAGGTTTTAAGGCTATTAATCCTATTTTTGATGGAGCTGATGCCCTGATTATTGAGGATGCCTTAGCCAGGACTTGGATAGCTTGGAAAGCTAATGCTGTTAACTTTAGCCCGGAGAATCCAGGGAATGCCGGGACTGATCTAGAAAAGGTCGGAGAATGGCTTTCTCGTCATGGTTTTGATGCCAGGGAAATAATGGATGAAGGGTATATGGGTGCAGCTAGAAAAGCTTCCCTCTGTATATGGCTTGAGGAACTGGGCATAGCTGATAGTTATCAACTTAGAGCTCTCAGTGATAGAGATTTGGAGCAGATGGCACAAAAAGTTTATAAAGAGCGAAGGCTTTATCCTCCTATTTTTGGCAAAATAGAACTTCGAGATGGGAAAACTGGCAAGCTATTTGACAAGCCGATAACTGTGGGCAATATCTATATGATGAAACTGAATCATCTTGTTGGTGATAAGGTACATGCTCGTTCCACCGGTCCGTACTCGCTCATCACCCAGCAACCATTGGGAGGAAAAGCTCAGTTTGGTGGTCAAAGGTTTGGTGAGATGGAGGTATGGGCATTGGAAGCGCATGGCGCAGCTCATACACTTCAAGAGATGCTCACAGTAAAGTCAGATGATGTAATGGGACGGGCTAAAGCTTATGAGTCTCTTGTTAAAGGCGAGGATATTCAACAACTCGGTATTCCAGAATCGACCAAGGTTTTGTTCATGGAGCTACGTAGTTTAGGTTTTGCTGTTGAACTACTTAGCGAGGGGGAAAATGTCTCAATTTGATGGCATTAATGGTATTCGAATAAGTCTTGCCTCACCGGAACAAATCAAGGGCTGGTCTCACGGTGAGGTAACTAAGGCGGAGACGATAAATTACCGCACTTTGAAGCCAGAAAGAGATGGTCTATTTTGTGAAAAGATTTTCGGCCCTGTTAAAGATTTTGAATGCCATTGTGGCAAATATAAAAAGGCGAGGTATAAAGGAGTTACTTGTGATAAATGTGGTGTTGAGGTAGCTCATTCCAGCGTACGTCGGGAACGCACAGGGCATATAGAACTAGCTTCGCCAGTTACTCATATATGGTTTGTTAAGTTAGTGCCTAGTCGGCTTGGGCTGCTCCTCGATCTATCTCCACGGGACTTAGAGGGGGTCATCTATTTTGCTCGGTATATCATCATCTCTGTTGATAAAGAGGCCAAACAGAAGAAGCTTCGCCAACTTGAGGGAGAGGTGGTTCGAAAAATTGCCGAGCAAGAAGAACGCCTGAACAAAAAAATCGAAGAATTGGAAGCCAAAGGCCTGGAGGAAGAGCTTAAGACAAAAGAGGTAAACCAGATTCGTGCTAGATTTATAGAAAAGAAGGAACGACTTGAAGAAGAGCTAAAGGCAAGCATTGAAGAGATAGAACGTCTTCAGCCGCTAAAATTGCTTAACGAAGAAGAATGCAGGAAAATTAAAGATAAGTATGGTGCTATTTTTGAAGCTGGCATGGGAGCTGAGTCTATTCTACAGATATTGAAGCAAATTGATATGGATGCTTTGCACCAAGAGCTTCGTGAGCAAATCCATAGCACCTCGGGAGGATACCGTAAGAGGGTCAGCCAACGGCTACAATTAGTTGAAGCTTTTAAGCTCAGTGGGAATAAGCCTGAGTGGATGGTTTTAACCCTGCTTCCTGTACTGCCTCCGGCGCTTCGTCCCATAGTTCAGTTGGATGGCGGTCGCTTTGTTATTAGCGACCTTAACGACCTCTATCGGAGAGTTATTAATCGTAACAACCGTCTCCGCCGTCTTATGAGGTTAGGTGCGCCGGAAATAATTATCCGAAATGAGAAACGCATGTTGCAGGAAGCTGTTGATGCTCTTATTGACAATGGCCGAAGAGGGCGCGCGGTTACCACTGGTAATAAGCATGCCTTGAAATCTCTTTCTGACATCCTGAAGGGCAAGCAAGGACGGTTTCGGCAAAATCTTCTCGGTAAGCGAGTAGACTACAGCGGTCGCTCGGTCATTGTTGTTGGCCCTAAACTGAAACTTCATCAATGTGGCTTGCCACGCCATG
>JBAUEM010000080.1:0-17389 GCA_049678605.1 Dehalococcoidia bacterium
TAGCTGACCAATCCCGTACCATTCGCATTCCGGTACACATGGTAGCAACAATGAACAAGCTATTACGCACAACGCGACAGTTAATTCAAGAACTCGGACGCGAACCAAGTTACGAGGAAATTGGCAGCCTCCTGGACATATCCCCAGAAAAGGTAGAAGCGGGCATGGCTTTATTTTTCCGTCAGCCAAAGTCGCTAGACATGCCCGTTGGCGAAGATGGTGATAGCCGGTTAGGCGACTTTGTTGAGGATCGCGGCAGTTTAGCACCAACGGAAGCCACTTCACAGCAGCTACTCAAAGAACAAATAGATAAAGTGCTTGATGAACTTACCGAGCGCGAAAAAAAGGTGCTGCAGCTTAGATTTGGCCTTAAAGACGGGCATGCTCGAACTCTGGAAGAGGTGGGTAGAGAATTCGATGTAACTCGAGAAAGAATACGACAGATTGAAGGCAAGGCTCTACGCAAGTTACGTCATCCCACCCGCAGTCGAAAACTTAAAGGCTATCTAGACTGATTTCACCTTAAGGGAATGTCAAACATAGTACCCATCTTTTTAGGCAACTTGCCTCGCGTTAGTGACTTAGTCAACTTTTGTATCTCACGAAACTGATTGAGAAGTTGATTAACATCTTTGGGTGTGGTGCCGCTTCCTCGAGCAATACGGCTTCGCCGTCTGCCATCAATAATGGCTGGATTATGCCTTTCCTCGTAAGTCATAGACAGGATAATAGCTTCTATCTTTTTTAACTGTTTCTCCCCTTCGACATCTGGCAAATAAGGAGCGAATTTGGAGAAGCCCGGTATCATTTCAGCCAGTCGCCCTAAAGAACCCATCCTGTGAATTTGACGCATTTGACTGAGGAGGTCCTCAAGGTCAAAATCCCCGGTGCGCATTTTCCCCTCCAAATTCTTGGCCTGTTGCTGGTCAAAGGTCATCTCAGCTCGCTCGACGAAAGTGAGCATATCTCCCATACCCAAAATGCGAGACGCTAAACGGTCGGGATAAAATACTTCCAAAGCATCCATCTTCTCACCCGTGCCCAGGTATTTTATGGGCACTCCTGTAACAAATCTAATAGAAAGAGCAGCTCCACCTCGGGCATCTCCGTCCATCTTCGTCAGGATGAGTCCCGTGAGCCCAATTTGGCTGTGGAATTCTTGAGCAACTCTTACGGCATCCTGCCCAATCATAGCATCTACCGTAAGCAATACCTCTGAAGGCTGTACCAGGGATTTAATATCAGCTAATTCCTTCATCATGGCTTCGTCAATATGCAGTCGCCCCTGAGTATCTACTATAACCCAGGTCGCCCCCCTTTCCTTAGCTTGCTTTAGAGCACGCTGGCAAATTGTTGTTGATGCTACGTTAGCATCCTCACTATATACGGGGATATCATGTTGCTCACCCAGTAATTGGAGTTGTTCAATAGCAGCAGGTCGGCGGGTATCAGCAGCTACTAATAAAGGACGCTGCCCTAGATGTTTGAGCTGAACAGCTAGCTTCACCGCCGTACTAGTTTTACCGGAGCCCTGCAATCCTACAAGCAAAGCGACCGCTGGCAAGTCAGTAACCGAAGCTAAATGGCTAGGCTCTCCACCTAAGATAGCAATTAATTCTTCATTGACAATTTTGATAATCTGCTGGGCTGGTGTTAGGCTACGCAATACTTCGGAGCCAAGAGCACGCTCTCGCACCTTGGACAAGAATTCCTTGACCACCTTAAAATTTACATCTGCTTCCAAAAGCGCCAGCCGTACCTGGCGTAAAGCATCGTCGATGTCCCCTTCACTAAGCTTGCCTTTCCTGCCAAGCTTATCAAATACACTAATCAGCTTCTGGGTTAAGATTTCCAGCATAGTAACCTCCACAGTATTTTATTCCTATCGGTTTGCCATGTCCAGAATTCTTCATCTCAAACCATGAATCCCATTGCACTTAACCCAGAATCAGCATACCATATAGGTTTAATGGAACAACTTTGGGCACCATGGCGAATAAAATACATACAAAGAGCCCAAGAAAGCGGCTGTATTCTATGCCAAAAACCCAGGGAAAATAACGACGAGGCAAATCTTATCCTTTATCGTGGCCAACACAACTTCGTAATCCTTAACGCCTTTCCCTATAATCCAGGGCATTTAATGGTCGCTCCTTATCGACATACAGCAAGTTTACCGGATTTAACCGATGAAGAAGTAAAGGAACACTTTGACATTATCAAGAAAGGCTTAGAACTTCTAAAAGAGGCCATGAAGCCCGCTGGCTTCAATATCGGCTTGAATGTGGGCAAAGTCGCCGGAGCCGGAATAGCGGAGCACCTCCACACTCATATAGTGCCCAGGTGGGAAGGTGACACTAACTTTATGCCAGTGTTGTCTGATACCAGAGTTATACCGGAAGCCTTGACTGCCACATACCAAAAGCTAAGAGCGAAGTTATAGGAATAGTTGCCAAATTTTATTGAGACTGTTCAACGACTCTCCTTATAGCCAAGATAATTCCTTTAACTTTGAGACTTCGTTAAAATGACGCCAAAACAAGATAGCTGCGCGAACAGTAATTCAAAAATATAAAGGGATTCGTCATGCACTTCATCATTCTCCTGGGGATTGTCAGCCTGTTCGGGGATGTAACCTACGAAGGAGCTAGGAGCGTTACCGGGCCTTATCTGGCTACGCTGGGGGCGAGTGCCAGTATTGTCGGTTTGGTAGCTGGCATCGGCGAGTTCGTTGGCTATGCTTTGCGCCTTGCCTCTGGCTATCTTGTCGATCACACTAAGGCATATTGGCTTTTGACCTTTATCGGTTATGGACTGCTCCTTTCCATTCCTTTGCTGGCATTTGCCGGCTATTGGCAGCTTGCTGCCGTGCTTATCATTTTGGAACGGATGGGGAAAGCAATAAGAAGTCCAGCAAGAGATACGATGCTTTCTTATGCCACAAAAGAGGTGGGGAGAGGCTGGGGGTTTGCTGTTCACGAAGCATTGGACCAGGTTGGCGCTGTCATTGGTCCTGTTGTCTTTTCCCTTGTTCTTCTTTCCCACGGTGGTTATCGTGAAGGTTTTACCCTGTTATGGATACCTGCTTTGCTAACCCTGGCTGTTCTTGCCCTAGCCAGAAAGAAAGTCCCTTCACCACAGAAACTTGAAACTCCAGAGGAAGCAAGCAGGCAAGACATCAAAGGTAAACTCCCCAGAGTTTTCTGGCTCTACACTATTTTTACTTTGTTTTCCGTGGCCGGATTTGCCAATTTCCAGTTAATTTCCTACCATCTCAAAGTCCAAGCTATTGTCCCGGATGCTCACATTCCCCTAATTTATGCCATTGCTATGGGTGTGGATGCCCTGGCAGCTCTCGTTATCGGCAAGACATACGATAGAGTTGGGCTCATAGCATTATTGGCAGTCCCCTTCTTAACCTTGCCCATTCCCTTCCTTGTCTTTTCCTACAGCTACAGCCTGGTGCTAATTGGCATAGTATTATGGGGTGTGGTCATGGGGATTCAGGAAACGATTATGCGTGCCGCCATCGCTGACCTAACACCTATAGGGCGAAGAGGATTTGCCTATGGAATCTTCAATACGGCATATGGGGCGTCCTGGTTTTTGGGAGCTGCCCTGATGGGGTTACTCTATGAGCTGTCTATCAACTACTTAATCCTGTTTGTCGTCGTCATGGAGCTAATCTCAATTCCGCTATTCCTCTTAGTTAGAAAAACAGCTTAGCCTTTTACCGGAGTGAAAACTGGAAGGAAATTCCCAGAATCTGAACAGGATTGAAGAAGCGAAATTATTGACAGCTTAACTTCAGGTAGCTTGAGGATAGGAGCCAAGTATCTTAATGAAACTAGCCTCTCTCTGTAATTCTCTCACAGCTTCCTTGTAAACCTTACCATCTAAGTGACCCTCGAAATCAGCATAAAAAACATATTCCCAGGGCTTAGTTCGGCTCGGCCTGGACTCCAGTTTTGTTAAATTTATATTCCTCGTAGCGAAGATACCCAAAATTCTGTATAGAGCCCCAGGCTTATGTTCAGCAGCAAAAACGAGAGAGGTTTTGTTTCTCTGCGCGGGTTTAGCTTTCTGCTTTGAGATAGCCACGAATTTGGTGTAGTTGTTGACACTCGTCTCAATTTCCGGTGCCAGAATCTCCAGCCCATAAATAGCGGCAGCTCTTTTGCTAGCTATGGCAGCACAATTCCTCAACTTTTTCTCTTTTATCATTTTGGCACTGCCCGCGGTATCATAGCTGGACATAATTTCGACATTCAGTTTGCTTAAAAATTCCGCACATTGAGCTAAAGCTTGGGGATGGGAGTAAATCGTTGCTATATCCGCCAACTTTTCCCCTGGCAAAGCCATCAGGCAATGGCTCACTTTGAGAATAGCTTCAGCAAATATATTGAGAGGATACGCCAATAACAAATCGTAGGTCTCGTTGATACTGCCGGCTTGAGAGTTCTCCACGGGAACTACCCCAAATTCAACCTTATCCTGCGACACAAGTTCAAAAACCTCTTTCAGCCGGATACACGGCAAAAAATCAATGTCCCCGCCAAAAAGCTTTGCCGCCGCATCCTCGCTGAAAGCGCCTCTTTCTCCTTGAAAAGCGACCTTGACCATAAACCTATTGCAAAGTATAGCCTAAACCTCCTTTGAACTTCTACTGTAGCTTGATTAGTCTTTCCAAAAGCGAGGGAGAAATATCATAAAAACGGTAAACAATTCTAACCGCCCCAACCACATGCAGATAATCAAGATGAACTTGGCTGCGCCGGGGAGCAAGGCATAATTCAAACCGGGACCCACTCCACCTAAACCAGGTCCCACATTCCCCAAAGTAGCAGCTACTGCTGAAATTGCTGTCTCTAAATTAAGCCCCAGGAAACAAAGCACTAATGAAGCTACAACAGCAACAAGAATATAGAGAAAGAGGAAAGAGATTATATCTCGGATTATTCCCTCTGGGAGGGATTTTTGGTTAAGTTTCACCGGAATCACAGCTTTCGGGGAAATAGCCTTCCTCATCATTACCCTTGTATGTTTTATCAGGGTTAAAACCCGTACTACTTTTATTGCCCCACCAGTAGAGCCACCACAGGCTCCGATGAACATCAAAGCCAGAAGCACTATTCTGGCACCAGAGTGACAGGAGCCGAAATCAGCAGTGACAAAGCCTGTGGTAGTCATGATTGAGATTGCCTGAAACATTCCCTCTCTATATGAGTTAAAGCCTTGCGAAAGTATTAATAGAAAGATAGCGGCCGCCAGAATAATCAAGTAAAGCCTGAACTCCTCGCCTTTAATTGCTTTCCAGTTTCCCCGTAAAAACTGGTAGTGAATTATGAAGCTCATGCCTGCCAGAAACATAAAGACCATGATTATGTATTCTGCCAGGGGATTACCGTAGAACCCAATACTTGCCGTGGTGGGGGTAAATCCGCCAGTAGGTATAGTTGAGAAAGAGATGCAAATTGAGTCAAAGAGTGGGAGCTTGGCCAGAAAATAAAGGAGCGCTGTTTCAGCGGCAGTAAACCCCACGTAAATCGTCCAGAGAAGCCTTGCTGTAGTTCTGAATCTGGGACGCAGCCTTTCGGGTAATGGTCCGGGAAACTCCCGGTCAAAGAGCTGAGAGCCTCCTACCCCCAGTCTGGGCAAGATAGAAATAAAGAGAAGAATCACCCCCATCCCACCCAACCATTGAGTAAGGCTACGCCATAAAAGAGCGCTCTTGGGTAATTCTTCTACCACCTTTAGTATGGTAGCCCCGGTGGTAGTGAAGCCTGACATGGTCTCGAAAAAGGCATCGAGAAAACCCAATCCCAGAAATACATAAGGGAGTGTGCCAAGGAGCGGGATGAGAAGCCAGGTGAAGGCCACTATGGTAAAACCATCGGCACGCTCTATAACCTTCTCGGTTTTGAATCCAAATTCAAGGATTAGTCCGATACCGAGAGTGAGCAGTAGCGCATACAAGTAAATGTGCCACTTCTCCTCGCCATAGTAAAGAGCTACACATAAAGGGAAAATGTAGGCTAAGGCGAAGTATTTTAGGAATGAGCCAATGATGTGGAGGGTTAATCTTACCCTTTGGCGAACCATCTATTCATAAATTCGGTCCCCTTTTTGGTAGATTCCCGATTCACAATGAGAGTCAGCCAATCTTTAGGCTGTATCTCCTTATCCGCATCCAGATATTTTCCCCCTCTTTGTACCACGAGGACCTTTACACCGTTTGGGGTTGCTAGCTCAGAAACAGTTTGCCCGACACATTTCATGCCCTCCTCAATCTCTATTTCGAAGATCTCTGCCCTTTCGAAAGAGAGAAAGTCCTTCACATAAGGCTGTGAAATTAGGCGATGGATGTGCTTGGCTGCTACTATGTCTGGGTTAACTTGTAAATTAATCCCAGCCTGCTTGAAGGTTTCCGCATGCTCTGCCTCGTCTACAAGAGAAATCACCGTTTTTACCCCAATTTCCTTGGCTACCATGCAAAGCATTAAATTCTCCGAGTCATCGCCGGCTGCGGCCACAAAGGCATGGGCATTCTTGACTCTCGCCTCTTCGAGGGTGGACTTCTGGCCAGCGTCTCCTGTGATCACCATCACGTCAGAATTCTCTGCTATTGCAGCGCATTTCACAGGGTCCCGGTCTATAACCAGTACTTCATTCCCTTCTTTAACAAGGAGCTCTGCCAAATTCCTCCCTATATCACTTAAGCCTGCTATTACGATGTACATTGCTTCTCTTCAATAGTGGGTTAACTTTGCCATCCTTTCGATGAATCAGCGAACTAATGCTGAAAAAGGGAGTTGCAGATCAGGGAGCAAATAAACTTGAAGGTTGACTTAGAATACCAGGCACTCTCCATTCGTATTACTTCGCTATCCCACCGCTATTAAGCATCCAGCGATTTTAATCCTCCCTAACATGCTTGTCAAGTGCTGAGTTTACATGGTTCTGTTCGGTTGAAGTTGGTAGAAAATTGTAAAGCTTTGGTAATTATCCCTTGATTGTGACGCAAGCTATGGCGTTGGCCTTTCCTGATATACCGAGAAATTGTGTCATATTTTCATAGGAGACAAATCTTGTATGGTAATACTAGTAAACAGCGATTTGGACTCGGGGTCACTATAGTTAAATGCTTTATACCCTAACCTCTTTTGATAATCATCAATTATATTTACTGCTCTTCTAGTAGCTTCAGAGTTATCACCATTTGAGCTATAAACAACACGCAGTTTCCTCCGCAAACGTTGGCGTAAATCAGCATCAAGCACATCGCTTGCCAATGTCACTACATGCGCCGCCCGTTCTCTTGGTTCTTTCAATCCTAAGTCGGTGACCAATATGAGGATTTCAGAATTGTCTTCTTTTCTGGTGTATTTATATTCAATATCCCATATTTCGTGTTTCCCTGTTACCTTTGCTAGCTTTTCAACCCTTAGTGGAAGGCGTAACTGGGAAATTTCCCTACCCAACTGAGCATTCAGCCTTCTCCTACCCTCAACTTTCTTGCGTGGTCTGGAAATGAAAGGTAATACCGTCTCAATTGATGTAATAACTTTGATAAAGTCCAAGAGTTTTTCTACTTCACCTACTATTGATATCTGCTCATTAATCATGCCCTCATCGTAGTCTATGTTGAATTCATACGAATCAACCAACTGCTTTGTTAGTAAATTACCCGATGCTCCTTCACTATGCTCATTCAATTCAAAA
This sequence comes from Dehalococcoidia bacterium, assembly GCA_049678605.1. Lineage (GTDB taxonomy): Bacteria > Chloroflexota > Dehalococcoidia > GIF9 > AB-539-J10 > RBG-13-51-36. Next base: position 7,723 of record JBAUEM010000080.1, read on the forward strand.
AGCAATCCTGAGATATAACCAACATCGTCTATCAAAATATTGTCATTGTCTTGAAGCGTAACCCCAACTTCTATGGGTTCGCCCTTATAGTTATTGAATGGCAATTGGATTAAAAACCCATCGCCTACAGTGACAACTCGCATCCCATTCACAATTGCTTTCTTTATCTGGTCGAGCAACTCTTCAGAAGTCATCGTGCCTCTTAAATTAGCGGTAAGTTTACTCCACTCAACATAATGTTAGTATAATCACAAAACAACTGTAGAACACTAATAAAATCCTCACCAGATTTATCACTTGTAGGCTGTACTGGATGTGCATAAGTGTGCCTTTGGTTCAATGGATACTTGATAGTGGGAAAGTGCATATGGTGTGGTGGGGGTATGTCTACCCCATTTGGATTATGGTGATATGAATTTACTTTAAAATCGCCCCGTCGGTATGTATCGCTAGTATTCACCAAACCCAAGTGAAAACGTCCTGCACGGTCTTTCCATTCAGTGAGCCTAAGAACTTCGCCACTTTCCGTAACCATTATATCTAATTCTAATTCGTGCCTCGGTAGATATGCCCGTCTTTTACTTCCCCTATTTGATTTGGCAATTTTACCCGCCCTAAGTTTAGCTTCTATTGTGTCCACCAAACTATCAGAAGGGTCAATCCATCGAATGGGGTCATAATAACTCACTATAGGTTACCCCGCTCTTTTTAAATATTCACATCCTTTACTACCAGAATTTATACACTGTGTCAAGGTGTCCGTCAACCAAGTATACACCAAAATCAAACAGAACCGTTTACACGGCAGCAATTTCTTTTTTTAACTCTTTTAGCCAGGTCAGTGATTTAAGCTCTCGCTGCAAAATATATCTTATATACTCGTGCAATACCCGCTCTAACTCCGAGGATAATTCCGGTTTTACTCTGACCCGCCTTGCAGTAGCATAGTCACAGCTTTGCCACAAACGAAGAACCTTCAAAGCCCCGACCGAAAGGGGAAGAGAGGGTTGTAATGAAATTGTTTCGATTTGCTCGTAACGGTGATTTTCTTCAGAATTACAATGAGGACATAAGAGCCCCCCCTTGCTGGGGCTGAAAAAATTGACTACCGGCTTGAGAGGCGAATCACAGTTAACACATCGGCGCAGCTGGGGACGGTAACCAAGATAGTGAAGAAGATGTAGCTCAAAATAACGCAATATAGCCTCGTTGCTGTCCGGCTCGCTCAATTGATTTAAGATATCAAGCAATAAATCAAACAAAGGACGATTCTCACCGCCCTCAACAGTAAAGGAATCAATAAGCTCTAAGATGTAAAGGCCACAAGCCATGCGCCATAAATCACTTTTCAAAGCCAAGAAACCATTTATCGTTTGACTTTGGGTAACAATATCGAGATTGCGCCCTTTAGCTAGCAACATCAAGCTATGCGTCAATGGTTCTACATTGCCACCCAATTTGCTCTTGGGGCGACAAGCTCCCTTAGCTACTGCACTTAACTTGCCAAATTCTGGAGTATAAATAGTGACAATCTTGTCGAATTCGCCCAGCTTGGTTTGTTTTAAGATGATGCCTTGTGTTTGATAACTCCGAGCTGTACCCACCTTAAATCCCAAACTCTAAACACTAAATCCTAAACAAATCTAAATACAATTTACCACATTTTGTTAGTCTGTAAAATACAATTTTTAGAAAAACTTACCCATTACAGCGGCTGTTGGGTGAGGGTAAGCTCATTTTGACCAACCAGCGCCTGGTCTTTCTGAATCGGGTGGCGTTATCGAAGCGGCAGGCTGAGAGGATAAAAGAAGGCCGTATCACAGATTCCTCAGAAAATAGGAAAACCTGGCCTTTCTCAGCCGTGGGTTGTGAGCAACTACTCATGACCGTTTGGGTAGAAAAAATTGTCAAAAAGTTTATGGTGGTACGAACCCCAGAGCAGAAATTTAAAAAGAAGGAGGTTTTACCACCATGGCCAAGGGCCAAGAAAATGGAATCACAACCCTGCTGGGACTTAAAAATTACGTTTGATGAAGGCAGAAATCACCCTCAGGGATTAAAAATCCCTTTCAAAAGGATTACCAGCCTCCTCGAAAAATGTGACCACGGCTGTGTGCATGATTTGGGATTGACAAACCCTGGGAATTGGCTGTTATCAATCCTAATTACACTATTTCCAGCCTGACTCTGGTATCCTCTTTAGCTGCTTTTACTCGAAGTAGCGTTCGTAGCGCTTGAGCTACGCGACCCTGCCTGCCGATGACCCTTCCCTTGTCATCGGGAGCGACCTCTAATTTAAATAGCAAGCCTTCATCACTATTTTCTTCGGTGATCTTTACCGCGTCAGGTTCTGCCACAATGGCTTTAATAATGTATTCCAGCAGGTCTTTCATTTCGCCTCCTTAATAGTTAGTTTTGGCCTGAGGTCGGCTTAACTTTATCCATAATGCCTAGTTTGCCGAGCAAGCTGCGCACCGTATCTGTAGGCTGAGCTCCATAGCTAAGCCACTTTAAAGCTTTTTCTGTATCAATGCTGATAGTTGCGGGGTCAGTCAAAGGATTGTAATGGCCGATAATATCAATAAATTTACCATCCCGGGGAGAGCGACTATCGGCTACTACCACTCGGTAGAATGGTCTGTTTCTCCTCCCCATACGGCGTAATCTGATTTTAACCATTTAATAAGGTAATTATCTCTTAAGTGCCAATGTTTGTCAATGCCTTCTGGCTTAGAGGGCATACTTTAATAATCTGGCGGCCCAGGAATAAGAAAATTATATAGTGGTCGGGCAGTTTAGGCAAAGATTTTGGGAGAGAATACATATACGGTTGTTGTTTTGAACTTCCTCCTTAGCAAAGCTAGTTGTGGTTTATATATTCTAATCCTTCTTTCCTCGCATGTGACCGGCATATTAAGCGCTTTTGATATGACTTCCTCCTCTACTTTTCCTTCACATATTATGGCGGCTTCAGCTTGATTTGCTCCTAGCTCTATAAGCATGGGCAATGGCAATGCTTTTTGCTCATCAGTATCTAGCATGCTTGCCAGATACTCAAGTTCACTCTTTTTAAATAAGTGGGTGCTGCCATCGTTACATACCACATGGGGATATTTCTCGGTTAATAAATAAAAGAGTTTATTTTCCTTGCTCTGCCGTTTTTGGCTCTGTGGTAACCCAGTATTCACTACCCTGAGCTCGCCTCTTAAGCAATCCTGAAGCATTTTTTCATAGGGAGATTGTTTTGCTTCATCTTGTAATGGCTTAGGCATTTGTTTATCCTCGGGCAACCAGGACTTTCACGCGTTTCAGCCGTGCTTTCTCTTCTCTATCTCTTTCCTCAAACTTCATATTTAAGTACTTTATCGTCACCTGTAGTCCTGGGATTACTATATATTCTAGGGCATTGGTTATCCTTTTTGTCCTATTTATTTCCATTGCCAGTAATTCAAAATTCCTCTGAAGCTCAGCTAATTCTACAATAGCTCTAAGAGATTCTTCAGATAGCTGTGCTGCACGATCCAACCACGAGGAGGTATCAACCAGATTATACCCTTTCATTGGCTTTACATTGCCCATGAGCTCAAAAGATGGAATTCGCACACCTGCTATGTTTCTTGAGCCAGCGGTGACTTTTAAATCAGCCTCAGTGGCTATGAGTTCCTTTTCCAGCGCTATATACCCATGATACCCAGCGGCAACTGATAGCGCCTTATAAAGTTTGGATAATTCATCAAGTAGTTTTCTTTTAGCTTCCACTGTATCCCTCGCTGTCTGTAGGAATTCCATGGTTAGTATGGAAAGCCTGTCCTTTACTATCTTTTGTACTCTTTGGGCCAAGGAAAGCCTGCGCTTTAGTTTTACCAGCTCGATTTTTGTAGGTCTAACTTTAATTAATTCCGGCATTTTCCCTGCACCTACTTCTACTTCCGATACTTGGGAAGGTACTTTTTGATGAAGTCCTCTTTAATTAGTTTCAAGTCTTCTTCAGGCAGTGTTGAAAATAGCTCCCAAGCTATATCCAGGGTGTCCTCTACCGTTCTTTTCTCCCGCTCACCTTGAGATATGAATTTTCTCTCGAACTCATCTGCGCTGGTCAAATATATTTTATCCCTTTCACCTAATGACTCAGCACCTATAATGGTGGATATCTCCCTGAGATAACATCCTTCGGCATAAGCGGCGTAGGATTGCATGAAAACATTGTTGTGGTCCTCTCTAGTCTTACCCGGGCCAATCCCCTCTTTCATCATTCGCGAAAGGGATAAGAATACATCTATTGGCGGGTATATACCTTTTCTTTCTAGATTTCGGGAAAGGACAATCTGACCCTCAGTTATATAGCCGGTAAGGTCGGGTATGGGATGTGTTATATCATCATCAGGCATGGTCAAAATGGGCATTATAGTTACCGAGCCTTCTTTTCCGGAAATCCTACCTGCTCTCTCATACATCGTGGCCAGGTCAGTGTACATATACCCAGGATATCCCCTTCTTGATGGTATTTCTTCACGCATAGAAGAAAGTTCGCGGAGAGCTTCGCAATAATTAGTCATGTCGGTGAGTATGACCAGTACATGCATATTCTGTTTCCATGCCAAGTATTCGGCTGCGGTTAAAGCTAGCCTTGGTGTTGCTATTCGCTCGATAACGGGGTCTGACGCGGTATTGATGAAGGCCACAGTTCTCTCCAGCGCACCTGTCCTCTCGAGATTCCTCATGAAAAAAGAGGCATCATCGTAACTGATACCAATAGCAGCAAATACTAAAGCGAATCCTTCCTCCTTGCCCTTTACGGTTGCCTGTCTGATTATTTGAGCTACCATTCGGTTATGCGGCAGGCCCGAGCCGCTAAATATGGGCAATTTCTGTCCTCTAACTAATGCGTTTAGGCCATCTATCGCCGAGATTCCAGTTTCAATAAACTCTGCTGGAGGCTGGCGGAGTGCGGGGTTTATGGGCTCACCGTTAATATCCAGGTAATCTTCGGGGATCACCCACGGACCTCCATCTATTGGTTCTCCCATCCCATTAAAGATCCTCCCTAAAATGTCAATAGATACTGGCAACTTTAAAGTTTCGCCTTTACACCTTATCTTGGTTCCGATGAGGTCCACTTCGCTGACGCCACCAAATACCTCGATTATAGCTACTTCTTCACTGATGTCTATTGCTTGACCACTTTTCACCTCACCATTCCCAAGTTGAACGTCGACCATCTCATTAAATTTTATACCAGGTATGCTTTCAGCTACGAGCAAAGCCCCCTTAGCCTTACTAATTGCTCTTCCTTCTTTAACGTAAAGTGAGGAGAAATCCATAAAAGCCCTCCTTTTCTCAGGGAACGCGTTTGCCAGTTACCAAGCTTTGTTCCATCTCTGACCACAATTCCTTGACTCTCTGTTCAAAGACCTCATTGGGTATGTCCTTCATCCTGGATATTCTGTACACCATTGGCGATGAACGGATGCTCTCAATGCCTACCCCCGAATTTAACATCTCCTGGGCTAGTTCATAAAACTTCATTATAGTCTTAAGCATGAGCCCGACTTTTGCTGGCATACAGTAGGTATCGACTTCGTGATAGGCGCTTTGCTGGAGAAAGTCCTCGCGTATCATCTTGGCGATAAGAAGCAATAATTTGTCTCCTTCAGGCAAAGCTTCGGGACCTACGAGTCTCACAATTTCCTCCAGTTCAGCCTCCTGCTGCAATACTCTCAAGGCACTAGCTCTGGTATCCTCCCATCCTGGATCGTACTCATTCCACCAGTCTTTAACTGCGTCTACATAAAGGCTATAGCTAGTGAGCCAGCTTATGGCTGGGAAATGTCTCTTGTTTGCCAGCGAAACATCCAAGGCATACAAGGCATCTATTATTCTAAGTGTGTTTTGGGTTACCGGTTCGCTGAAGTCAGCTCCTGGGGGACTTACAGCACCGGCTACTGTTACTGAGCCCTTTCTTTCAGGATTGCCTAAGCATTTAACCATTCCTGCTCTTTCATAAAAAGAGGAAAGCCGAGAGCCCATATATGAAGGAAAGCCTTCCTCTCCTGGCATTTCCTCCAGTCTTCCACTCATCTCCCTCATGGCTTCAGCCCATCTTGAAGTTGAATCAGCAACCACCAAAATATCGTAACCCATGTCACGGAAGTACTCGGCCATAGTAATGCCAACAAAAATACTTGCTTCCCTAGCCACAACGGGCATATTAGAGGTGTTAGCTATAAAGATCTCTTTCTCTTGTAACAATCTTCCTGTGTTAGGGTCCTTGAGTTCTCTAAAGCTAGTAAGCACGTCAGACATCTCGTTACCCCTTTCGCCGCAGCCAACGTAGATGTTCAGATGTGTCTGAGCCCATCTGGCCAGCTGCTGCAAGGCAACGGTTTTTCCAGTACCAAAGCCCCCGGGTATCGCAGCCTTGCCACCAAGAGCTAAAGGGAACATGTAATCCAGAATTCGCATGCCAGTAGTGAGTAAGCCCGAAGGATCGAACCTCTGCTTATAGGGTCTGGGTTTTCTTACTGGCCACTCTTGCATCAACGTGAGTTCTTTTACTTCACCATCATGCTCTATCCAGGCTACAGGCTCTTCGACGGTATAGTCGCCTCGGCGTATCTCTTTTATCGTGCCTTTGATTCCCAACGGCACCATTATCCTGTGTTCTATCAGGTTAGTCTCGGGCACTAAGCCTATTATATCCCCTTGGCTAACAGCATCCCCGACCTTGACTTTAGGCGTGAACTGCCATTTTTTGTCGCGGGGAAGAGCTGAGGCTTTGGCCCCCCGTTTTATAAACGGGCCAATATTCTCACCCAGTGTGAGTAAAGATTTTTGTAGCCCATCGTAAATAGAGCCCACGAGCCCAGGGCCTAGCTCTGCACTTAACACTCTTCCCGTTCCTCTCACCACCTCGCCCACTTTCAACCCCTGAGTATCCTCGTGTGCTTGAATTATCGCCTTGTTCCCTTCCAGTCCTACTATCTCCCCGACAAGCCCTTCTTCACCTATCTCGACAACTTCATAAACTTGGGAACCTTTCATGTCATCGGCGATAACTAGAGGACCTGAAACTCTCCATATTTTGCCCATGTCTTTATCCTCCTACTCTTGCCATAATCTCAAATTTCTACTTCAAACCCTATAGATTCTCTGATAAGCGCCCTGTAGTATTCCCTGATATCCGGGTACTTTGTGCCAAACTTCGATGGGACTTCGACTATTACAGGAGTGATTCCTTTCCCTTTCTTAACTTGGGTCACCAGATCCTCAACATATTGAGCATAGTCTTCCAGCATCACTACAATGCCAACATCAGGCCCGGCTATCAACTCGGTTAGAGCTTTCCTTACATTGTCACGGACATCATGATTGCCCTTTATCGTGTAATGCTTGCTGATACCAGCCAACCTCAGTGCATTGACCAGCTCTTCATCTCCTATGACAGCTATATCTAGGTGTTTGATAGTCATCGTGTTACAGCACCAAATAATTCTTTATTTCCTGAACGGGAACACCATCGACTATTGTTTTTAGAACTAGCCGCAAGTTGCGTATTTCAACCTCTTTGAGGATTAAATACCAGGCCATCACCAGTGGGGATAGCACTCTTGGTGACAACATTTCCTTGAGCATCCTGAACTTATGCTTATCGATAATTTCATCTACAGCCGTGATGCTTTTGGTTTTATCATAATTAGTGGATACTTCATTTGCTATATCCTGATATTGGGTATCCTCCAGCCTGGCAGGCATGTCGGTCATTTTAAGGGGTAGTAATTCTTTAATGGCTTTGTCTGTAATCCTATAGCCGCCGGCAATAACAAATTCAGCAGCATCGGGCCCTATGCCTTCAATTATAGCTCTTGAGGCAATTTGCAGGTTTGTTAGGTCTATCACTAAGCCGAAGGCTTGGGTAAGTACAGAGCCATCTTTTATTTTTCTTGCCATGTTTAATATGCTTTTATAATACTCACTATCTAAGTTAGCCTCAACAAGGAGTTTCGACTTTGCGCTTTTATCTATTTTGTATTGTTCCAGGGCAGGTACATAATCTCCTAGTTTGCACTTGATGAGTAGCTGGATGATGTCATCTACATTCTCAGCGTTAAAAAGTTCATCTAGCAATGCATTATTATGGATAATCCCGACCGGTATCATACTGGCTTTTTTACCACCCGAAACACCTTGTAAAGCAGCTTTAATATTCGAGACATCGTACTTCACCACATATGCTCTGGATACCTCCGGTATCTCTTTGGGCAGGAACTTAAATGATTCTACATATCGGATGCGCTGCGCGAGATAACCCCACAAGCATTCATCTAGATAATCAAAAGTCCTAACAGGCAATTCCTCCAGATAGCTTCCTATACCGGTCTCTCTGATGATTGCCAGCGCATCCTGGAGATTGGACGCTGTCATCATTTTATCTATATGTTCTGAGGTGACAATTTTAGGTTCCTCGCCCTTCAAACAAGCAGATATAAATGCGTATCTTGGATTAAGCACGACGTTCCCTTACGGAGCTTCAAAGAGTTCCTTACTTATCTTGGGCAGTAACTTTGGTAGCAGCATCTCGAGTCTGGTTTCGTAAGTGTTATCTATCCTAAGCTTTCCCTCAACATCCTCAGCTATGACCCCTCCCAAACAATTGGATTCCCTGACCTCCACTATCTTGCCAGAAAATTCCTTATCCGCTTCAAGAAATTTTTTTACAGTGCTTACATCTTTTGGAGAAACGTAAATTCTGGCTTTGTCCACGCCGAGTCCCTCCATAGCTTCCCTGATCAAGTTTGGAAAATAGCTTTCATCGCTTGAAATTCGGGACAATTCCTTCCGCGCCCCGTCAATTATTTTGGCAATTGTGTCAGCTTGCGCACTCGATAGCTGCTGTCGCGCTTTTATAGAGGCCTGAGCCAAAATTCTCGCAACCTCCTCCTCTACCTCTCCTAGCATTCTGCCCCTCTCTTCCTCGAACCTCACTTCCCTCTGCCTTTTGGCTTTCTCTATCTCTTCTTGCGCCTTCTCCTCAGCCTCTCTTATTATGTTCTGGGCATCCAGCTTCACTTTGCTGACAACGGCTTCACTTATTTTTTCCATTTTAGATGCCCTTAAAAAAGTCCTAGCAAGGCCAGTGCCATTATGGCGAATACCAGTCCCAGCACGCCTATCAGTTCGACGAACACGGCTAACATCATGGAGTTGGTCAATATCCGTCCCTTTGTCTTGGGCAAAAGTGAGATACCCGAAGCGCACACAGCGCCCTGGTATGCTCCCGAGAACGCTTCAGCAGCGGCAGTTATGACACCGATGCCCAATACCGCGAAACCCATGCCACCACCGTTGGACATTTCACCGAGGTTGGGAATTACCGTTGTTAGAATCAGTATCAATGTTATGAGACCATAGAAGGTCTGAGTCATCGGCAGCGATGCCAGGAGGATGACATTCCTGAGCTGTCCGGGTTCCTCGGACAGCGTAGCTGCTCCAGCCGAGCCGGCGATACCGATGCCTATGGCTGAGCCAGCCAAGCCTCCGGCTAGAGCTATCGCGCCTCCGATGACTGCCAGGGATTCGGGGCTGATTAGCATCTTACACCTCCGTTAATTAAATATTTTTTAACTGCGTTCACACTTTGACAAATACGGGTCGAGCCCTCAACCGAAAC
>JBAUEM010000081.1:0-21638 GCA_049678605.1 Dehalococcoidia bacterium
TTGTCTAAGCTTTGAACTCTCCCATGTCTCCCAATTCTGAAGTCCTTCCCAATTGTATGACAGAGCAGCGGTAGAGCTGCCTTTCACGCTCCTGATATGCTCAACGCTAATGATACCTGGAAATGTCATGGCATATGACCTGAGTTTTAGAAATATAGGCTGTATATCTGCGCCTTTCTTAAGTTCGTAACCTTCAATGACCTTTGTCATTCTTCCCCTTCTCCGTGATGAGGTGTACGATATGAGTCTCCATTGTTCCAGTAACAGTATTCTATCCCGCCCTGTGGATCAAGATCTGGTAGAAAAGTCAGCGCAAGCTCGGCAACATTGCCTGAAGGCCTTGCTTTGAAGTAGAATTTGGAATCTGGAGGGGTGACCGAGCGGCTTATGGTGGCGGTCTTGAAAACCGCTTTCGCCTTTTTGGCGAACGTGGGTTCGAATCCCACCCCCTCCGCCATTAAGGCTGTTCATGCCTGAGAAATCAGGTAACTACAAATCAAGCCTCGCAATTGTTATAATTACTTTCCTGGTGAGCACTCGAATCTTGGTTCGTGAAAGCAAGTTAGCTAATGAATCGCTATCCTCTGGTTGAAGAAGTCTTCACCCCCTTAACCGCCCCTGAGCTTTTTGAGCTAATCAAAGACAACCCTTATAGCTTCTTTTTAGACAGCGGCATGGACTCTCAAAGGCTGGGGCGATATTCCTTTTTGGGCAGTGAGCCCTTTCTCGTAATGAGCAGTCGAGGCTCTGAAATCACCCTGGTTCGTGGACGGGAGCACGAAGTGCAGCATGGCAACCCTTTTGCTACTATGAGCAAGCTGCTGGAGATATATAAGTTAGACCATTGCCCGGCACCCGTACCCTTCCTGGGTGGAGCAGTTGGCTATTTTAGCTATGACCTGTGCCACTTCATCGAACTCCTGCCATCCACAGCTGTAGACGACCTTAAACTCCCTGATAGTTATTTTGCCTTCTATGATACTGTCGTAGCCTTTGACCACCTGGAAGGGAGGGCCTACCTTGTTGCCACAGGCTTTCCCGAGACGGAGGAAGGGCAGCGGTTAAGGCAAGCCAGAATGAGAATTGAGGAAATGAAGGACTGGCTTTGTCCTAGCCATTCAGTCATTGCGAGCGAAGCGAAGCAATCTCGCGATAGAGATTGCTTCGTCGCTACTGCTCCTCGCAATGACAAGCAAAACAAAGAAATCTTGCTTAAGTCCAATTTTACCCCTGAAGAATACATCAAAGCCGTAGATAGAGTGCGGGAGTATATTGCCGCTGGCGATGTCTTTCAGGTCAACCTTTCCCAGAGGTTTGAGGCTGATTTAAAAATTCCACCATACGAACTTTATAAACGGCTAAGGATGGTTAATCCCGCTCCCTTCGCCAGCTATCTCAATTTCCAGGGAGTTACCATCGTCAGCGCCTCTCCGGAAAGGTTCCTTAAAGTCCAAGGCGACCTGGTAGAGACGCGACCGATAAAGGGCACAAGGCCACGAGGTAGAGATACTGTTGAAGATGAGCGACTGGCTCAAGAGTTGACCCACAGCACCAAAGACCGAGCAGAGAACGTGATGATTGTTGATTTAGAAAGGAATGATTTAGGGCGGGTTTGCCGCTACGGTACGGTAAATGTCACCGAATTAGCTATCCTGGAGACTTTCCCCACCGTATTTCACCTTACCTCTACCGTAGTGGGCAGGCTACGCCGAGGCAAGAGCAACATTGACCTGCTTAAGGCTACTTTCCCCGGCGGCTCTATTACCGGCGCTCCTAAGGTGCGGGCTATGGAGATTATTGATGAACTAGAGCCGACCAAGAGGAGCGTCTATACCGGCTCCATAGGCTACGTAAGCTTCAATGAGGACATGGATATCAACATCGTTATTCGCACTTTTTTAATCAAAGAAGGCAAAGCTTATTTTCAGGTAGGTGGTGGCATTATTTACGACTCTGATTCGGAAGCTGAATATATGGAAACGCTGGACAAAGCCAAGGCTCTGATTCAAGCTTTGCAGTTAGCACCAGAAGTGGTTGTAGCAGCAAAATATTGAAAAGCTGGCGTTTATGTCATATAATAGCAGGGCTAAGCAGGAGCAATCACTTTTATATAGTTTTCCGCATAATTTCGTAAAGAATCCCTCTCTGAAGGGGAGGGGAATTATAAAGAGCTCCGCGGTCAATTATAATTATAAGGAGGCTTAATTTATGGCTGATGAATCTGACAAAGGTCTGAATAAACTGGAAGAACTGGAGAGGAAACGAGACCACATCTTGCAAATGGGAGGACCAAAGGCGATTGAAGCGCGCCATAATAAAGGGCAAATGTCGGCCCGGGAGAGGATAGACTATTTCTTCGACCCCGGCACATTCACGGAAATAGGCTTGTTTGTTAAGCACAGGACAACTGCTTTTGGCATGGACCAAAGGGAGGTGCCTGCTGAAGGAGTAATTACTGGCTTCGGCAAAGTAAATGGCAGGCATGTCGTTGCTGCTGCTGAGGATTATACCGCAATGGCGGGAACCTTTGGCGAATATCATGGTAAGAAATTTGTTCGTGTTATAGAGTTCGCCAAGGAGAATGGATGGCCATTTGTAGGCATGAATGACTCCGGAGGTGCTCGACTGCAGGAAGGGATAGATACCCTGGAAAGTTACGGATGGCTTTTTAGGTCTCAAATACTTGCGTCGGGGATAATACCCCAGATAGCCATGCTTATGGGCCCTTGTTTAGGAGGACAGGCATATCATCCTATAATGCAGGATTTCCTCATTCAAACTAAGCATACGGGATTTATGGGTATTGCTGGCCCTGCTTTTGTCAAAACGCAAACCGGGGAGGAAATCAGCCTGGAGGAACTTTCCGGCTACAAAGCCCATGCCATCAAATCAGGGCAAACACACATCGTGGCTGAAGATGATGCAGAGTGCATGGATAAGTGCAAGGAACTTTTGTCCTTTTTGCCTTCCAGCAACAGAGAGAGACCACCTCGTATCCAAACAGACGATGACCCAGAAAGGAAAGAGGATTTGCTTAGCCTGATGCCAGAACATCCATTTGAACCTTTCGATATGCACGAAGTTATCGGAAAAATAGTTGACCAGGGTTATTTCTTTGAGACCTTGGGACTCCACGCCCGGAATATAATCACAGGTTTTGCCCGTTTCAACGGGCGTCCTGTGGGAATAGTAGCTAGCCAACCGAAGTGGATGGCCGGTTGCTTAGATATTGATGCTTCCGACAAAGCAGCCAGGTTTATCAGGTTTTGTGACCTTTTTAACATTCCCCTGCTCACTCTGCAGGACTGCCCGGGGTATCTGATAGGTTCTCAGCAAGATTGGGGTGGAATCCTGCGCCATGGCGCCAAACTGCTTTTTGCCTGGGTTGATGCTACCGTGCCCCTCATTTCAGTCATAGTTAGAAAGTCCTACGCCGGCGCTCACTACGGCATGCTGGACAAATCTATTGGGGCTGATTTTGTCTTTGCCTGGCCTACCGCCCGAGTTACCATCGTCGGCGCCGAAAGTGCTGCCAGCGTTATCTTCGCCAGAGAAATAAGGGAGGCGGATAAACCTGACGAGGTGCGAGCACAAAGGATGAGAGAATATTCAGAAATCTACGAAAACCCCTACTGCGCCGCAGAGAGAGGCTATGTCGACGATGTAATAGACCCCTCAGACACCAGAAAAGTCATAAACAGGGCACTGGATGCTCTGGAAGGTAAATGTGTGGCCAGGCCGTGGAAGAAGTATTCCAACATCAATCTCTAAGAAAGGAGTAAGAAGATGGATTTCGGCTTCACAGAGGAGCAGAGTAAGTTCAGACAGGAGGTTCGCAACTTTTTAGAGGAGGAGATAAAGAAGGGGTATTGGGAGCCTGCCTGTGATGCCTGGATACAAGGCTTCGACCCTGAATTCAGCAAACGGGTGGCGCAGAGGGGCTGGATAGGTCTGACCTGGCCCAAAGAATATGGTGGGCAGGGGCTCAGTTATATAGACCGACTCATACTCACCGAGGAAATGCTGAGATATGGGGCACCAGCAGCTTGCCACTGGTTCGCCGACCGCCAAATAGGCGGCTCTATCGTCACCTATGGCACTGATGAGCAAAAGAGGGAGTTATTACCCAAGATTATAGCGGGAGAAGCGTATATCGGCCTGGGAATGAGTGAAACAGAGGCTGGCTGTGACTTAGCCTCACTTCAAACTAGAGCTATTGAAGACGGAGACAACTATATAATTAATGGGCAAAAGACGTGGACCAGTGGTGGCTCGTTTGTGAATTATTTCTACCTATTAGCTAGGACCGACCCGGAGGCCCCCAAGCATAGAGGTATTAGCGAATTTATTATTCCAGCGGATTTGCCTGGGATTAATCGCATCCCTATGATAGATATTACTGGTACTGAGGCCTGGAACGACGTCTTCTTTGACGGAGTATGCGTCCCCAAGAAATGTCTAATAGGAGAGAAAAACCGTGGTTTCCTTCAAGCCCTTCAACAGCTTGATTACGAGAGAAGCGGGATGGAACGACTCATGGGCAACTATCCCCTCTTTGAAGCCATTATACAGTTTACCAAAGAAAATAAATTGTCTCAGGAACCTGTAATTCGCAATAAGCTAGCTCAGCTCAGGATTGAATTTGAAGTTGGGCGGCTACTTATTTATAGGGTAGCATTGGTTATGGATGAGGGACGGGCTCCCAACCGGGAAGCAGCCATGTCCAAGGCATATTCCACCGCATTTGAGCAAAGGCTAGCCAAGGCCGCTATGGAAGTACTGGGGCCTTATGGGCAACTGGTAAGCGACTCCAAATTAGTTCCTATTCGAGGGCTGGCAGTGCATTCCTATCTGGCTTCCAAAGGCTATAGTCTCCAGGCAGGTACATCAGAGATACTAAAGAACATCCTGGCTACCAGAGGACTGGGGCTACCAAGCTCATAATACGTCACCTCGAGCGAAGCGAAGGGTTCAATGACTAAAATATTCTTCGCCGACAGCTGAGAATAGCGCTTGGAATGTTTGATACAGGAGGATAGCAATGAAGTTAACTCTTACTGAAGAACAAGAAATGCTAAAAAAGACAGCCTGCGACTTCCTGACTGATAAGTGCCCGAAAACATTCGTTACGCAGATGGAAGAAAGCGAGACAGGCTATTCCAGAGAGCTTTGGCAGGAGATGGCCGAGCTAGGCTGGCTGGGCTTGGCCTTCCCCGAGAAATATGGCGGCGGCGACATGAATTTTCTCGATCTGGCAGTGCTACTAGAAGAGATGGGACGGGCTTGTTTGCCCGGCCCTTTTTTCTCCACAGTGGTTCTTGGGGGCTTACCCATCTTGGACCTCGGCAGCGAGGAACAGAAACAAGAATACCTGCCCGAGCTAATCCGTGGGGAGAAAATCTTTACCTTAGCACTAACCGAACCCGGCTATCAGAATTACGATGCCTCTTCAGTCACAGTCGAGGCTACTCCCGATGATGGCAACTATATCATCAACGGTACAAAACTGTTTGTCCCTGATGCTAATATTGCTGACTACCTGATATGTGTAGCCAGAACCAAACCTGAAAACGGAATCACCATATTCCTGGCCGACACCAAGAATCCCAGGATAAATTGCACCATTCTAAAGACCATCGCAGGTGATAAGCTATGCGAGGTGGTTTTTGACCAAATGCCCGTACCTAAAGCTAACATTTTGGGGCAATTGAACCAGGGATGGAGTGCAGTGCAAAAGATAATCGAGCGAGCAGCAGTGGGAAAATGCTGCGAGATGGTCGGCAATATTCAGCGAGTATTGGAGATGACCGTTGACTATGCCAAGGAAAGGAAACAGTTTGACCGTCCCATTGGCAGCTTCCAAATCATACAGCACTATTGCGCCGACATGGCAACCGATGTTGACGGCGCCAGATTTAGCACCTACCAAGCAGCCTGGATGTTAAGTAAAGGACTTCCCTGCACCAAAGAAGTGGCTATAGCCAAGGCCTGGATAGGCGAGGCCTCCCAGCGCATCGTTGCTTTGGCGCACCAAATTCACGGAGCTATTGGCGTTACCACAGAACATGACCTGCATTTTTACACCAGGCGTGCCAAAGCCGCAGAGCTTGCCTTTGGCGATGCTAATTTCTATCGAGAAGTGGTAGCCAGAGAGATGGGATTGTGACCGTCCATGCCATGCTTAGCATGAAGGAAGGGATCGGGTTGACACGGGCCTAGCACTTAAAGAAGATTAGCTAAGGTCATTAAGTTTCGTTTCTAATTTCTTTTGCCTCAGGGCTACTGTTAAATCTCCCCGAGTTCTTTCCATAATACCCCGTATGGCGTCCGTAGTTCGCCTCAAGCCATGAGCGAGCAATTCCGGGAAATCCATGGTTATCAATATTCCGTAGATTTCATCCATTATGGTCAGTAGCTCCTCGCAACGGGAAAAGTCCCCCCGCCTCAGACTATCTAATATGTACCTCCGTAACTCACCCACGGACTCGCCCAAGCCATCGAGGTAGGCAGCATTGCTTACGCCCAGTGCTCCCGGCTTCGGCAAGCCTTCCCCGGTAATCAAAGCTAAGGTTATATATCCTTCGGCGAACTCCTTTTGAGCGTCATGAACGAAACCTGAATGAAGCAACCTCCCATGTCTGGCCAGGTCATGGTTTAGCTCTCGAAGTAATTCATAAGCTGAATCAAGGAGTCCCTTTGCCTTATCCTGCTCCTGACGATGCACGGCACGTATGGCATCAGCGCTGTGGCGGATTACCTGACGGCAACTACGCAAAGCTTTCTCCCGAGCTTCATCCTCAGCCGCAAAGTGGGGGCGAAGCTCCGCAGCGATAGCCTTCAGGTCTTCTACTGGCTTTGACATTCTTCCTTCGCCAAGTCCATCTTTGCGATCAGCTCCTGCACAGCCCTCCCAACATCCTCCTCACCCAGGACAGCACTAATCACAGCTACAGCGTCGGCGCCAGCAGCCACTACTTCACCGACATTATTCTGGTTTATGCCGCCAATAGCTACTATAGGGGTAGATACTGTTCGCTTGAGTTCTTTCAGCATATTCACTCCCACCACAGTAGCTCCCTTTTTCGTCGCCGTGGGAAATATAGAGCCTACGGCAATATAATCCGCTCCTTCAGCTTGGACTTTTGTTGCCTGAGATAGTGTCGTGACGGAGCAGCCAACTATTTTATCTATGGGCAATTCCCTGCGGATTACAGGCAGGGGCAGGTCTTCCTGCCCAACGTGAAGCCCATCGGCATCAACAGCCATAGCCAAGTCGAGGTAATCGTTTATTATAAATAGAACATCCGCTTGACTACAGAGCTCCTTGAGCTTTTGCGCTACAAGTAACAGTTCCCCCTTTTTGCTTTGCTTGTCGCGAAGTTGGATTACCCTGGCACCTCCCTCAATAATTTGGCCGGCAATGTCCAGCTCATCCCTGCCCACCAGAAATTGCCTATCCAGAATAACGTAAAGCCCGGGCATCCTTTCTATTTTGTCCCGGCGTGATATTCTGGAAATCAAATCTCGCTCTAAGGTATAAAGGGCAAACCTCGTCTGTTCAAAGCTGGCTGAGTTCAGCATTGAACTTATCTCTGGCAATTTAGCTAGCTCCTCTACCACGCGAAGAGACTCTTCCACCCTTTTAGCATTGGCTGTAACTAAATCCAGCAAGCCCTGCAGCGAGGTCGTTTTCATATTGAGTTCCCTCTCCCTCGAAGGGAGATGGATAGGGTGAGGACGACCAACATCATGTTCGGAATCTCTCTGAGATAAGAGCCCTACACTAAGTGATTTAGTCTCCTGGGCTAAATCATGACGTAGAGTCCTTAACCGCTGGCTCAGCTCAGCATCGTTGAGAAGAAAGCGAGCGACATCTTCCAGAACCCGCAAGCCTTCACCGGAGCGGTTTAGATTGGCATCAATCATACGTAGCAGTTGGTGAGACACTTTCTATGTCCTTGGGTCTTTGTAATAATCCTCGCCGGATGCATTGTGGGCTCGCCACTCTCCTCCCCTACCGTCTTCAATAACTTATGGTAGGCAAAGCCGAAAATGGCACTGGATAAGTTGGTATTGCCGCAAGCCGTCTTCAGACCTTTTGAAACTCGTAACCAATCCTATCGCCGGGCAATTTTACCGGAAGTACCTTCAGCCCCATTCCCGGCTTAATATCGCTCTCCTTAATACCCTTGCTTAACCGACCAAAGACCCTCACCTCATCAAAATCAGCTATAGCCAGAGTATATGGGGCGTCATCCTCAAATCCGGTTGGACCATAGTTGACTACAGTATAGGTAACCAGCCTACCATTTCCCTTAATCTCAAACCACTCCACATCACTGCCTACACATCTTGAGCAATCCAGCCTCGGGGGGAAGTAATTAGTCCCACACCTTCGGCACCTAGTTGCCATTACCTTACCCTTCTCCAAGTAACCCACAAAATCAGATGCCTTCGTTTCGGCGGTGAAGCTAACAATGCCAAAATTTTCAAAGCTCACTGGCTACCTCCTTAGAATGGTCACATTACCATATTGTCCGACGCCACCTATATTATGAACCAAGCCTATTTCCGCTCCCTCCACCTGGATTTCACTAGCCTGCCCCCTAAGCTGGTTTACAATGGTTCTAATCTGTGAGCCGCCAGTAGCGCCAATAGGGTGACCTTTGGATAACAATCCACCATCAACATTTACCGGTTTCTTTCCGCCCACATATGTCTCTTTGTCCTCAATCAATCCAACCCCCTCCCCAGGTTTGGCAAAGCCCAAGTCTTCATAAGCCAAAAGCTCAGCTATAGTAAAACAGTCGTGAACCTCGGCAACATCAATATCCCCCGGTCCTACGGCAGCCATTTCATATGCCTGTCTGGCTGCCTCCTGGGCACACCTCAGACCGGTAAGCGATTCCCTTCCTGACATTGTCATTGTGTCTGTGGCAGCGCCCAGACCTATTATCCAGATTGGAATACTAGTTACTCTTTTAGCTATGTCACCACTAGCTATTATGATGCAAGAGGCACCATCAGCATTGGCGCAGCAATCAAACTTCTTCAGCGGGCTAGCTATTACCTCCGAGTCTAAAATTTCCTCTAAACTCAGCTCTTTACGATAAGTAGCCTTAGGATTTGCCGCACCATAGTGTGAATTTTTGACCCGTACCTTGGCCAGTTGCTCTTCACTAGTTCCATACTTAGCCATATGAGCCCGGGCATACATAGCATAACCAGCAGGCATGGTTACGCCAAAGGGCGATTCCCATATTATGTCCCCTCCCCGGCTCATCCTCTCCGCAGCCTCACGAGAGGTCAAGTCCGACATCTTCTGGAAGCCTATCACTGCTACTACTCCGTGAAGACCCGCCTTTATTAATGACCAACCTACTCTTAGCCCTGTGCTACTGGAAGAACACACAGTCTCGACATAGAAACTCGGCTTGGGCGTTAGCGTCAAATACTCTGAGATTGAACCGGCTGGTGAGCGCTGCTTATCATATTCTGGCGCAGAACAAATAATGGAGGCATCTATATCACTGTTGGTAATGCCCAGGCCCTCCATTGCCTCGGTATAGGCTTCAAAACACAATTCCCTGATAGATACACCACACTTACGAGAAAAAACGCTCTGACCTACTCCAACAATGGCCACGTCTTGCATAAAGCAACCTCCTCTAATCGCAAGAGTTCAGTTTTTCCAGAATTCTAGTATGCTATATCACTTGCCCTCGCACTGTCAAGCGCTTTCCGAGATCCTTTCATCTCGAAATTAGCGCAGCGCAGCTACACCACTTTGCCGAAGCGGCGAACTCCCGGTCGGAGTATGTGGAAGTATTTTGACACGAACACGATTCTATATGGGCTACTCCAGGTAGAGTATCTTGCTACAGCTAGTGCATTGGATTAAATCGCCAGCTTTGGCTTTCTGCCATTGACTCGTGGGCACGGTGATGTGGCATCCCTGGCACTTTCCTCTCTCCACTTTGACTACAGCTTGTCCCCTTGTTAGCCTGAGTCGCTCATAAGTGTTGAGGGCTTCAGGGTCAACTTGCTGCTCTAATCCATTACGGTCCCCCCTTAGCTTAGCAAGCACGGTTTCAATTTCGCTTTTCCTTTGCCCCAAAGTTTCTCGCCTCTGCTCCCATTCTCGCTTCAATCGCTTAATCTCTTCGGCGGTAGTTTTTACCTTAGCTTCTATCTCTTCTACCTGGCTCATTAATCCTAAGAGGGCATCTTCTTTCGGCCCAATCTGGCTCTTAAGGCCTTTGACTTCTTTCTCAAGGTTAACCAGTTCCTTGGGATTCGTGGTTGTGCCAACGTAAAGTTTGCTATTAATCTGCCTGACTTTCTCTTGAAGGTCTTCCAGTTCCCATTCAGAGCTCTTTTGCTTTTTCCTCGCGTCTTCCAGTTGTTCTTTTTGTGAGGCAAGTTTGGATTCGGCGGCAACCAAGGCCTTATCGTCACTCAATTGATTTCCAACCTCATTTAGCTCTTGTTGCTTCCTTTGAAGCTCCAGGTCAACCTGCTGCAGCTTATAAAGTTGCTCTGCCAACCTCATACTGAGGCTTATTGTAGAAGTGAAGTGGGGATATTGTCAAAAAATACAGGCAGCTTCCTGGGGAAACCAGGAGGCTAAAGTTCCACAATCCTGGGCTTCACACGGCGTTTTTCGGCAGCGACAATAGCGTCTATCTGAGATACAACTTCATCAAGCTTATTTTGGCGGCTTGTTATCACATAATCGAAAAGCGGCAGGCTTTTTATTTCCCCTTTAGCCCTTTCCAACCTCAGGGCCAAATCTTCTGAAGACTCGCTGCGTCGCCTCCTCAATCTCTTTTCTAGTGCTTCCACTGAAGGAGGCATGAGGAAAATAAATACTGCTTGGGGCAGGATTTCCTTGATAGTAGCAGCACCCTGAACATCTACTTTGACTATTGCATCTACCCCCTTGGATAAAGCCGAAGTTATTTCGTCTTTTGGCACCCCATAGTAGTTGCCGTAGACATTGGCCCACTCCAGGAACTGGCGTTTATCTATCATTTGTTGAAATTCTTTCCGAGAAAGGAAGTGATAATCCACTCCACTCTTCTCCCCGGCACGCTTAGGACGTGTAGTAGCGGTAACGACATAGTGAAAGGGACGCCCTGACTTTTTCATTCTGACAAGCACAGCATCCTTGCCTACTCCCGAAGGTCCGGAAAGAACGACGAGCAGGGGTTGAGAACTCCTGTCGCCTCCTCGCTTCGTTCGAAACTTCGACTCAAGGCTTCGGTCAGGCACTTCACAGCTCAACTTTTTCCTCAGACGGCAGGGATGCAGTGACTAACCTATGAGCAATGGTCTCCGCTGTCACGGCAGCCAACATCATGTGACCAGTGTCAAAAAGAATAGCGGTCTTGGCTTTTCTGCCATGAGTGGCGTCAATTAACAGTCCCTTTTCTCTTACTTCCCGAAGGAGTCGCTTGATTGGTTGCTGATTTATGGAAAGGAAAGCGATTACCCTATTTACAGCGATAACACTACCAAAACCGATATGAATTAATTCTGTAGCCATGCTGCCCCTCCTAACTTAAATCTTAAAACTCATTTTGTTGTAACTACACAGCCTCCTTATGTCACTCTGAGCGAAGCGAAGGGCCCTATGACATTAAGGGCGAGTAGCTACATTTTGTTTTGAATTTTTGTCTGTAGTGCTTCAACATTGTTTAGCATTTAGGATTCCATGCTCAGGATTTATCAGTATTTGGTACTTGTTGCAAAGTCTGCCAGAAGGCAGGATATGATACCTGTGCCACCTGGGCATGCTTGATGGTCGTTTCTCCTTTGGCTATCAAACCGGCTACTGCCAGGCTCATTGCCAATCGGTGGTCGAAATGGCTGTCAACCTCTGTGCCCGACAAAGGTCTACCACCATAGATGACCATGCCATCCGGCAGAGGCTCAATTTTAGCACCCAGGCGGGAAAGCTCATTTGCCACAGTGGCAATCCTGTCTGATTCCTTCACCCTCAGCTCCCCGGCATCCCTGATCACAGTTTTCCCTTTAGCAACACAGCCAGCTACGGCTAACACTGGAATCTCGTCAATGAGGCGAGGGATAATATCGCCACCGACTTCTATCCCCTTTAACTCGCTAGATTCTACCACAATATCGGCTAAAGGTTCACCAGCTTCCAGTCGCTCATTATCTATTTTTAACCTGGCTCCCATGGCCAGGAGAATATCGATGATTCCCGTTCGTGTCAGGTTAATTCCACAATCCCTTATCACTATCCTGGCGTTATGGTGAATAGTTCCGGCAACCAAAAAGTAGGCTGCTGAGCTGATGTCGCCCGGGACGCGAAAGTTGACAGGAACTAAAGGGCTGCTCAAAGGCAGTAAGGAAATCGAATTTCCCTGGCTTTCCAAACTGGCTCCCATCCGTTTAAGCATCCTTTCCGTGTGGTCCCGGGAAGGGATTGCCTGGTGTAAGACGGTATTGCCGCGGGCAAAAAGACCGGCCAGCAGAATGGCTGATTTAATTTGAGCGCTGGGAACAGGCAAGGTGAAATCTATACCCCGTAACTTTTTCCCATTAATGACCAGAGGAGCAAAGGAACCTCGTCCTCTTCCCCACACCTCAGCGCCCATCAACCTAAGTGGCTCAATCAACCTGCCCATGGGGCGATTACGAAGAGAGGCATCCCCGGTAATAACAGATAGGAAAGGCTGGCTGGAAAGAAGACCGCCCAGAAGGCGCATTGTAGTGGCACTGTCCTGGGCATCAAGCACATTGCCGGCCTCCTTAAGACCATCTTCGCCAGTTCCCGAGACTAATAGAGTAGGCGAGTCCCGCGACCCTTTTCTGCCAATTTTCACCCCCAGGGCTCTCAGACACTTAACTGTAGCCAGGCAATCTCTCCCCGGAGCAAAATTATCAATCTCGGCTTCACCTTTGGCTAAGCTATTCAGGATGACAGCCCGGTGGGAAATAGACTTATCACCAGGTAGAACTACCTCCCCTTCCAACCTGGGACAAGGTTTGATGGTTCTTGTCTCCGCTCTTGACGAAAACGACCTTAAGCCGACAAATTGTTCAGCCATTCTTGTCTTGCTTTGTTAGCCTCAGCGAAGGCTTGTTCCAAGCGTTTATCTCCCTCAGCCACCAGTTGGCGATACCTCTTCAATTCCTGGCTGAATTTATCTATCCAGTTCACTATAGCTTCCTTATTGCTAAGGCAGATATGGGCATTTACCTCAGGACTTCCCGAAGCCAGGCGAGTAAGGTCATGATAGCCAGAGGCCGCCAGTTTGGACATTTTAGACCAGGAAGGATTCTTGGTGGTTAGCGATACCAGAGCTGCCGAGAGCAACATAGGCAGATGACTAATGCCAGCCACCAGGTTGTCATGCTCTTGAGCATCAATGAAAAAAGGTATGGCTCCAAGCTTCTGAACCATGCCTATCACCGTATCTCTCGATTTTGGTGAAGCTTTCTCTGATGAGGTGAGACAATAAGTGCACCCCTGAAATAACTCGGCTTCAGCAGCCTGGATGCCATAAGTTTCCCTCCCGGCCATGGGATGTCCGCCAATAAAGTCCACCGTTGGCGGCAGTATTTCCTCGGCCCATTTCATAACCTGGACTTTCGTGCTGGCGGTATCGGTGACAATGCAAGCAGAGGAAAGATGGGGAGCTATCGCGGAGAAGATTTCCTTTACCGTCAGAACCGGTGTGGCGATAATGACAAAATCAGCTTGTTTTACCGCATCCTTCAAGTTGGTTTCGCCTCGCTCAATGGCGCCTAAACTTAAGGCATTGGCTACAGTTTCCTGACGACGGCTATAGCCGACTATTTCCCACCCAGGCTTCTTCCCTCGCCTTAAAGCTAACCCGATTGAGCCGCCGATTAACCCTAAACCGATAATGGCAACCAGCACGATATTATTATAGCAGCGCAAGGCTTGCGTGTCATTGCCCGCCCTTCTTTCTTGTCATTCTGAGCCTCTTCCTTAAAGAGTTAAAAGGCGCAAGGTACGTGTCAAATTGAGGTGTGCGGAGGCTGAGATACATGGGTAACACTCATGGCATGTTTAGTGGTAATAATTTACCATTCAAATTTATCTTTGGACCCTGAAGAGCTCAATCCCCGGCTAATCGAATGGCTTATTGAGTATGATTTCAACCGCCTGCACCAATCTCTTGGCTATCTTGGTCCCGTAGAGCATATTGAAAAGGAACTTGTTAAAACATGCTGCCTAGTTTTACCCATGTGGTCAGCCAGGACGAGGTATTGACAAGATAGGAAAAAAGTCCGATAAAGTCTCGATTTGTAAGAAAAGTTAAGTTGAGTATATTGACATCACTATTCTAATTGGGCAATAATTTTACCTGTCCAACAGGAGGCATTGAACCGCCACCTTCAGATGGTCACTTGGGTGACGGGGAGCTAATAGTGAAACCGGCCTTAGGTATCTTGGGTCGGTTTTTTTGCTTTACGGATGGGTAGGGTTATAGGTTTACTGTAGACTGAGAATTAACGCCGTGAGGTCGTTATGCCCTGCCAGTAATGTGACCTGAATCACAGGTCGATGGGGGCATAAGGCCAGAGAAAAGCTAATAATTAGGAAAATCTTAGTCGGTTTAAGGACGGCAAGTCCTCCCTCCCCTGGCAGGAGGGAGTGCCATATTTAAGAAAGCCGCGGTGGATTAAATGGAAAGGCTCAGGGTGACGCTTGCTGATGCTGATGTAACCAAAGGCATTCTGCTCTGCGTTGGTTTTATTGCGCTGAATGTTCTGGATGCATGGTTGACGAGGGTCGCCCTAGGGCTTGGGAGTTATGAACTTAACCCCTTCATTAACATGAGATTTGGCAGCAGCATGCTGCTTAAGGGGCTGATTGCTGCTGAAATAGTCATGATCCTGATCTTATTTAAGCGGGGCAGATTATTGAAGCCGTTGAACCTGTTTATGATTCTTATTTGCACCTGGAATATCTTTGCTATTTTGTCCCTGAGCTAAGGCCTCACAACAGCAATGCTTATCTACTCCTCCCCATTGCTTCGGCTGACTTCAGTCAGCCGAAGCAATGACTAATCGTAGTGGCGGAGTTCATCTCCGCCTCATTATCCACAATAAATATAACGGCCAGCTAGCCCGATAGGAATCACCCGTCAACATCGTTTTGCCCGAGAAGATAGTTACGCGACCTCTTAGCCAGCACTTATTTGGAGGTATTGACAAGAAATGCGTACTTTGTTAAGTCATCTACATTCCGATGATGGTAACCAGCACGGTATCATTATAGCAGTGCAAGGCCCACATATCATTGTGAGTCCTTCTCTTCTTGTCATTCTGAGCCTCTTCCTTAAAGAGTTAAAGGCACGAGGTACGTGTCAAATTGAGGTAATGCGGAGGCTGAGATACATGGGTAACACTCATAGTATGTTTAGTGGCAATAATTTACCATTCAAATTTATCTTTGGACCCTGAAGAGCTCAATCCCTGGCTAACCGAATGGCTTCATAGAATATAACTTCAACCGTCCGCACCAATCCCTTGGCTATGCTGCCTCCGTAGAGTATATTGAAAAGCAACTTGCTAAGATCCCTAGTCCAGTGTTACCTATGTGGTCAGCCAGGACGAGGTATGGACAAGAAATGTGTGCCTTGTTGATTTGTTTACATCCTGATAATATTAATGATAAGAGCATTACTCCAGTCTTGGTATCGAGGATCGCATGAAGAGGATAGTATTTTCTTTAGTCATCGTCCTCATACTGGTCGTGACGGCTTGCTCGCACGGCTCGCAGGGAACGGTGCACTCGCTAAGCACGCCACCGCCCAGTGGGTGGCCGACCATATGGACAGGGCTATCCACAGACCCTGGCGACGGAGGCGGCGAAGACCACCGCGACGTGACGGATACGAATGGGGATGGCTATGCGCTCTATTACGCTGCCGACTCTCAGTATCTATACCTGCGCATGGAGACTGTCGAGCCGCCCGGCTGGCCCTCCACAAAACCGACAGGCGATGCTCGATACAAGTGGTGGTTTGATACTGCGGGGATGGATCTCTATATCAGCGGAACTTCGGTGTATAAAGCGGAATTTCTGCTTATACTGGAGGACAGGACCGACGCTAGCAACGTTGACGGCAGCAGGGATCAATCGGGCGAGGTCACGCTCATGGACGACCTCGCGAACATCGGTTTTGCAAAACGATGGAATTCAGGGGGCTCTGGCGCCTACATCGGCGGAACCCCTGACAGTGGTGGTAACAGTTCCCTTTGGAAGAGAGTACTCGGAAGTGGCACGGCTGGGACTGGGGGACCTCAAGGCGTGATGGCTGTGGACATTGGATACCGAATTGACAACGCCACCACAGGAGGCAACTTCACGGACATGTACGTAAGCTGGGCTGTGCTGGGAAATCCCTCCTCGTTGTGCCTCATCTGGGCAACCGATAATCAGGTCGTGAATCTGGACCAGGCACCTAACTTGGACCGCCCAGAGGCGACATCTTGCCTCGCGGTGTGTACACCGCCCCAAGCAGCCTTCAATGCCACACCGACCTCCGGCTGTGCTGCTTTGACAGTTAACTTCACCGACCAGTCCACAGGGAACATCACGGGCTGGAATTGGACCTTCGGAGACGGTGGGACAAGCACGGACCAGAACCCATCTCACGAGTATACAAGCGCTGGCAGTTACAACGTCACCCTGAACGTGACAACTGCGTGCGGCTCAGATACCGAAATCAAGACCGATTACATAACAGTTTATGCCAAGCCCACAGCCACCGCCTCCTCTAACTCACCGGTATGTGAAGGAGCGACCATAGAGCTATACGGTGGGCCCGGTGGCATGACCAGCTACAGCTGGACGGGCCCGAATGGCTTTAGCAGCAGCTTGCAGAGCCCGACCATCCCCAATGCCACCCTTGCTATGGCTGGCCTTTACACCCTGACGGTGACCGATGGTGGCTGCACCAGCGATCCTGCCACCACCAATGTGGTGGTCAACGAAAGCCCCACAGCGGACGCCGGCGCAGACTGGCAGATTATCCAAGGAGGTTCTGTTGTGATAGGCGGCAGTCCGACGGCTTCGGGCGGCACACCACTGTATACTTATAGCTGGACTCCGATTACCGGTCTGAACGATGCCAGTTTTGCCAATCCAACTGCTTCACCAGCTGTCAACACGACCTATACCGTAACTGTAACCGATTCCAACGGCTGCACAGACAGCGACGATGTGACCGTGACTGTCACTCAGGGTTGCTGCATCTGCGGTTTCGTGTATCGGGCCGGCACCACAGAAGCGCTCGCAGGCTGGGAAGTCGTCCTGGAGAAACATACAAACCCGTGGGTTGAGGTACGGAGCACCATTACGGATGCCAATGGCAAGTACTGCTTCTGCGGGCTTGAGGACGGCGAATACAGGGTGAGCGAAGTGGTGCAAGCTAATTGGAATCAGGTTTCCCCTTTGCCTAATGAACACCTTGTGACACTGCCTGGAGGTGCCAGTGACCCGGTGCTCGGGCCATTCCTCAACTTCGAAAATGAGCAGCGTCCAGCGGGCTCCCATACTGTGGGCTGGGAGGCTTCCCCCATAGACAAACTGGCCGTCCTGGCACCCTGGATTGCCCTGTTTGCACTCATTATCGCCGGTGCGAGCCTCCTGGTGCTAAGGCGTCATCGGGTTTAATGCCAAACTGTGTAAACCACAAAGGGCAAACTCCGCCAGGGAGTTTGCCCTTGCCGTCTGGCCGTTCCTGCATCCGCTAATCGTCAGTTGTTGACTCTCACCTGCCCCTGCAACCACGGCAGAAGTCGACAGAAAATAGAGTATATTGAGAGGAAAGTCGCCAAAATGTGTTACCCAGTGTCACCTATGTGGTCAGCCTCCAGACCTTCTTGGAGCGAGGTAGCTCACTCCGAAAAGGAGAATGGCACTTACAGCAAAACCTATGAGGCCAAGGTCCTCTTTGAGAGGGATGTCAAGACCTGGGATCTTTCCCAGCAAGCCTACTATCCCACCACCTATGAGAGCAGCCAGGGCACCTCGTGGTGTCACCTTTAGCCTCTCTTTGTAAAACCCCGCGACCACCGGAACAACTAAACCGCAAGTGAATATAGTGTAAGCGAAAAGAAGAGATGAAATCACCCCTTTCAAGGCCAAAGCCAGACCCAACGCCACCAGACCTAACCCAATTAGACTTAAGCGAGTTAGCAAAATGGTTTTCCTTTCGTCAAGCGCAGGGTGCGCTCGCTTAATTATATCCTCGGTTAAAATGACACTTTGGGTAAGCAGGCAAGTATCCGCCGAGGACATGAGCGCTGCGACCAGGGCAGCAAGGATCAGTCCGCTTAAACCTGGAGAAAGCACACTGGTTATTACTTGAGGAAAGGCTCCTTCAGCAGCTATCTCCGGATATAAAACTTTGGCGCTCATTCCTATAAGGGTGATGGCAAAAGCCAGGGGAATGAAAAGAAACGCCGACAAAATGGCTGATCGCTGGGCCGTTTTTTCTCCCTTTGCACAGAAAAGTCGAGTATACATATCAGGCCCCACCACGTAAGTCGCTCCGACGAGAATCAAAAGAGACAAGAGCATCTTCCAATTGAACTCGGGGCTTGTTGGAAAAGAGAAATAACCCGGGGGTAGAGAGGCTTTTAACCCATCAAGTCCTCCCACTTGTGAGAAAACCAGCGCCAAAGCGGCAAAAATCCCAAGGAAAAGAATCACTGCCTGGAAAACATCGGTACGGATAATCGAGAACTGGCCCCCCAGAATAGCATAAGCTACAAAAACTATAGTAAAGACAGTCATCCAGAAAGCAACAGAACCTATTCCCAAGATAGATAAAACTGTCCCAGCAGCAACGATTTGTCCTGCCACCACCCCCACCCAGGCGATAACAATAAGAATAGAAGCCGCCAAACTCATACGGCGGTCATACTGCCTTTCTACCAGTTCTGGAAGAGTATAAAGCGCAGCACCTCTTACTTTCCTGGCAAAGAAAACCCCCAGGAGCACGAGGCCGATGGAGCCAACAAGAAGCCACCAGGCGCCAGTCAAACCTTGCTTGAACCCTAGGCCAGCCATCCCCACGGTTGCTGACCCCCCTATTGCAGTGGCTACAAGTGAGCCGGTGATAAGAGGCAGAGTTCCCCGGCGGTGGGCAACGAAGAAGCCATTTTGACTTCCTGCTCCCCGTTTACTCCACACCCCTATGCCAATTATGGCGAGAAAATAGACGGTGACAATGAGTAGTTGCGGCATCTTACAACGATGTAGCTTTCAGTTATCAGCTTCATACTGAATGCTGACTGCTCCTATATTAGTATTTGGTGCTTCTTCCCTCAAGTGAATACAATCCCCGGCCATTGCCTTCTTCAAAGAGCCATTCCTCTCCTTTACTATCAATGCTCCGGTGGTATCAATGTCGATTGCCCGCCCTACTATCACCTCACCTGGCGCTACTATCTCCACATCCTTATTTAATGTCACAGAGAGTTTTTTCCACTCTTTGAGTAAATCTTCTTTCATTAACAGAGGCTGCCGTCGCTCTATTTCCGTTAACAATACGCTTAAAAATTCCTTCCTGGAGATTTCCCTTCCTAACGTATCCTTTAAGGAGGTCGCCGTTTTTTCAAACTGGGGAATAGAGGTATTGGCGTTTATACCTATCCCGACGTTCACAAAGTTTACAACATCCATTTCAGCATCCATTTCAGCCAGTATGCCACACACCTTCCTGCCTTCAATCAAGACGTCATTGGGCCATTTTAATTCGGCCTTTAACCCAAGGAGCTTTCTAATCGTAGCTGCCACGGCAACAGAGGCCATCAAGTTTATCCTGGGAGCATATGCGGGACTTATCCTGGGGCGTAAAACGAGACTGAAGTAAATCCCTCCTTCTGGCGAGAGCCATTCCCGTCTCAATCTTCCCCGCCCACGGGTCTGGGCTTCGGCAATCACGATTGTCCCCTCCCCTGCTCCCTTTTTAGCTAACTCCCTTGCCGCATCCATGGTCGAGCCAATCTCTGGGAAGTAGTGAATTCTTTGTTCTAAACCGGGAAATTCGTAAGGAAGCAGTAAATCTGGAGAGGAGACCAGTCTGTATCCCCTAGGCGAGGCCTCTATTACATAGCCGTCCTCTTTTAAGCTGCGAATATGCTTCCAGATAGAAACCCTGGAGGTGCCAAGCTGGCTAGAAAGTGTCTCGCCAGAAAGATAACCACCACACTCCCGAAGAGCTTTCAATATTTGCTTCTTCGTTTCGTTAACCTTCATTTTCCAAATGTTAACCATTGTACTGGTTTTTGTCAATTGCCCTGTCGTTTGACTATTTCTATTGCTTCGCA
Organism: Dehalococcoidia bacterium; assembly: GCA_049678605.1. Lineage (GTDB taxonomy): Bacteria > Chloroflexota > Dehalococcoidia > GIF9 > AB-539-J10 > RBG-13-51-36. Next base: position 20,347 of record JBAUEM010000081.1, read on the forward strand.
TATCATTAATGCCCGGTTCAAAGGACGACCAGAACTAAAGCAAATGGAGGGAGTTAAAGCTTTCTTTGTCAACAGTCCCACCCGCTCGCGCGCTGATGGCCTGAGTGAAGCTATTAAATTTGAAGGTTAATCTAATTCCGACCTAACTCTTTATCTCAATACCAAAATGAAATACAGGAGATATACAGTACTCACCATTACAACAACCTTACTTGAAGAGGCGGCCTTGGTGGCAGTCGTGCTCTGGCTGCTGCCAAGGGTTGCGATAAATATCCCCCTCTGGGGTCTCATCATTATGATGATTGCTCTCGGGGTATATAATTATATAAATTACCGACTTAGCAAGAAGGCGCTAGTTCAGAAGCCGATGATTTCGCCGGACATTGGTAGTCGAGGTCGAACAACAACTCCCATTTCCCCTAAAGGTTATGTTCGGGTTAACGGTGAACTGTGGCAAGCTTCGTCTAGTTCAACTATAGATGCCGGCGAGGAAATTGCCATTGTGGGCATAGAGGGGATGACGCTTCTGATAAGCCCTATAGAAAAAGATAATCGCACCCACAAAGCTGATGCATTTTCTGGTTAATAGAGTCGTCTTGCTGTGGACAAAGCTAAAGAAAAGGGTTATCCTTTAGACGCTGATGGAGATTACCTGGCTAGGACATTCCTGCTTTCTGATTAGAGGGAAAGAAAAAACCATCATAACAGACCCATGTCATCCTGACTTGGGCTACCGCCTGGGTGAACCTAAGGCGGATATAGCGACATTGAGCCATTTCCACCCTGGCCATAGCTACATCGAAGGCGTCGCCAATGAGCCTAAACAAATAAAAAGCCCTGGGGAATATGAAATAGGGGGAACATTCATCACAGGAATCTCCACTTTCCACGATGATAAGAAGGGAGAATTGAGAGGAAAAAATACCATTTATGTTATCGAGATGGATGGGATAACTTTATGTCACCTAGGTGACCTGGGGCATCCTCTGGGTCCGCATTTGGTAGAGGAATTAGGAGAGGTCGATATACTATTCTTGCCCGTCGGGGAGGTATCTACTATACCTGTTGACACGGCTGTGGAAATAGTAAGGCAATTAGAGCCTCCTATTGTCATCCCCATGCACTACAAGACAGAGGCGTTCACTGGCAATCTCAGTCTTGTGGACAAATTCCTGGATAAAATGAGAATTCGGGAGCTAGAAGCAAAGCCCAAACTCTCGATTACTTCATCGTCCCTGCCCACCACCACACAAACCATAGTTCTCAACTATCTCTAAACCCTAAATCCAGAG
>JBAUEM010000082.1:0-6210 GCA_049678605.1 Dehalococcoidia bacterium
TATATCCTGGCATTGAGCAATAAACATTCATAGCACAGCTATTATAACGTCCTTTCATGACCCATGTATGTGTCACCCATCTATCTGAACTAGATCAGTCCTCGTACGTACTAGGAGGTTAGTACCAGGTTCGCGGAATTAGCAATCCCAGGGACACCATACCAATTAGCCCTACTACAAATCAGGTATTATGTCCCCAGAATACCAGAAGGGGATACCCGACAGACAGAGACAGGAACAGGAAGGGTTAAGCACTTTTGTGATATAATTGGAGCAAGGTCAGACCAAGTAAAGGTGGCCAAACTACCGCAGGTTAAAGGAAATAGGCTCGTTAAAGCCCTTCAAAGGAAAGGTTGGTATATTGATAGGACTCGTGGAAGTCACACAATTATGCGAAATGATGACAAGCCTGACACAAAAATAGTTGTCCCTATTCATACAAGTCCAATCAAACCAGGTACTCTTTCCAACATATTGAAAAAAGCTGACATCTCAATACAGGAATTGGAAGACCTTCTTTAGGAGGCGCGATGTTAAAATATACGGTTATTTTTATTCCCGAAGAGGAAGGGGGCTACTCGGTAGAGGTCCCGGCACTCCCTGGCTGCTACACGCAGGGTGAGACCAAAGAAGAAGCCATTTCTATGGCGAAAGAAGCCATAGAGCTTTACCTGGAATCGTGCCAGGCGCACAACGAACTTATTCCTCAGGAGTTCGGCATCGAGTCTCTGATTGTAACAGTGCGGGAGCCTGTTGCTTAGCCAAGAATTCCAGGGACACCATCCCAATCAGGCCTACTACAAATTAGGTATTATTATTATTTCCCCAGAATACCCTACTTGAGTCCCAGGGCATCTCGTAGGTTGCCTTCAATTCTTTTCATATCTGGCAGCGGCATTATTCCAAGCTTCTTGGCTATCATGCCCTGCTTTATCGTCCTGATAATGCCCGTCGCCACCGACGGAAAAAGAAGTCCAGCACCTTCCCAATCATTAATGAGGTGGTCGCCCACCAATATCCGGTCAGTCCTGCTGGTGATTGCTGCAATTATAGCCTCTTGGCGGCTTTTATGGTAAGCGTCTGAGCTTACTATGACTGCTGGACGCTGCCTCTCTCCAGTTTCATCGGAGAAGATAAATCTGACAAGGACTACATCTCCGCGTTTATAGCCGGTCATAAGCTGCATCCTTTTCATTATCCCAGACTTCGGCAAGAACCGGGTCAGCTTTTGCAGACAACTTCAAAAGCGCCTCTACATTTGCAATTTCCTCACCCGGATGGGGCACCTTGTCGAGGTCTTCCTTGCGAAACCGGCGATGACGTTCCTTACCAATGCGAAAAGCCGGCAGCCTCCCTTCCTTGGTCAATTTGTAGATGGTTCTTCTAGATACACATAGGTATTCAGCGGCTTCCTCAACTGTAAACCATTCTTTAGTGATTACCATGATCATACCTCCGCACAATCTCTTGTTCGTGCCTGATACCATTCTAGCACATGTACGCAAATAAAGGCAAGAGGAACTCCAGGGACACCATGCCAATCACACAATTCCAGGGACACCATACCAATTAGGCCTACTACAAATCAGGTATCATGTCCCCAGAATACCAACGGGGGATATGGTAAACTTGGACAAGAAGGCGTGGATAGGGGAAACAAGTCAAAAGCACGGGATATACTTCCGGCCCCCCGAACCAAAGAGGAAGCTAAGGAAGTCTACGACAGGTTCAGCAAGTTTTATGACTACACACTGGGGCTGTTTGGGCGAAAGTATTCGGAAATGGCGTTGGAGCGCCTATCAGTTGTAGAAGGGGAGACGGTACTGGAAATTGGTTTTGGCACCGGGCACTGCCTGAAGTGGATAGCAAAACTCGTCGGCCCGGCGGGAAAAGTTTATGGCATTGATATTTCCCCGGAAATGATAGGAAAAACGAAGAAAAGGCTGGATAAGGAGGGACTGACAAATAGAGCGGAGCTATGCTGCGGGGATGCAACGTGTCTGCCTTTTAATGAGAGCGCCTTCGATGCGGTTTTCATGAGCTTTACCCTTGAGGTTTTTGATACGCCTGAGATGCCCAGGGTGCTTGCCCAGATAAAGAAGGTGCTAAAGCCGGGCGGAAGGCTAGGGATTGTTGACATGTCAAAAGAGAACGGGAAGTCCGTATTCCTGAAGGTGTATGAGTGGATACACAACAAATGTCCAAAATACCTTGGCTCCAGACCAATCTATGCCGAGCAATGCCTGATTGACGCGGGATATCAGATAAAAAGCAAGGAAAAAATTAAAATATTCCGATTACCCGTTGAGATTATCGTCGCCATCAAGGCAATGCCTGGCAACGCCGTTTAGCGCTGTGAACCGCCCGCCGGGATTTAACTTCATCAGGCAACTAACAGAGACCGGTCACCTTTAAGAAGATCGGCGCTCCGCTGACACCAAAACCGGAATAACCGATTCCAAGTCATCGGTGAGCGGGAAGTTGACAGCATCATGTCAGCCGTCTAAAGTGTAAGTCAGTGAGTTGTGCCACGTTCACTCACGGTGCTCTTAGCGTCTATGGAACCAGGATACATTACGCTATACCAATCTGGCGAATTGGAGCGCCGTGCGCAAGCACTTGAGGCTCGATTAGCCTCCTGCGATATCTGCCCCAGGGAGTGTCGGGTCAATAGATTACAAAACGAACTGGGCTATTGCCATTCCAGGAGTCTCCCCATAGTCTCGGCGGTCTGCGCTCATCACGGTGAGGAGCCAGCTATTTCAGGAACCAGAGGCTCAGGGACGGTTTTCTTTGGCAATTGTAATATGAGATGCGTTTATTGTCAGAACTACCAGATAAGTCAGAACTGGAAAAAGCAAAAATCAAAGGAAATGGACTGCCACACCCTGGTTGAAAGGATGCTCTACCTTCAGGATGAACTGGGCTGTCACAATATCAATTTCGTTTCGCCGTCCCATTTTGTTTCCCAGCTCCTTCGGGCAGTTGTGGAAGCGGTGCCCATGGGGCTTCGAGTGCCGCTGGTTTACAACAGTAGTGGCTATGATTCTATCGCTTCTCTGAAAGAGCTTAACGGTGTAATAAGTATCTACTTGCCTGATTTGAGATATGCCTCTGACAAGCGGGCTAAGAAGTTCTCTCATGCCCCGGATTATGTAGCACGGTCTCGTCAGGCTATTAAAGAGATGTATCGACAGGTTGGAGACCTGGTGGTAGATGAATCTGGCCTGGCACAAAAAGGATTGATAGTGCGTCACCTTATTCTGCCCAACGGTCTGGCAGGCAGTGAGGAATCGCTAACCTGGCTTGTTCGGGAGCTTTCTCTCACGGTGACGGTTAGCATAATGTCTCAATACATGCCTATGCACCGGGCGTCGCGAATACCACTGCTTTCTCGGAAGATCACCGTTGATGAGCATGAAACGGTTCTCCAGCTACTAACTGACCTGGGAATAGAAAACGGCTGGGTGCAGGAAATGGGGGCAGCAGAAGAGTATCTCCCTGATTTTGAACGAGAAGGTCACCCTTTCTCCCCGGAATTCCAGGGACACCATACTAATTAGGCCTAGTACAAATTAGGTATTATGTCCCCAGAATACCAGGCGTAGTCTATGATACCATTCAGTAGTTTCTCTTTTAAGGCGCTGGTTGTCGACCGGGTTTGTACTATCTTAAGGAGAAGGAGAATTGTTAATGTGTAACAGAAACAGCCTGTTCAGGGCAAACAAAGGGTTGTTCTGTATTCTGACAACCATCCTGGTAGTCGCCTCATTCCTGGGCATTCCGGGAAATTTGAAAAGTGACTCAGGTGAAACCGAAGAGCTGTATTTCTGTATACTCCATACCAACGATATGCATTCCGCGCTTATACCCCATTCTCCGGCAGTAGACTACCACCCCGAAAAAGAAGACCCTGCTATAGGAGGGTTCGCTCGTCTGGCTACCGCCGTGGACGAAATCCGAGAGAACAAAATGGGGGAAGGTGAACCGGTCCTTCTTCTTGACGCCGGTGATTTCCTGGGAGGCTCTGCTTTCGCGTGGCTGGCCCTCAGTGGTTACGCCGCAGAGCTTGCCATAATGCAGAAGATGAGATACGACGCTGTAGTCATCGGCAACCATGAGTATGACTATGGCCCCGACGTACTGGCGCAATACCTTTTACAGGCGGGATACCCCGAAGCCCACCAGAAAACACTGGTACTGGCCTCCAACACGGAGGCGCCACCAGACCATCTGCTGGCTGCCCAGAGTCTCTACAGGAACGCCGGGATGTTTGAGCTGGAAAACGGCCTGAAAGTAGGAGTTTTCGGCCTTATAGGTAAAGACGCCATCCTGCTAATCGGTGAAACCGGGGACGTGCAGTTTCTGGACCAACACGAGGCGGCCCGCCAGGCGGTAGATGAGCTGAAAGAACAGGGTACCGATGTCATCGTGGGCATAACTCACTCCGGCGTGGATGAGGACCGGGAACTGGCACGAGAGGTCCCGGGTATCGACGTAATCGTAGGCGGCCACTGTCATACTGCCCTGTACAAGCCGGTCCTGCAAGGCGCTACCATCATTGTCCAGGCTGGTTCCCTGGGAATGTACCTGGGGCAACTGGAACTGGCGTACAACTCCAACACCGGCAAGGTACGGGTGCGCAACGAAGAAAACGACCGCCCCTTTCTTATTCCCATTGACAGCAGCTTTGCCTGCCATCCGGAAATCGATGCCCTGGTCCGGGAATACACCCTCATCTTGAATGCGCACGTCGATGAAATGACCGGCGGCAAATTCGACGATATCATGAGTACGGTAGCCAGGTCTGACTTTATCCTGTCCAACCATTCGCCCCTGAGTGAAACTCCGCTCGGCAACTTCGTTACCGACGCCATGCGTATGGTTGCCCAGGAGGTTATCGGCAAGAGGGTCGACGTAGCATGTCAGGCTAACGGCTGCATCCGGACAAGCATCTTTCCCGGCACCATGGAACACTCTGGAGGAAACGTTTCTTTCTACGAGATTGTCGAAGCCACAAGCGTGGGATACGGACGCGACGGCTACGCAGGTTGTCCCATTGTATCTGTCTATTTCACCGGCGAAGAAGTGCGCCGTCTGCTTGAGGTAACCATACTGCTGCAGGAGTTTGTGGGAGATTCTTTCTTTCTACAGTTCTCCGGCCTGCGGTACAGCTACAACCCCGCCAATGCAGTGCTCTTGACCATACCTTTTGTAAACCTGCCTATTCCCACGACCCGTGCGGTTACCAGAGCAGAGCTTTACACGGGTGATGGGATTCAACCTGTAAACGGTGAAGGGTATGCCCCCTTAAAGCGCGGAGATGAAAAGTTGTACCACCTGGTTACCGACGCCTACATCCTCCTCTTCCTCCCCCTGGTGACAGACATGCTGCCCCAGCTGGAGATAGTCCCTAAAAATGCCGATGGAGAGCCGGTACCGCTGGAAAGATTGGATGAACTGATAGTGCATCATGCCGACGGAAGAGAGCTCAAAGTATGGGAGGCGGTGGTGAGTTACGCCGCGGCCCAGCTGCCGGGAGTGGACGGGATACCCCGGATACCCGATTATTATGAAGGTGTTGCCGAGCGCATCAACAAAACCTGGACTTTCCCCTTGGTAGGGTGGCTTCTCCTAATACTGGCAGTTACTGCGGCGGGAATAGTATTCCTGCTCTTCCGCAGGAGAAAGCACAAAGAATTCCAGGGACACCATACCAATTAGGCCTACTACAAACTAGGTATTATGTCCCCAGAATACCCGATTACTCCTCCTCATCATTACTGATAAGCAATGGCAAACTTGATGGAACGCAGATAAGCTGTGACCACCCAAGATGAAGTCATCTTGAGGCTGCAATATATCCAGCGATGAGAATTAGAAAACCACCGACAAGCATGAGTGGGGTGGGTTGCTGGGCTAGAAAGAGAAAGCCGAAAACCCCAGCGCTGGCAGGCTCCAAATAAGTGAAAACCACTGCCTTCTGAGCTTTTATCATTCCAAGGCCTTTGAGGTAGAGTGTAACGGCAAATCCTGTGTTGAAGACACCCAAAACCAGCAGAAGTATCCATGGAGCTAAATCTGGAGAAAAATCAGTATCTATCACGAAGGGAAGGAGGAAAATTGAAGCTACAGAGTAAGAGTAAAATGCTACGACTTGACTTGAGAAGCTGGATAAAGCCCTCTTAGACACAATGATGAATCCTGCAT
>JBAUEM010000083.1:0-28826 GCA_049678605.1 Dehalococcoidia bacterium
AGCTCTCCTTAGTACGAGAGGATTAGGAGGGACAGACCTCTGGTGTGCCAGTTGTTCCGCCAGGAGCAGTGCTGGGTAGCTATGTCTGGATGGGATAAGTGCTGAAAGCATCTAAGCGCGAAGCCCACCCCAAGATGAGATCTCCCACTGGGTTAACCAGGTAAGGCCGCAAGTAGACTACTTGCTTGATAGGCGGCATGTGTAAGCGGAGTAATCCGTTTAGCTAAGCCGTACTAATGGCCGAGGCCTTGACTCACGTCAGGCTGAGCACAAAACCTTATAAAATGATAAAATGGTTGTTCGACGCGGGGTAGAGCAGTGGTAGCTCGTCGGGCTCATAACCCGGAGGTCGTTGGTTCAAATCCAACCCCCGCCACCAATTTTTGAAGCTAAAATCCCCCAAATCCGTAAAATAATTCGGGGGTATTTTTCTTTTTTGCTAACAGATTACTAATATATTTTTGAGCTTTTCTATCTTCCACGAATAAGAGCCATCAATATCAACATCAAGACATCTAAAATTAAATTGCCGGTTTTTCCTTGTTCCAGCTGCTTCTCTGACTGCTCCAATGGTAGCAAGGTGGCTCGATCAATTGGCATAGACAGAAATCTGCCAAGTTTTTCTAATGTATTACTAGCAGCTTCAGCATGATGCACTGACAAAATGCGCTTAATATCCTCTTCCAACTTCTTATCTTCAGAGCCTCTTTCTTTGAGTCGCTTTAGCTCTTGCCGGGCCTGTTGAAATTTTGTAAAGTCACCTCGGTTTAGCCAGGTTCCATTACACGAAGGGCAGCGCTCCAAAATAATGCCTTTAAGAAAGTACTGGTCTTTAAACCGGGAAAGCTCCGATTGATCTAATGGACATCTAAGGATTCGCTTTTCTATATTTGTAGGAGTCCATAGGCTTTTCGAATCAAATACCTCGATTTTTTCTGCCTCTCCATGTCTTGCACTAAATAATTCCATCTCATCAAACCAAATCCCACCACATTCTTTGCATTGTTCAAGTAAGATTGACTGACTGTAATGACCTTCGATTTTTACCTGATACATCTCGGTATTGTCATTCGGACATTTCATAGTTTCATTATAAGTTAAGAACCGAATGATGGGCAAAGATCACTTTCTATAGAACTTGCTTTACTACAGTAAGGAAACTGTCACTAGTTTTTTGTGCGGCGTCCAAGACATAGCCGCTGAACGCGATTTCAGTCCTGCAGCCCGGAGGTCGTTGGTTCAAATCCAACCCCCGCCACCAAGAAACTAAGCAGGCAGGATGACTTTCAGAGTTATCCTGCCTGCTTGCAGGTGCCTAACGCTCAACGAGGAAATGCACGATACCTACCAAAGGTATGCCCCGTTTGCCAATGCAACGGTTGGGGGCTTGAGGTGGACTTAAAGCACGAATAGGGCCACGGCGGGATTTAACAACCTTAATAAGCTACCTGGCAATCTTAGCTCTTTGCCTTTCGGTTGTTGATTTTGCCCTTTACGGTTATTATACTGCAGTTCACATCATCACCCCTCGTTTGCCCGACGATGGGCTCATTGCTGGTTGTGTCCAAACCAACTGACTTTGCTAATGCTGCAGTCATGTATTGGTTCAGGCTGACTCCCTCAACAGCTGCTCTATCAGATAAGAGTCTATGCAGAGATGGAGGAATTCTTAAACTGATTTGTCCACTATGTTTGTGTGGTATTGGCTCGGGTATCTTAAGCCTTCTTTCTAAGTTGGACTTTATCCAGTCTCTCTTAACCTCTTCAATTTCTGCGATAGCTTCCTCTGGAGTATCACCATGTATCAAACAGTGCGGGAGTTCTGCAATTCTAGCAACCCAGTATGGCCCCTTTCCATCATTCCACATTTCAACAATAATATTGTAAGGCAAGTTGGCATAATACTCTAAATCTTTTTTTATATTTTTTATAGCCATTGTAATTTCCAATCTTGAATTGTTACCGATGAGAATGTACAGCTTTATAAACTATCTATAATATCCAGCAACTCTTTAACGTAACACGATTTAATAGGGTTTTCTCTCTTGTAGGTCATTGTACAAACACCTATAATAGCTTTTGGGTGTTTACTTCCTTCTTCAATATATCCATAGATTTTTATCACTGCCTCAAAATCCTCCAATGGGACATTTCTTATATTCCTCCGAACCTTGTCCAGTAGCTTTTGCTTTCGTGACATCGTGGTTAAACCTCCTAAACATGATTGCCCTCCTTTCGTTCTCCTTGCAAGTTATGGTAGCATATTTGATACCATCTGTCAAGAAGTGGTCAGACAATTGCTAAGCCATTTCAGGAATGCTTTGAATCTTAGCTCTTCGCCCTTCGGCGTCTTCTGAGCCAGATTACCAAAGGCGGAATTGAATTTATCCCTTAGCGCTTAAAGGCGACTGGTGGTATTCTGGGGACATAATACCTGATTTGTATTAGGCCTAATTGGTATGGTGTCCCTGGAATTGTAAAACGTCATTTTGTGTAGCACAGGCAATTTCTGTCTAACTTCCCAGCCCTACCTGTAATTCTTTTAACTTTGGTTCTTGATTGCTTCTTCAGTTTTGTCCGTTTCCACTTTCTTTGCGTGTTCTAGTTCAATTGCAATACATATTTCAACATATATGTTGAAATATGTCAGTTGACTGCAAAGATCCTGAAATCTTGGGTAGGGGATTGACAACCGTAAGGTAGAGTATTATCATGGTACTAGGTGCTGGGCAAATGCCATGGCTTCATGAAGAGACGAAAGTGAGAATCTTGTTGGGGGAGGAGCCTTTTATATGACATGGAAAAAGAGAAAAATGGCTGGCCTAAAGAACTCACAAGAAGGATAATAACAAAGGAGGGGTAAAAAATGAGGAGGAAAATATCAGTTATGGGTGCAAGGCTGCTGGTTGTTTTCGTTTTGCTGGGGTTGACTGTATCCCTGACCGTGCCGGCGCAAGCAGCCAGTGAAGAAGACATCCAGACAGCCATTAACGACGGAATAGCCTGGCTGGTGGCGCAGCAAAATCCTGACGGCTCCTGGGGGACATTCGATCAGGTTGGGACGACTGCCCTCGCTGTCAAGAAACTTGAACATCACTGTGTGGATACTAAGTGGGGACTTGGACTTCCTTCCCCTTTCGATACAGCCTGCCCTTACAGTGATAATATCACGAACGGGTTCAATTACATCTTTGCTAATGCCTGCAATATATCTATTTCAGCTCAACCTGCGGGTAATCCCGATTCCGACAACGACGGCATTGGGGTTTATTTTGCTGATGGTGGCTGCGGCGGCAATCATGCGACGTATTGCACAGGTATAGCCTTGATGGCTATTGCCGAAAGCGTGGCTCCGGACAGGATTGTAAATGCTCCTGGTAGCCCTGTGAATGGTTGGACCTACTATGATGTCGCCGTGGACGCTGTAGATTATCTCGCTTTCGGTCAGAATGACGCAGGGAATGAGACGGGTGGCTGGGGATACGATGCGAACGATGTAGGTTGGAGCGACAACTCCAATACCGGGTATGCAGTACTGGGTCTTCAGTACGCCCAGGAGCCTCCACCTGAAGGGTTCTCGATACCCATTCCACAGTTTGTAAAGGATGAGCTGTGCATTTGGGTAGAATATATCCAATGCGACCCTACTGACTCCGGTTGGGATGCCTCACTTGACGGGGGATCAGGTTATGGCTCTGGTATTGGCTACGGTCCTTGCTACTGGTGTAACGTCCTCAAGACAGGCCATTTGCTGAAAGAGATGGAATTCGCCGGTGGAGATTGTGGCAGAGAGCAAGCTGCCATCGACTATCTGGTGAGACACTGGGGTGACGATGCCGATCCAGGATGGAGACCAAATCACTACCAGGCTATGTATACCATAATGAAGGGGCTGGTGGCAACGGGCCATATAGACCCCGCAGTAATCGACGGAATTTACTGGCAGGATGACTTTGATGATGCCATAGTGGCACAGCAGGAGGTTGGCGGAAACTGGTCTGGCTGTCCAACATTCTGTTGGCCGCCCGATGAGCTCGGCGACTGTCCGACGGCAGATGATATCCTATGCACCGAATGGGCTCTCCTTACCCTGCAAAAGGTAACCCCTCCACCCCCACCACCCCCTCCGCCAACGCCCCCGGGAATTCCCAGCTTATCCCAGTGGGGCGTGGTAATTATGGCTGGTCTGTTTGCCGGGTTGTTGGTCTGGACGGTGAGGAGAAGGACATCTGCCGCTGGCAAAAGGTAGGCACTGAGCAATAGGTCGAAGAAAGCAAAGTAGCCCACTTGGTTCGAGAGCTTGCACCCACCGAGGAGCGGCACATAAAGATTTATTTCTAGCTCCAGCTTTGCTGCGGCAGACTCACGAATTTTGATAAATATTGCCTGGTATCGGCCAAGGTTTCAAGCTCCACAGAGCAAGGGCCCCATTTGGCCCCTGTTTCTTGCGCAAGTCTAAATGACACAAAAAGCCAACTTGTTTGCTTAACTTCCACGAACCCCGTGGGGTGGTCAGCAATTACTAAGCCATTTCAGGAATGCTTTGAATCTTAGCCCTTTGCCCTTCGGCGTCTTCTGAGCCGGATTACCATAGGCGGAATTGAGTTTATCCCTTAGCGCTTCAAGTTGGCGGGAAGACGGCGCATTAGGGCAGGATGTTAAATCAATTTTGACCGGCGCCTTACTAAGTGAACGGCGACAAATATGACAGCCATTATAGCCACGAAGCCAATGACGATCCAGGCGGAATACTCAGGTTTCACGTCCTTTAACCCGAGCCTGGCTAAAGTCCCCAGGAGAATTAATGTTCCATCATAGACAATCGAAGAAAGTACGATGGCTAGCACCAGCTGATAGTAACGGACACGCACTGTGCCAGCAGCCACCGATGATACCTGCATCAAACCCGGCGTCAATCTGGCAGCAACTATAACCGGTATGGTCCATCTACCCAGCTTATTCTGAAATTGCTCAAGATTACGCCGTAAGAATTTTGAACGTTTACCGACCCAGTCTACGAATCTTGGGCCCAGCAGCCGACTTACCCAGTAAATAATGCCCGTTCCCAGCAGTCTGCCACCCAATAGCATCATAATGATAAGGAGCACCGACAATGAAAAGGCCCCCATTTTATAGGTAGTGAAAAACAGAATGGTGTCAAGATAAGAACGGAAATGGAATACCAATGTCGGTTGATACGGTTAAGAAGAATATGGCTGCCAGTCCCCCTGGATTATCAACGCTTATGGAAGCAGCTAATGTGGAAAGTGCTCCGTTTATCCAGTCAATCATAGTACGACTCAGGCTATTGTTGCACAAAATGTAGGTAGGGACAGTGCCCAACTTTAACTCAATTAAATTGCCTCGATAGGCTGTAGCTCCACGCTCAGGACGTGCCGAGCTCCGTATGATAAAATGTTGTTACACGGACTCATACTGGTATACCACTTACGGAGACAACTAATGCTGAAAGGTGAGCCGCCTCGGTTTGTCCTAATATTGTGGCCTGTAATAGATAAACTTTTGAGAGTAATCTATCACATCAGGTCCCTGAAAGCCGATGGGAGCAACATCATTTGTCTCGAGCTTCGCCGCTACAAGGGCTCCACAAGGATACTAAATGACGGCTCTAAAGTGAAAACTGGAGACACAATCATAGAGCTTCATTTGAACAACGCCTGGTTTAAAAGAAGACGCAAGCTGAATCTCAGAGTCTCACAATCGCCCCGGGAATTCCTTGGTTGCTTCGCACAGGACCTCCACTTTCTAGCCCAGCAAATAGCCAGCGGGATGTTTGGCAATATTACAGCGCTCCACGGCAGCACCCTCCTGGATGTAGCCGCCAGACGACTGGGATTCCAAGTTGATGAACTACCCGACAGCTTGTGGAAGAAAGGGGCCGGCTTCTATATGGCCGGGTTAATGCAAGTCTATCATTTGCGGGGAGACGAAGTGTCTGGACTCAAAGAAAAGCCTTGGGAGCTTAAAGAAGTCTGGCTTTCCAGGGCGGCACTTTTGACCAGGTACGGCCCAAGACATCCGTGAGTTCGCTCGTATGCCGAAACCGGGCTTGCTAGACTGAAGGCTCTCCTTCTAACTCAAAAAGCTCAGGTATGGTGACAAAATCAAAACCCCGCTCCTTGAGGGTCTCAATGACGAAGGGCAGAGCTTGGAGCATCTGGCTGCGGTCATAGCTTGGTCTGCTATCGCGACCATCATGCAGGACAATTACGCTCCCTGGCTTTGCCCGCTGAACAACAGTCTGTCCAATCTCCTCGCCTGACTTATTTGCCTTCCAGTCACCGATCATGTTGTCCCAGGTAACTACCGTGTACCCGAGGTGGCGAACAGTTCGCATCAACCAGGGAGTGCGGAAGCCGTGGGGAGGGCGAAAAAGCTTTGGCTCAAATCCGGTACACTCATAGATTGCCTGATGAGCCAGCTCAATGTCACGAGCAACTGCCTTGCCCCATCTCAGGCATAGTGACTTGTGGTGATGGTAGGAGTGATTTCCAATCACATTTCCTGCCGCCACTATCCGCCGGCAGACCTCAGGATAGCGCCGAGCGTTTTGCCCAATGACAAAGAAGGTCGCTTTTATTTTATATTGCTCCAATATGCCGAGAACTTGGGAAGTATACGGTTCGTTTGGGCCATCATCAAAAGTCAGCGCAATCCGAGAATGGTTCCGGTTGCCATTAGACCACACCTTGCCATAGAACCGGGAGCGAGGGTTTATCCCGTGGTAGGCAAACAGTGTACCCAGAACACCGATATCAAAAACGTAAATGAGCCTTCCCACTGCCCCAATCACAGGGCTGATATGCAACCAAAGTAAGCCAAAGAAAAGGGCAACATACAACAAGGATGCTTTAAATCTCGGCCAAGAAAAACTGGCAACCACTGTTTGCCACGCCTTGGCCGGCCAGTCTTCCAGTTCTTCGGAAATTGGTTCATACCAGAAAAGGATCGAGAAGTAATCCACAATCCAGTTCCAGTATTGAGTTACCACACCCAGCCTCTTCAGGCGGCGAGCTGAGGTAAGGACAAAGAGCCGGGGGATAATGCTTCCCTTACCAGCTCTCTTCAGTCTCAAGGAAAGTTCGTACTCCTCTCCATAAAACCTGATGCTGGTATCAAATCCACCTACTGCCAATAGTGCTGAGCGTCGCACGGCGAAGTTACACCCCCATATAGCACCACCTTTATTAAAAGCTTTACGAAAAAGCTGGTCTAGGATAATGCTGATGAAATTAACGTAAGAGGCAATCTTGGCGATCCTGCCGGCATCGCAATAGGCATAGGGTCCGCTTATCACCACCGTCTCTGGTTCCTGGACAAAGCGCGACACGATGGTTGAAAGCCAGCAAGCTGGTGCCTGAGTATCGGCATCGATGAAGGCGATAATCTCTCCTGTTGCTGCTTCGACGCCCTTTTGCCGAGCGCACGCAGGACTTCGCTTACTTTCATAGACAACCTTTGCTCCCCAATCGAGAGCTATCTTGGCAGTATTGTCCGTGCTGGCATTATCAACTACGATGACTTCATACTCCGCAGCGTAGTCCTGCTTTCTTATAGACTCCAAACACAAAGACAGATATTTTTCCTCATTATAAGCTGGTATTACTACCGATACAGAGGGTAGCCCTTTAGAACTAGCCCTTGGTACTTGCACTGTGTTACCCTCACCCATGACTTGTCAATCCAGAACGAGACAGGCTAATTATACCACCTCTTTAGCTCTTTGCCCTTCGGCGTTTTCTGAGCCGAATTACCAAAGGCGGAATCCAGACCCAGCAGAAAACGCCAGGCCGAAGGTGATCAAGGAGGCACTGGGACACCCTAGCGTTGCCTTCACTATGGACATGTATTCGCATGTAATAGAGGGGATGCAGGAAGATGTGATAGCTCTGCTGGACAATTCCTGGTTCCTGTTTAGATAGCAGCTCTTCCGAAATAAATTAATACGATGACTATGATGAGCAAAAACCAGTATAAAGCAGGGACCGGCCCCCACCATGATTTGTGCCACCAGATTTTTCCTTTGCGGAAGTTTTTAATCCCATAATGTGGATTTAAAACAAACCACAAGAAGTCTTCTAGAAAAACCATGCCTACATAAAAGCCAAGCAGCAGACTTTCTAACCGCCAACTCCAGGGAACAAAAAACAACGGCAGATGAACTATGGCAATCAGGAACAGCGTCATAAAAAAGTGGTAGCCGGTTATCGGGCGTCCACCCGCCAACTTGACAAGCCATCCCTTTTCTATACGCCAGCCAGGTAGCTTCGATGCCCAGCCATCCTTACCCTCGATTTGGATTTCCCAGAAGGCAAGTAGAAGGGCCAGGAAAACCATAAAAGCTAATAATCCTATGATCATTACTATCCTCTTCCGTATTTTGTGGCTAGTTTACCATTTTCCAATCCGTCATAGGCAAGAAGTGAGCTCGTTCAGGATATTTTCCACGAAGCTTGCCGAACTGAGGCGTAAAGCAGGACACTTGAGACAAGAAGATGCTATACTATAAATAGGGCTGTAAACGGGTGGCACTCGGAACTATGAAATGTCCCATAATTTCGCGAAAAAATGCACTGTTTTTGTAGACTATACATAACCAGCGGCCGTTGTTGAAACCCATGTTACGCCACTCCCATTAATCAAATATGGACAATAAGGAGGCACTAATATGCCAGAGTTAGGTTTAGGCGTCCCTTTCTGGGTAATTGCTTTGATATGGTTAGCTAAGGTTGTGTTGCTGGTTTTCGTCTCTGCTCTTCTGGCGTGGCTTGGAGTCAGAGCGCTAGATGCTCTTATCCCTCATGTCCCTTACCGCGAGCGCATAGGCGAGAGCCCGGTGGCTATCGGGTTGTTTGTAGCAGGCTTCTTCATCCTGATTGGTCTTGTTATCCACGGAGCTATTACCGCACTCACTGCGGTCACAGCTCCGATAGTGGGGTACATCTTCGATTTTAGGACGTGGGGGTTACTAGCTCTGAGCTTTGCGATAAGCTTATTTCTTGGAGTAGCCTTATTCTATATCGTGGACAAGCTAACGCCTAAAATACCGTTTGGCAGTATTAAGGAAAGCCCGGTGGCTGCAGGGCTACATGTCTTTGGTTATCTCGTCTTCTTTGGCTTAATACTCCATGCGGCACTGACCGGACCGTTATGAAGAGAGCCGGGGTTTTACTAGGTTTAATAGGTGTCTTATTCGCTGCGGTGGCGACTGCTGGTTATGCCTCGGCATTTCCGTCTGAAGGTTTCTACGTGAGAAGCGGCGATATCTTCGATGATTGGGAGATATGCAGAACCACGGCCTTTGGTGAAGATGGTTTTTATCAAATAACTGAGACAGGGTTTCGTCCGGTTATAGCCTTCGAAAGCCTGGGGGAAGAGGCTGACCTAGCCTATAGCCTGGGTGAGCAGATTGCCAATGAATATCCAGACCCACTACGGAGGGCAGAGGCGGTATTTGATTTTGTTCGTGACAGGGTGAAATATACCCCTGATATAGACCAAACTGGAGATGAAGAGTTTGCCCAGAATGCCGACGAGCTGGCTATAGCTATTGTCGAGGATGGAATTGGGTATGGTGATTGTGAAGATATGGCGGTATTATTGGCGGTTATGTATAAGGCTGCCGGATTTCGCTCAGCCATAGCGCTTGTCCCAGAGCACACTGCGGTATTGGTTTATCTACCTAAATATAGCAAGGCAACGGCCGTTTTTGAACTGGAAGGTGAGCCAGGATGGGTCTGGGCGGAGGCTACTGGCGGAAACAACCCGCTGGGTTGGGTGCCTAAACAGTACCGCAATGTCAAGATAGCTACCTACGAAATTTCTGCCGAGGTACCTCCTTACGAGATATCTGCCGAAACAGTAGCTCCCTTAAAACCACCTCCCACCCCAGTGATGGCGGTCGCCGGGACCGGCGAGGGAGTCACCTACCGACCGTATCTTTTTTTCATCGTAATTGGTTTATTGTGGGTTATGTCGTTGTTCAGACGGAGGCGAAGACGTTGAGCCAAACCCCCGTGTGCATCGTCAGTGATGTTGGCATGGTTCAGCACCGGACACCGTGGTAGCTGAACTCGTCACAAGGTGCAACGTCAGGTGTACCTATTTGGTATCGAAGATCTTGGAATGCGAAGTCACAATCTGAGTGATTGGGACTTTACCATGCCAGTGAATCAGTGTTCCAGACTAGTTCACACGTTCCCAAATAAGCTTTCCGACTACCTTCTTGCCACCAAAGAGCAAGGGCGCTGTACTGATGGTCATGCGGTTTCCGCTTAATGTGTAATACCTTATTTGGTCACCGCCTATCCAATTTGGTAGCCAAGCCCCCTCGACATGAAAGATGATTACTCCCTTTGTCTCATCTAAGTCAAAGGTCCCGTAGTATCCTACGTAATTCTCAAAAGCCGTTTTTACTTCCCCTGGTGTGCCGCCGCGCGGGTCGGCACTCTTGAAGGATGGGCGCTTCATATCCATCAATTGTGCCGAAAAATAACCCCTGGCATCAATCATGAGCAACCCGGCAACGTCCTTGCCAAAGGGATAAGTCAATGTGCCATCATCGCCCTGGGTTTCGACAGAGATGAGCTTCCACATTCCTATCACCGATAAGTCTTCTTTCGCCATATCGTCCTTCCTTGGTGGGCTTCTCTGAAGTTAGTTGTATGATAACACTGCGGCAAACACGGGGCAATTTAGGTATGGATGAAAATATTTCCTCTTATTTAGCGTCGGTCTGCTGGAGACCAACAATTGTCAGTTTTGTTCAATGATAATTCGATACATCACACAGTTCGATGAAATGTTTAGAAAACCTATTGACTGGTAATGCGCTACGTGATACTCTCTGCTCAGAATCTTACAAACGAGGAGGTGAAAATGCAGGCATATTGCATGAAGTGCAAAAAGAAGGTTGAGATCAAGAATCCGAGAGCTATCACAATGAAGAACAAGCGTCCTGCTACTCAGGGTGTTTGTCCAAGTTGTGGAACCAAAGTCTTCCGAATAGGTAAATCCTAAACTTCAAGAAACATAAATAGGGGCCACTCGATGTGGCCCCTATTTATGTTATTGAGAACTACCTCCCAGTCGGCTGGACAATTGTGACACATCTGGGACTCGGGAGTCGTGTTGATCAGCCTTGCATGGCGGGGCTGCCGTAGAGTATGCTAAAGCACAGCAGGATTCTAATGTTTGGTATCACTAAGGATAAGGCACGATTACAATTACAAGCTGAAGAAGCGAGGGTTATGGCCAAGAGAGCTCAGGTTACCTTTAATATCTTTTCTTCTATTTATATCCTAGGGACAGTTGGCGGATTGCTGATTTGTCTACTTGAAGCAACCAGGAGAATAAGGTTCTATGGATACTCTCGATTGCCTCTCTGGGAAGGCAAACTAATTCTGGCATCAAACCATCCTGGTTGGTTGGATATAGTTCTGGTTCCATTGCTTTATTTTCCATGGTGGTTCAGGGAGCTTCTCCAGAGAATAGGCGAAGTTCTGGTTGCACCAGTGAAAATCCTAAAAAGGGAACCAGTACGGCGTACTTTTACCGAAGATTTCAAGCATATTCCAGTCAGCACGGCAGATAAACATAACTTCCGCCATTTCAGGTCGGTCTTAGAAGGATGGAATATCTTCGTTAATAGGGGATCTGACGGAACTGGAGAAAGAACCAGTGCCCTAAGGAAAGCGGTTGAAATTCTGGAAAACAACGGCAGAATCGTTATATTCCCGGGAGGGGGTAGGGATTTTAAAGCCCAAAACAATGGGGATGGAATATATGACGTAGGGACTGGCAATCTAATTATCCGAAGACCAAGGGCTGGTATTGGTTGGATTGTCAAGCAGACCGGAGCTACCATAGTACCGATCCGCATAGATGGTACTGACAGAGTCTTACCCAATAAACCGAATGAGAAGCTGCCTCCCTTCTTAAGGTTCGAACGCTATCTTCCGCGAATATGGCGTCCAATTTGCATAAGAATTGGAGGACCGTTAAGGTTTCCTGCCGGCACCGATGAAGCTACCATATTGGAAGGTTATATCCAGGCTCAGCTCAATCTATATTTAGAGACTAACAAATCAAAGGACTAATGTATTTGATCATCGCTAAATAATAACGATGAAAAGCAAGAAATCCCAAAACGCTATTTAGTTCAATACCCCGGCTCCGGCAATGGTTAAGGAAACAAAGTGGGTTATTGTCGAGATTTGCAAATTGGTTGGACAGGCAGCACGGTCTAAAGATTAGGCAATTATTTAGCTGGGAAGAGCCTCTTCCCTATATAAGTGACGAGAGAGGAAAGCCCGGACAAGATAACAAGATAATAATTTGGTATGTCTATTGCTTTGAAAAGGCTTACCATTGGCTTGATATAGGGAAACGGAGAATTGCTGATTTCATCAGGGGGCTTAATGTTCGCAAAGTATAGACGCTACCAAAAGACAAAAGGTTACAATAAATATCTTACTACTAATATCAAAGGCTTTTTGCATAGGCTCATATTAAATCGCCTTAGAAGTGGTGTCAACCAAAATGGAAAAGACCTCCCACGAGAAGGGACACACAAAACCGAGGATTGTTCAGCGGCGATCGGATCTATGCACTCATTCGGCCCTCTTGAGTGAGATTTCATTCGGGCATCCCGAGACGATGGAAGTCTCGCCGCTAAGTTAGCTGTGGGCAGAGCAATGGCCAGGCCGAGTTCACCATGGGTAGCTATTTTTCCTCTATTGTGATTCGTATCATGACATCACCCTGCTCAATTCTTTCCAGAACATCCATTCCCTCAATTAGCTGACCAAATACTGAGTGCGTACCATCGAGGTGGTGCTGAGGCCCGAGGGTGATGAAGAACTGGCACCCGTTGGTATTGGCATCGGAATTAGCCATTGATAGCGCACCCGTAACGTGGGTATGCTCGCTGAATTCATCGTCAAATCGGTAACCGGGAGTACCTGCACCAGTGCCGGTAGGGTCTCCTCCCTGAGCCATAAAGCCGGGGATAACCCGATGAAATGTAGTACCATCATAGAATCCATCGCGGGCCAGGAACACGAAGTTGTTCACTGTTATCGGAACATCACTGGCAAACAGCTCCAGAACCAGATTTCCCTTTTCGGTTTCAATGGTAGCGCTGTATTGCTTGCTGGTATCGATTGTCATCGCTGGTGGTGCTGAGTAGGTCTTAGGCTTTGGTGATAGACCATTGTCCCCTTCGTGAGCAGGGATTCTGGCAATCACCACTATGAGAACGATGACAATAGCCGCACCTAATCCAATCAGCAACTTCTTCTTCGCTGACAAGCTTCCCGTTTGTCTTGATTGCGACTTCTTTCCACCAGGCGACCGCCGGCTATTGTCTCTTCGTGCCATCCTTCTGAACCTTTCCAATAATGCGTTTACTTACCGCTCAATATATCACAAGTCCTTCAGCAAGTGCAGCCGATCTCCCTTGAGCATCTGAACAGCGTATGCCTCCAATCCTGCATGCTTTCCCTCTTCTCTCAAGTTTTACCTTTCTCAGCCTCATTATCTGTGCTTACCACCTTCCCAAACGCTCTGTTGGGATGAGAGAAATGGAGAGGAACACGGTGACCGGGAGTTTCGAGAGGCGATTGCCAGGTCGTGGCCCAGAGATCTCGACGGCCCTCTAGAACTCTACGGTGCTTCATTGGGTCCCAGGAACTGATACAGTCGATGGTTGGGTGGGAAGCGCGATTAGCCTCCATATTTCAGGTTCGTATTGCCCGAGTTGCACATTTGTCAGTATTGTTCAATGATAATTCGATACATCACACAGTTCGATGGTTTGTGTAGGGAGGTAACAAAACAGGCTTTTATTGCCCGAGCTGAACAATATGGACCAATGTGCAATATGCTAAGCTAGTCGATGGTTAGCCTTTTCACTTCTTGCATTTCCGTTACCACACTTGTTACATGGCAGGCAGTCAGAATGGCGAAAATACCTTTCAGGATTAGAGCTGGCAACCATGAGAAGAGTCCAACGATGGTTGTAAGAAGCCCCAGTAGAATAAGGGCAACACCTGCGGGTATAAATTTTTGATAGGGCTTTATCGCGTCTTCCATTTGTTGCTCAAACTGCTGTCTAAATTCGGCTATAGCTAGTTCTTTTTCCTGTGGGGTAAGACCCGGACTTGTTTCAATCTGCCCCTCGGCTATTCCCGTGGCCATATCGATGACAAAGGGGGGTGTGGTGAAGCCTTCGCGTTCGATTTGCGCCGCATACCCGGAATAAAAAAGGGCGCATGCTGCTATTATTAGCACCATAACTAAAATAGTTGAATTATCCTTAATAGGATGTACCGAGAAATTTATGCGCTCATTGAGCCCCTTAGCCACACCTCGGCTGTAGAGAAGCCCAGCAAGCAAGTACAGCACTGCCAGCACAATACCAATCAGGTTTAGCCCCCAAATGAAAAGCACCGCCAGGCTAGCGAGAGCAAAGGCGATGAAGCATATCCATAGAGGGCGAACAAGCGCCGCAACAAGTCCAGCAGTAATGGCTACTAAAACGAGAGCCAGCAATAGCCAAATAAAGGGATACAATGTATCCATAGAGAAGACGAAGATAGCATCACCAAGTTGCCCGATCTGGCGACCGATGTTGCCTAAGTAGCTACTAGCTGCGACGAGCAATACAACAAGGATTATAGTCTTGACCAACTTACTGGTTGTCATGCCCAAATTCGTGACTACAGATAAACTCCGGGGCCTATTGTACAAAATTCATGAGCTCGGCGCTGGACTCCAGTTCCTCTTCACGATTTCTATTCTACGCTGATCATGCTTTGCCATCAAGAGAGAAGGCCAAAACGACAAGATTAAACATTTCGCTATATTGTGACTTCCCGATCAAAACAAGCAATTGCTGCCTGAGCGGAACATTTTTGTCTAATGCGCAATCTGACCCGGGCGTCTTTACAACCTATGCCGGCATCAAAGGCATGCCGGGGATAACCAGAAAACTGAAAGGAGCCGTTATCGACAAGGACTGACGCCTTATTAGCGCCACTCTACTGTGGGCATTGTCCTGTATGTTGTTATTCTGGCCGCTTGCATCACAACTGCTTTGGCTTGTCGAAGCAAATCTCGCGTTCTCCTTGACTCCACCCATGTCCTTCAGTTTTCAATCGTCTCCCATGTGCGTATCATTACGACGACAGAGAAATCCTCCTCGCTGACGAGATTCTCAGCGCTAACGAAGCCTTTATATTGCATGGCATGCGACCTGAGCTGCATCAATATGGGGGCTCTACGTCCTTATAACTCAACACCTTATATCCTATGATACCTTTTATCATTGCCGCCTCCTTTCACTTCTCGCCTGCAGTTTCCTTCCCCTTTATGCTTCAGGCTATCTCGTCGAATGTTACTTAATATGCGCTAACTTCAGTCTAATTGTCCATTGTGTAATTGTCAACGCGCGTAGCACACTGTCGTAGGACATCGTTGCCTTTTCGGGCATACGGCTTGTAATTAGGACTTCGGAGAGGCAAGCGGCGTTGACTAAAGACCGGGTCACATTCCGTAAAGTTGTTTAATTTATCAAAGCACAATCAGAGTTAGACTTTATAGACCCGGCATAGCAGTGCCCGGTTACACCAGCCGCCGGTCAACGGGTCACAACAATCAGGGTCATCAAGCGTCAGGACGTTGGCATTTGATTCCCAGAGTCCGTGGAGGGAAGGTTCCGCTCCCGGCATCTCTGGGAACCACCAGCTGGCTTCACAATTCACCACGTTGCTGAGTATGCCAGGGTTGAGACGTGCCTTTTGCTTAATTCTTCCTCGCCTTGTTTCAATAAATATCCAATCGCCTTCACTGATACCTAGTTTGTGGGCGGTATCCGGATGAATATCGGTCAGCGGATCAGGGTGTCTCTCTCTCATTCCGATGCCCCATTGCCTGTGCTCTGAGTGGAACATCGGCATAAACCTGCCGCCGGTATTTAAAATCAAGGGATACTCTCTGGCTACTTCCGGTGTGCTCACCGGGCTTTCCGGCGGCTCTTCGTAGAAAGGCAAGGGGTCATAGCCCAGTTTTTCAAATACCGTGGAGTATAATTCAACCTTGCCGCTGGCTGTAGGAAATCCCTTCTCTTCATACTTTTTATATTTTCTGGCACCCCTGACAAATCCGGCTTTAACGAATTCTTCATAGGTTATCCCCAGCGGTTCAAGCTGGTATTCAATCGCTTCTTCGAAGGTTTCCCATGGCCAGTCACCCTCTTGCCCGAGCCTGATGCCGAGCTCGCGCCAGATTGTATAATCGTCTTTCCGCTCTCCCAGAGGTCGAATTGCCCTGCCTCCGCCGAAAACCACGTCAGTCAGGTCTTCGAAAGTCGAACAAAGCGGTCTCTCCATCCAGCTTGAAACCGGCAATACGTAATCGGCAAGCTCCGCTGTTGGTGTCAGCCAGAAATCGCAGACGACATGCAGGTCCAGGTTTTTACTTTTCAAGGCTTCATACACGAGTTTGGTATTTGCTGCCCAGAGCAATGGATTGCTATCCCAGGTAATCATGGCTTTTACCGGATACGGTTCACCGGTTAAAATAGCGCGCCAGGTCAATGGCGGTGAGGCTGCTACGCGGTGTCCAACGAGTTCCCGTATACCGAAAACATTTTCATAGTACGGTGAGGTCAGTTCGTAACTCTGCCAGGACATAGCCCTGAAGCGGTCTGCGCCGATTTGTTTCGGGCGTTGCTCAGGGGGCAATCTGTCGCTTAGCTCAAGAATCACCTCCCGCCTGAAGCGTTTGCCGTTTATTTCCGGCCCGATGCCGGGAATAAGGTCGCCGCCTTTTACATCGAGATTGCCGGTGATAGCGCGCAGGATAACCCTGGCCTGTTCTACTCTGCCGGCATTGCGGCCTATCTGGTCGGAAGCAACGCCACGCACTATACAGGCAGGTTTGGAGGTGGCATACATCATGGCGGAAGAAACGATTTGCTCTTCAGTCAGGCCGGTGATTCCTGCAACCTTCCTGGGACTGTATTCCTGAACACGTTGTGCCAGTTGTTCGAAGCCGTAAGTCCACCTTGAGACAAAATCTTTATCGTAGAGTTCTTCGTTGATAATAACGTTCAACCAGCCCATAGCCAGAGCGGCATCGGTGCCTGGCCTTAGCTGGAGACAGATATCAGCAAGTTCGGCTGTCCTGGTACGCCTGGGATCGATAACGATGAGCTTGCATCCTTTACCACGCCGCCTCTTTTTGATGCCAGCAATTGTCCTCGGGAACGAACTGGCGGGATTTTGTCCCCAGACAACCACGCAATTGCTGTGGGCAATATTGGATACCAGGCTGCAGCAGCCTCCAATAAGCGCCATGTCTATGGCGTGGCAATTCAGGAGGCAAATAACCCCGGCATGAGCTACGTTTTGCGGGTTGCCGAAAAGATTGAGAAACCGTGAACGCATCCAGAAAGCCCCGCTTCTATATGTGCCCTCGGTAACGACCAGGCTTTCCGGCCCGAACCTTTCTTTTATATCACTCAGTTTGCCGGCGATTTCATCGAAAGCCTGCTCCCAGCTGATTTTCTGCCACTTGCCTTCACCGCGTTCTCCCGCTCGCTTCAACGGGTGCATCATCTGGTCGGGATGATAGAGCCACCTTGAGGCGTAACCGACCCTCTCACAGACTTTACCCAGGGTTAACTTATGCTCTCTGTTGCCTTCTATACGGGTTATTTTGCCGTCTTTAAGGTGAACCAGTACACCGCAGTTGCCGGCACAAAAGGCGCACCCCGCCTTTTTAATTTCCTCGCGGATTTCAGTGGTACTCATTGCTCATCTTTTAAGGGTTTGTCTCAGGAGAATTTGATTATAAGTGTCAATGGCAAGGTATGTCAAAAGAATAGGATGCGTCTCCTGGTTGCCCTGTCGAGAAAGGTATTTGCATAAGCGGTTGTCGCTAATGTTTGTGGAGAACACCCGTGTAATGCTAGTAACACGGCTGCAGTGAGCGGTGCAGCTCTGGTCCAATCCCCGCATTAGACAAAAACCACAGCTTTGCCATATAATCATTCATAGCGTCATCAACGGTGGATTTAATATGGAATGGATGCCCTTAGAGCAGGAGAAAGCTTTTGATATTGCCTCGCTCGAGGCTGTGTTAAAGCCTCGCTCAATAGCCGTTATTGGAGCCTCACGCAGGAATCTCACTATCGGCAACAGGCTTTTCCGTAATTTGTTGCAGCATGAGTTTACTGGAGTCGTCTACCCGGTGAATCCGAACGCCAAAGTAGTCGCCGCAGTGCAGACATATCCGTCTGTTCTGGATATACCGGGAGAAGTGGATCTTGCCATTATTATCACTCCGGCGGATACGGTCCCCCGGCTGATGGAAGAGTGCGGGCAAAAAGGGGTGCGAGGCGTAATTGTAATATCAGCGGGTTTTGGAGAGAGCAGCCCTGAGGGAAAGGCGAAGCAGGATGGGATACTTGAAATTGCTCGGCGCTATGGTATGCGCATGGTGGGACCCAACTGCATGGGCGTCGTCAACACTGATCCAGAAATCAATATGAACGCTACTTTCTCCCCCGTTTTCCCTCCCACTGGCGGTATTGCCATGGGTACTCAGAGTGGTGCGCTTGGGCAGACTATCTTGGAGTATGCCAGGAACCTGAACATTGGGCTTTCCACATTTGTCAGCATCGGAAACAGGGCTGATGTCTCCAGCAACGATCTGCTCCAATACTGGGGAAAGGACCCGTCTACCAAGGTCATCCTCCTTTACCTTGAATCTTTCGGCAATCCCAAGAAGTTTGTCCGCATAGCCCGCAGCATCACGCTCACCAAGCCGGTGGTTGCGGTAAAAAGCGGACGTACTTCGGCAGGCTCCCGGGCTGCTACCTCACATACCGGGGCGCTGGCTACCGGTGAGGTAGCTTCTGAAGCATTGTTTGCCCAGACCGGAATGATCCGGGTGGATACAGTGGAAGAGCTTTTTGATGTGGCTAACCTGTTATATCACCAACCCATTCCTCAGGGAAAAAGAGTGGCTATTCTCACCAATGGAGGGGGCCCTGGCATTATGACCGCCGATGCCTGTGCTGATAGAGGACTGGAATTGCAAACTCTTTCAGATGAGACCGTCTCAAAACTAAAGAGCTTTCTCCCATCTCGAGCCAGCTTTACCAATCCCATTGATATGACGGCTGAGGCTTCCGCCGAGGAGTACAGCCGGGCGCTGGAAGTTCTGGCGCGTGATGACGGCATAGATATTGTGATAGTCATCTTTATCCCGCCGATACTTACGCAGGCTGAAGCAGTAGCCAATGCCATAAGGGAGCTAGCACCGGAGTTTCGCAGGCGCGGCAAGACATTAGTAGCTTCATTTATGGGTTCGCGTGGTGCTGGTATTGAGTACGATTCTAAAGGTGGTGGATGCATACCCAATTTTACCTTCCCGGAGCATACCGCGGTTGCCCTCGCTGGGGCGTGTGAGTACAGTCAGTGGCTACAAGGACCAAAGGGGGTGGTTCCCAAACTGACAGGGATCAATAAAGAAAAGGCCCGTGAGGTAGTGGCATCAGCCTTAGAGCAAAGCTCTACCCGACCCCTCTGGCTGGAAGCTTCCTCCGTCTCCGACCTGCTCAACGCATATGGAATCCAAGTCACAGCTTCGGAGTCGGTAAAGACAGCTGAGGATGCCGCCAGGGTAGCTGAAAAAATTGGCTTCCCGGTTGCGATTAAGCTCCTCTCAGACAAGATAACCCACAAGACTGAGGTTGGAGGAGTGGTCCTCTCATGCTGCTCATCAGATGAGGTAAAACAAGCCTTTAACCAAATCAGAGAACGCCTTGAGGGTCTGGGAAGAGCCGATGAGATGCAGGGTGTCACCATTCAACCAATGATATCTGAGGGAATTGAGGTAATTGTTGGCCTAACCCAGGACCCTTCCTTCGGTCCTCTGATCATGTTCGGTATGGGCGGCATTTATGCCGAGTTCCTCAGGGATATTACATTCCGTATTCACCCGTTGACTGACGTCGATGTCCAAGAAATGGTGCGCTCAGTGAAGGCTCACCAGCTCTTTGCTGGCTGGCGAGGCTCCAAGCCGTCTGACGTTAAGGCTCTTGAAGATCTCCTGCTGAGAGTGTCTGCTATGGTGGAAGACTTACCCCAGATAGCAGAGATGGACCTCAATCCGGTGAAAGCTCAAGAGCAGGGGAAAGGGCATGTTGTAGTTGACGCCCGAATTCTACTCTCTTGACCAGGTGGCAGAGACTAGTTAGGCTGCACTGGAGCATAGTAGTGTTGAGGAAGAGGCTATCGCCTTTCGTCAATAGCAACTCAAGAGCTTCAAGTAGTCCTATCTTCTTTCAGACAATCAGTAAGAGATAGGAGGGCACCTTTCATCGGATTGTTCATTTTGCCATCCATAACACCTGGGGCAGACGTAGACCTCGAATAGAGCCACGGCGGGATTTGACAATTTTAATAATTGGTGTATGATGTATTTAATAGTTTAAGTTTAGGTTATTACAAGCTTCTTAGGATTCTGCTAGATTCATATCAAGTATTGGATGACCCAAACCCCAGCTAAAAATTTTGAGAAAGGAGGTCATCCAATGAGTTTTCAAGACAAAACGATCCAGTGTGCCGATTGTGGGACTGACTTCAGCTTCACCGCTGAGGAACAAGAGTTCTTTCAATCCAAGGGCTATACTAATGAGCCCAAGCGCTGTCCCCCATGCCGCCAGGCAAGGAAGACAGAGCGGAATGGAAGTCGTGGTAACAGCTACGGGCTCCCACGCCAAATGTTTCCTGCCATATGCGCCGAGTGCGGCAAAGACACCGAAGTGCCTTTTGAGCCTATCAATGGCAAGCCGGTCTATTGTAGCGATTGCTACAGTAAAGTCAGACTGAGTAGATAATGCCGGTTTGACCATGGACATACATGGGCCGGGGATACTTGGCTCGTGTATATCCCTAGAATGTGGCGATGTATCATCTCAATGAGAGTCTCGATATGTGAAGGTGACTCTCAAGATTCCCTGTTGTGTCGCTTTCAAAGGATGGTGCAAATGGGTGGAATTCTGCGCGAGGCAAAGTCCCACCGCCATTTTCTCCACGAAGGATTACGAGATTAAGCGAAAGGAGCACTAGTATGAAGATTTATGTGGGTAATTTACCCGATGAGATAACTGGAGAGGAATTACGCCAAGAATTTGAGACTTTTGGAGCAGTGACGTCTGTAAACATCATAACAGACAAATTCAGTGGGCGACCCAAGGGATTCGGGTTTGTTGAAATGGCATCAGTGTCTGAAGGTCAAGCTGCAATTGCCGGCCTCAACGGGAAAGCACTGAAGGACCAGACGCTTATTGTTAACCCGGCTCGCCCACCTTCCGAGAGCAGAGGTGGTGGCTCTTACGGCAACAGAGGACGCGGTGGACCTAGTAGAGGAAGACAGAGAGGGTATTAGACTCCTTCTCATTCATTTCTGCCTGAGACACAGGATATATTCATTGGCCCTTCAGCTATAAAAAGAATAGGGCGGAAACGGTATTTCAAGGGATTACGTAGCTGTTTGGGCAATTTCGCTATTTCACATTTGGATAAAGACGGGAACTGTTCATGGAGAATGTTTTGAACCTGAGCTATTGCCTCGTTATTTGTCGGAGTAACGTCATCGTAAACTCGGCGTATGCGAAACATGGCTTGTTGCCCTACATTTGTTTAAGTTACTGACCGTACGGTTGCCTTAGTTCGTTTTTCTGGGGATTTTTAAAGCCCCGTCAACTTCCTCCAGGTCAAGCCACCATTTGTACCTCTCGTCCTGTTTGCCGTAACCCCAGACATTATCCATCTTAACCAGGAACCCGTCCAGGAACGGAGCATGTTTCGCCATCCACCTTACTAAATCGAGGGTCCAGCCTTCAGGCCTATTCCAGGGCCACAACCTGGCGCCTTAGACCACTGGGCTACACTCACCATGTTGGGAAGTATAGCCATTATAGCCAAAAAATAGCTTCGTTCAATTAGCTGAGATTTATACTACATCCCTTGCGTGTTTTTATAGCCATGTGGGGGCAGGTCGAGTTCCCACCATGCTTCGGCGTCCTTACCGTAACCGAGGTCGGTATACAGCTTTGTGATCATTCTGTTGAACGCCGGCGTGGTGGATATAACTTGCCTGACAAAATCGTGTATGTGTATAAATGATGTATCCTGCTTGGACAAGGGGCAACTGGCCAGGCAGATGCCGCAGTCATGCCCGCCTATTTTCAGCCATTGTGAGAAGCAGTTGGGCGCTTTTTCGTAGTATGTCTTGACGCCGGGGTTATTCCAGGATCCCTGTACCTCCCATGAGGGCTCTGTTTCCATGCTGAGGGCGTTAGAGGGACAGAACTCGGCACACTTCTTGCAGTCGCGGCAGAAGCGGAATATGCCGGCATCTATCGGCTTGGTGGCGGCGAGGGGCAAATCGGTGATTACCTTGAATACCCGCACCAGGGGGCCCCATCTGGGTGAAATCATCCGGTTCAAACGGCTGAGCTCGCCCAGACCGGCCAGCACGCCAAAACCGGGGCTGTTCCCCGAGGTGCCCATGTTGCCGTCAGCCAAACACTGGTAGCCCAGCCTGTTGATGAACTGCTGGAGGCGGAGCTGCACCGAAGTGCCCTCGGAATAGGCTATCGACGAGGCGGCGGTTGAGAGTGCTGTCGGGGCTGTGGCCAGGGAGGGCGGAGACATCCGTATGGTATAGACAATGACCCATTGCGCCTTATAGGGTATCACCTTCTTCTTTTTTGTCTCGTAGGCCTTGTCCACGTCCTCAAATTCCCACTTCCGGTTATCCCAGCCATCAAATGAATAGATTAGTTTGCGGGTGTTTTCGTCAAGTTCGACCACGCCTACGGAGGCGGCCCCAAAAAGCTTGGCGGCGGCCCGAACCATCCGCGTATTCTCCTCAGGTGTGCCCTCGTAGCGGGGGTATTCAAGGTCATCGGGTATGCCCGCCATGGTGAAGGGAACATTGAGTCCGGGGCCGAGGAAGGCGTGCTCTGCGGTCAGCAGTGAGGTCAGCCAGCCAGCAGCGACCAGCGCCTTCTCCCTCAGGCTGAAGCCGGGCTCATTTTCAAGTATATTTTTTGTGCTCGTCTCTATGGCACGTCCCCCCAGCTTCATGGCGTTCTCGGGGCCCAGCGCCTGGGCGAAGCCGTTGACGAGCATGATATTGCTGCAGTCGAAGCGCTTCATCTGGCTCCAGTCAATATCCACGGTGGGTTTATCGACTTCTTTTATCCACCAGGGCAGTTCCCGCCCCGCCGCCGGCGATGACTTGGCTTCATCAAGGTCTCGGTATTTGGTATGGTGCTTCATGCCTACTCTCCTTTCTTTGTTTAAGGTTTTGGCGGTGCGGCTGACTTAGTTCGATTTTTTGGGGATTTTCAAAGCCCCGTCAACTTCTTCCAGGTCAAGCCACCATTTGTACCTCTCGTCCTGTTTGCCGTAACCCCAAACATTATCCATCTTGACCAGGAACCCGCATGGCGCGGGCGAAGCCGTGCTCTCGTTCGTCGAATCTGGGGATATCGTCGGTGATTCGGGTTGTGGGCTGCTTAACCTTTTTCAGTCTTTCCATAGGGTAGGGGCCCAGCTGCTCTCTTCTGTCTGATATTTTCTGGTGATATGGTTTCTTCGCCACTGCTACCCCCTTATTAGATTTTCCGTTTGAGCTTGATGTTAAGTATAGCAATATCAAATAGAAAAATCATTTGATTTTAAAGCACCGTAGGTGCTCCAGGGCTCAGCCAATCCCTTTGATTTCACCCCAGCCGCTTTTGCAGGATTAGCTTACCATCGCCGGGCACGTAAAAGTCGGGGATGCGGCAGATTACTTTATAGCCGTGACTGAGATGAAAATGCCTAGTTTTCTCATATGCTGGTGTGGATGATGTCTCAATGATAGCCAGCCTCCTTGATGCTTTTCTCGGCACATCACACAGAGCGTCAAAATGCGGAAGACTATAATACTTTGGTGAAGAAGGCAGCCACTTTAGCAGCCAGGCGAGATTCATATCCCCACCAGAAGTGGTCCGCCCCTTCAATATTTTCGCACTCTTTAGGCTCGGGAAGATTCTGGCAAAATTCAAGGAACTGGTCGGTGGGTATAAGCTCATCCCTGCTTCCTGAGATAAGAAGTTTTGGCTTAGGGCAGCTTTTGAGGAAGTCAAAATCGAACATAGGGAGTGGAGGCGAGACTGCAGCCAGAGCCCTAATTCGATCATCATTAAAGCCAACGGGAAGAGCGAAACCAGCGCCAGCCGAATAGCCTGCAAGCCCGATTCTCTCGGAATCAACTTCCTTTACCGTACTTATAAAGGAAATGGCTGCTTCCACATCTTCCCGCTCACCTATTCCCTGACCAAACTCCCCCTGGCTCCCACCTACTCCGCGAAAGTTAAACTTAAATGAAGCCAGCGATGCTTGTGTAAGTGTCTCAGAGAGGCTACAGACCACATTGTTATCCATACTGCCGCCGTAGAGGGGATGAGGATGGCACACTATTACTGCCGGGAAAGGTCCGGCACCTTCGGGTATAGCCAATATTCCTTCGAGGAGAAGCCCGCCAGAGGAGAAGCTTACTCTTGTATTTTTCATTCTTGGTCCACTTTGTGGTTTATTATAGGCACACTTCTATCTCTGATTCCATATTACGTTTCTCGAGGTCTTTGTCAAGAGTTAATGAGGGACTCTCATAGAAATTCCCCTTCCTTTCTGCTTTAATTGGCCTGATAGCAAATAATTCTGACTTGAGGTGATTTATGGATAGGAAGCAAGCAAATCTCGCTTTTCATCACTCGGAAAGGCTAAAGTCCAATCTATTCTTGGTATCGGCTGCCTTGGATAAACTGGCAATGCTGAAGGCAGAAAGGTTGGAAGGAGGCAAGGAAGTAACCAAAGGGGTATCCGAGGCACTGAGAACTGAGCTTAATATGGCCAGTCGCTATATTGAACCAGCAAAGATAAATGCGATAGAAGGAGAGCTACTTGGAGTAGAAGCTGAAATCGAGACTCAGGATTATACCAAGGCAAGAGAGCGTTTAGCCCAAACCTTTTCCCATGTCACCACTGTTAGCAACGAGTATATCAAAGTCTTAATGGATGAAGACCTGATTTGAACAGAAATGCATTGAGTGCGGGGCCGGGCTTATTTAACTATAACTTTAATCAATATGTCGCCGGGCGAGCCATCGCTTATCTGGCGAGCATTCCTCAATCTCACCACGGTGCCCGTTCTTACCCCGGGGCAATTGCCAGAATTTTGCTGTCTGCCCGCTCCCCAATATTCACAAAAATTATAGCAAAGCGCTGAAATTAGCGTTAATTACCCCCTGTTTCTTTCTCTGGGAGAAGGAATTTTAACGCGCTATGGCGGATACAGCCGCCAAGATTGTTACAAGGGCCAACAAGAATTTTGACAAACAGCCTTTTCCTTGCTATATTGCAATGGTTTATTCCGGATACCCAAGCGATAAATCGGAGGTACTCTATATGGTCATTATTGGCGAAAATATACATGTCATAGCTCAGGCAGTTTCCACAGCGATAAGGGAGAGAGATGCCAAAGTAATCCAGGATTTAGCTAAAGCTCAAACTGAAGCTGGAGCCGATTACATTGACTTGAATGTTGGCCCCATGAAGAAAGACACCGAAGAGACCATGCAATGGTTGGTCAACGCAGTTCAGGAAGCTACCGATTTACCTTTGTCCATAGACACCCTGAATCCTGTGGCTATGGAGGCAGGCCTGAAAGCTTGCAATCGAAAGCCCCTACTTAACTCTGCCTCAGGAAAGAGTCTCTCAAAAGAGCAAATGCTTCCTTTAGCCCAAAAATATAACTGCGAGGTGGTGATTTCAGTGATGACGGACAAAGGAATGCCTCCAGATGTTGAGTCCAAGATAGAGAGTATTATGGACACGGTTGCTTATGCTAATGAATTGGGGATTCCTAACGAGGACATCTGGGTTGACCCCATACTCCTTCCCATCAGCACCGCTGGAGAGGGGCAGAGGTTCACTGTGCTAAATCTAGAATTTATCAAGATACTTGAGGATGTTTTGCCCGGGGTTAAATCCACAGTAGGGCTTTCCAATACATCCAATGGCGTGCCAGATGAACTTAGGCCGCCTCTTAACCGCACGTATATGGTCATGCTCGAGAGAAATAGGCTTTATTCTGCCATCGCTGACCCTTTGGATAAGGAGCTTATGAACTTGACCAGGGGAGGGATGCCGGAAATTGTCGAACTTATTTACAAGACCATGGATGGTGAAGACATAGACCTCTCCTCCCTATCTCAAAAAGAAATTGAGTATGTTAAGACGGCCAAGGTCCTTATGGGAGAGACCTTGTACTCCGATGCCTGGCTTGAAAGTTAAGGAGGGTAAAGGATGGAATATAAAGCACCAGTTGAAGCATATACTGGGGTAGTTAGAGAGATAACTATTGGGAAAGGAAAGAAGAGCTTAAAGATTGGGGGGGAGAATATCCTCCCCTTTCATTTTTTTGACCAGGGCTCAAACCCCAATCCAGCGAAGTTTGCCCTGGAAGTTCTTGATATGGAGCCTCAAGATTGGCCAAAGCATCTAGTTGAGCCCTTCCAGGATATAATTTCCGACCCGGTTAGCTGGGCTAAGAAATGCCAGGACTTTGCTGTAGATGCCGTTTCCCTTTTCCTTACGAGTACCGACCCGGCGGCCAAGGATGCTCCTGCTGACAAAGCAGCGGCATTGGCTAAAGAAGTAGCCGAGGCAATAAATGTGCCTTTGATTGTCTATGGTTCAGGAGATGAAAAGAAGGATGTTGAGGTTCTTTCCAAGGTTGCTGAAGTATGCGATGGAATGAACCTCCTTATAGGCCCGGTTCTTAAGGAAAATTACGAAGTGATAGGCAAAGCGATTCTGGAGCATGGGCACATGGCTATTACCCAGACTCCTCTGGACATCAATTTGCTTAAGGAGTTAAATGTAAAGCTCAGTAAGTTCTTCCCCTCAGATAGGATTGTGATAGACCCCTTAACTTCTGGGTTGGGCTATGGCATGGAATATGGTTTCTCTCTAATAGAAAGAGTGAAACAGATTGGAATTATCACCAAAGACAGTATGACCATGATGCCGATTATTGCCAATATTGGTGGGGAGTGCTGGAAGACAAAACAGGCTAAGGAAAACAAGGAACAAGGATTGCTTTGGGAAGGAATAACAGCGCTGTCGCTTCTCCTGGCTGGAGCAAATATTATTGTATTGAGACATCCCGAGACCCTGAAACTAATAAAGGAAACGATAGAGGCGAGGTGAAAATGGCAAAAATAAAAGAAATAACACGGAAATTAGAAGAAATTCATGAAAAGATAAAAGCGGAGATTCCATGGGAGCCAGTAGGTCCCACCCCTATGCCGGAAATTCCTGACCTCAGACAGTGGGATATGAGGTTGATGAAAACTTATGCGCCCTTTTATGCGCCATTCTGTGATTTGTGTTGCTTCTGTACCTACGGTAAGTGTGACCTCACCGAAGGAAGAAGAGGCGCCTGTGGTATTGATATAGCTACCCAACAAGCCAGGTTTGTACTTCTCGCCTGCTTGATGGGATGTTCCGCTCATGCTGCTCATGGTGGGCACATTCTGGAGTTTCTGATCGAGAAGCATGGTCCGGATAAGAAGATAGACTTAGGAACATCTATCGAAGTGGAAGCACCAAATATAAGGGCAGTTGTAGGCCTAAAGCCTGAGACTCTGGGAGACCTTCAAATAGCCCTAGAGTATGTCTTCAAGGAAATCGCTCATCTTCTTGATTCTACCCACACAGGGCAGGAGGGAAGCGCCCTGGACTATGAATCCAAAGCCTTGCATGCCGGCATGCTGGATCACGTTGGAATGGAAGTAGCTGACATCGCTCAGATTGTCGGGTTTAACTACCCCACTTCCGTTGCTGATACACCATTGGTGGATATGGGATGGGGTGCAATAGATAAGAGTAAGCCCGTAATTTTAGTATCAGGACACAATCCAGCTACTTCGACGGTGGTGATTGACTACCTCAGGGAACACAACCTTGAAGACCAGGTGGAGGTCTGCGGTCTGTGCTGCACTGCACTGGAGACAACTAGGTATTCGGACAGAGCCAAAATCGTCGGTCCTCTTTCCCGTGCGCTTTTCTTCATGAGGGCAGGCATTGCCGA
The DNA here is from genome assembly GCA_049678605.1 of Dehalococcoidia bacterium. Classification (GTDB taxonomy): domain Bacteria; phylum Chloroflexota; class Dehalococcoidia; order GIF9; family AB-539-J10; genus RBG-13-51-36. The sequence continues at coordinate 28,249 of JBAUEM010000083.1, forward strand.
TGTGATAATGACTGATGAGCAGTGCATCAGAACAGATACGCCTCAGGAAGCGGCCAAGGTGAGTTCAGCAGTCATCGCCTGCCTGGACAAGGCTATGTATGGGCTGGAGGATGCCACAGAAATGGATACAGATGAGATAGTAAGGCGAATGGTGGATAACAAGGAACAGTTCGCTATCCTGGACTCCCCCAAGGCAGCCGAGGTAGCTGTCAGGGTTGCCATGGAAATTGCTCCCCAGAGAAAGAAGGAATGGCTAACGGAGGAGGAAGCCATAGAACTGGCTAAGAAATGCACCAATTGTGGCATGTGTGAGCAGGTATGTCCCAACCTCTTTAATATTGGCGGTGGTATAACTGAGGTTGCCAAAGGTAACTTTGACTTAATAAGGCAGCAATTCCTGCAATGTATTGGCTGCGGTAAGTGTGAGCAAGAGTGTCCCAACAATGTTCCTATCTTTAAGATAATGCAGACAGCAGCAAGCATGGAGACCTGGAAGTGCAGGGCTGGGCGTGGTCCGGTTATGGATACCGAGATAAGAAACGTTGGTGCGCCTATAACTCTAGGAACTATTCCTGGGG
>JBAUEM010000084.1:0-4244 GCA_049678605.1 Dehalococcoidia bacterium
ATGATGGCATTGGAATATGGCAATGACATCATTATCATTGATGCCGGGCTTATGTTCCCCGGCGAAGAGACTCCGGGAGTTGACCTACTTATTCCAGATATTAGCTATCTTTTAGAGAGGCAGAAAAATTTGAGAGGGATAGTGATTACTCACGGACATGAGGACCACATTGGGGCGCTGCCTTATATTTTATCTCGGCTCTCCCCGCCCATTTATGCTACCAGGTTCACCCGAGAGCTGATTTCCGTGGAACTCAAGCAACGAGGAGTGAAAACTAAAGCAAAATTGAATGTAGTCACCCCGGGGAGCAAAATTACACTAGGTAAGTTCACCATAGAATTTTTCTCTGTTTGTCATAGTATCCCTGACTCTACAGGGTTGATAATTCATACTCCGCAGGGCATTGTAGTGCACAGTGGTGATTTTAAGATTGATTATACCCCAGCGGTTGGCGAGCCTACTAACTTCAGCCAATTAGCCGTGCTAGGGGTGAAGGATGTTTTGCTTCTTCTTTCCGACTCTACCTATGTTGAGCTTTCTGGATATACTCCCTCGGAGATGGTGGTTAGAGATACTTTAGACCGGATTATTAGCGAGGCAAAGGGGAGAGTAATCGTAACTACCTTTGCCTCTCTTGTATCTCGCATTCAGCAGGTGCTTGATGTTGCTGTTAAACGTGATCGCCGTGTATTTATCACCGGCCGAAGTATGAAGGAGATAGTGAACATGGCGTTGAAAACGGGTTATCTTACTGCCCCCGCCGGTGTTCTTTGCCGTTTGGATGAACTGAGAACCTTGCCTCACCATCGAGTCATCATATTGAGTACAGGAAGTCAGGGCGAGCCCACCTCTGCCCTGGTGCGTATGGCTAATCGGGACCACCGTAGTCAAGTTCAGATAGTCCCCGGCGATACTGTGGTGATTTCAGCAACTTCTATTCCTGGCAACGAGGCGTTGGTTAGCAAGACTACAGACAGCCTTTTCCGTCAAGGTGCCAATGTAATTTATGGCAAGCTGGCTCAAGTTCATGTCCACGGGCATGGTAGTCAAGAGGAGTTGAAGCTTTTGCTTAATTTGGTTAAGCCTAAATTCTTTGTTCCTGTTCATGGTGAGTATCGCCATTTAAGCTTGCATGCCGGCTTAGCTCGAAGTATGGGTATACCCAAAGATAACATTTTTGTCCTTGAGAACGGGGATGTGCTTGAACTCGGGCAAGATTCAGGAAAGGTGGTTGATAGAACCCGTGTTGGAGTTATCTATGTAAGCGGCCTGATAACAGGCGAGCTGGATGGCGTTGTGCTTCGGGACCGCAGATTACTTTCGCGAGACGGCGTCGTTGTGGTGACCATTGCTGTTGATGCTGAAAGTGGTAAACTAGCTGAAAGGCCGCGCATTATAACGCGAGGCGTTGTCGATGCTGGAGAGGAACGGACATTGATTGAGAAAGGCCGAGATGTGGTGCTAGCTGCTTTAGAGAAAGGAAAAACATTCACTTCTAGAGGACGCTTGGGTGAACCAGGCTTCGTTGATGCCAAAGTAAAAGATTCTCTGAGCAGATTTTTTTATAAACAAATTCATCGTCGTCCTGTCATCATTCCTGTGGTTGTGGAGGTAGGGAAAACCCAGAGGAAGCCGACGAACTAGGGGCATAACTCCGTGTCTAAAGCAAGAAGTAGGTCTAAGCCGGGGCGGAAGGCAAACGAAAGCCGCCCAGCATGGAAGCGATTCTTTAGCTTCATCGCTTCACCGGTGGGACGAAGGCTTATCTTAATTGTCGTAATAGTAGTCTTGCTGTATGTGTTATGGGAAGGCATGCTCACATTGTTTGGTTATGGATTAATAATAATAGCCATCGCTTTGGGCTCGCTGGTCTGGGTGGCATGGCGGCGGCAGTTCTCTGTTGTAAAACATAGGTGGAATTGGGTTCTCGGGGGCATTAGCCTGGCTTTTGCTGTATGGGGAATCCTTTCTTTCTTCCCTGGGGAAGGTATTTTGAGCCAAGCCACACTGGGAGGCAGATTCGGGCAAAGCATAATAGGTGCCTCTAATATCGTGGGAGGACTTCGGGTAGCCGGACTTGTCTTTCTGGGTATTATTTTTGTCATCCCTCGGAAGTCTTGGAGCGCTGCTAAGAATAGCTGGCGTCTCTTGACCAGAGTTTTCCGACTCCGTCCCAGGGTCATCTTTCCCCGGTCCCGACAAGTCGGGACTAAAGCTATCCCTCTCGAAGCTACCTCCCCTGAAGTAGGGGCAGTTAATGAAGTGGAGGCAAAGCCTGCTCTACTTCCTTCTCCTCCCGTTTGGCAATCAGAACACGAACCAATTCTCACCCCCGGAGGGTGGCATCTTCCACCGATTGATATCTTGGATAAGCCAGTTGAGGTGAAATTGGACAGGGAAGACATTGACCAACGAGCCCGATTGATTGAGGAAGCTCTAGCGAGCTATGGTGTAGAAGCCAAGGTTGTGCAGGTAAACATGGGGCCTACCGTGACACAGTTTGGTGTTGAGCCTGGTTGGGACAGAAAATATAGAGAAGTAAGAGAAAAGGGAAGGGATGGTAGCTATGAAACGAAATCGGAAGAAGTATCCAGAACCAGGGTAAGGGTAGACCGTATTACCTCTTTGGGCAATGATTTAGCTTTAGCCCTAGCTGCTCCCAGCATCAGGATTGAGGCTCCCGTGCCCGGGGCATCGGTGGTGGGCATTGAGGTTCCTAACACTGTGTTTGGCTCAGTTGCCCTTCGCAGTGCGATAGAGAGCGTTGCTTTTCAGAAGATTAAAGCCCGCTCCAAGCTAGCTATCGCTTTGGGTAAAGGTGCTGGTGGTGAGGCGATGGCAGCAGACCTGACCAGGATGCCACACTTGCTTATCGCTGGAGCTACTGGCAGTGGTAAAACTGTTTGTCTTAATTCTGTTATTTGTTGCTTGCTTTTACACAACAGCCCCGACGACGTTCGGTTCATCATGATTGACCCCAAGAGGGTGGAGTTAGTGACTTTTAATGGAGTGCCCCATCTACTTGCCCCTGTGGTTGTGGATACTGATAAGGCGATGAAGGCTTTAAGATGGCTTAATCAGGAGATGGATAGTCGATATCGTCAGTTTGCTCAGGCGGGAGCACGCAATATTGAGGGTTATAACAAAGACCGCTCACCTGGAGAAGAGCTGCCATATTTAGTGCTCCTCATTGACGAGCTGGCTGATTTAATGATGACAGCCTGCGATGAGGTGGAACATGCGCTTTGTCGGTTAGCTCAATTAGCTCGGGCTACAGGCATTCATCTCGTTGTAGCTACACAGCGCCCTTCAGTAGATGTGGTTACCGGGCTTATTAAAGCTAACTTTCCTACCCGCATTAGTTTCGCAGTCACTTCTCACGTGGATTCCAGGACCATACTTGACATGGTAGGCGCTGAGAAATTGCTGGGTAGAGGGGATATGCTCTACATGCCTACTGAAGCTAGCAAGCCTAAACGTCTTCAAGGAAGCTTTGTTGCTGATGCTGAGATCGAGAGATTGGTGTATTTCTGGGGAAACCAGCGGCAGATTGAGATGAGCTCTGTCGACTTTGATGAGGTGGCTGAGCGCCCCTTAGGTGCACAGATAGCTGCTCCCCCCGACCCTCTTTTGGAAGATGCAAAGCGCCTGGCACAAGAATATAAACATGTCTCCACTTCTTTCTTACAACGCCGCCTTCGTATTGGCTATCCTAGAGCTGCCCGCCTTATGGAAGCACTGCAACAAGCAGGTTTGGTCGAGACGGCTCAGCCCGAGCGAGAAAGCTAAACCGGGCTAGTAAACCATAAACAAATCCGAAATTCCAAATTTAAATACCAAATTTGCCCTTCGGGCAAAATCGGCGGGACTTATTTATAATAGTTAACTGCATAAATTATTATAATTCTCTCTCCCCTGGTGGGAGAGAGTTAGAGAGAGGGGGAATTCATCTCATCCCGACCCTCTCCCCTAATTCCCGCTCCTCCCTCTTTGCCTTTGCCAAAGTTTTATTTTGGATTTTGGTCATTGACATATAATCTTCATCTTCGTTCCCTGGCAATCATCAAAGTAACCGGACTCGTCAACACACCCTCCCTAATTCCGCCATATGTTCCCGGTAGCTTCAACAATCCAAACAATGGGGTCAACCAGGAGCTCCCTGACAAGAGTCCTCAAAAGGTCACTTCTTGCTATGAAATCCGCGATGGGAGGGCTAAGCCGGTAGTACAGGGCAACAAATTGGG
>JBAUEM010000085.1:0-1977 GCA_049678605.1 Dehalococcoidia bacterium
ATCAAAAGCCACTCCATAAATTCTTTGCAACATGGGGCGCTTTTCATTACTACGCCAGTATGCTCCAGCCACATGAGTAAGTTTGAATGCCTTTACTTCACCGGTAGAAGCTACGTGAGGTCCACGACATAGATCGATAAAGGAGCCCTGCTTATAGATAGTTACTGTGGCATCAGCAAGCTCATCAATAAGCTCCAGTTTATAGGGTTGAGTGGCAAAGAGGCGGCGTGCTGCTTCTTTGCTCATCTCCTCTTTGGTGAAGGGCAGATTAGCATCAATGATTTCCGCCATCTTATTTTCAATTGTAGGCAAGTCTTCTGAGGTTAACGACCTAGGCAGGTCAAAGTCATAATAAAAACCATTCTCGATAGTTGGCCCGATACCAAATTTAGCTTCGGGGAAAAGGTATTGTACCGCTTCTGCCAGTATATGGGCAGCGGAGTGACGCATCATATCCAATTTCTCTTCTACAGCCATCGATCCTTATTGATTTTCCGCCCCGTATTCCTTCACGAATACATTGATAACATGGGCTAGAGCATGTAAACCTATTGAATAAATTTGCTTAGCCCGCGCAAGAGCACGAAAGTTAAGAATTGAGGATAGGACCCCATGTTTTGGCGAATCGCAAATCAGACGAAGTGCCCTATAATATTCACCAGACCTCGTGAGGTCTATAGTTTGCTGATACAGCTCACGATTAAATGTAAATGTGCCGTATTTGTCGTTATTTTTCATTAAGTAAGAGAGCGTTGTAATTTGACCAAAACTACCTTCCTCATTAGGTGCAGGCATGCCGTTAACTTTTAAGCGTTCGTTTGGAGGAATACTGAACTCACATCGATGCTGTGATTCGAAGAATCGGCACACTACAAATACCCTCTGTAACCACAATAGTGCGGCAATATTATTTTCTGGATCCCTTTCCATATAAATCCTGAAGTCGCTCATAATTTGATTGACAGCGCTTATGGCTAATGCTCCCGCTGCTCCAGGTTCTCCATCTTGTCCAGATTGCTCTGCAAGTCTGTAAAAGGACTCAATTGCATCGGGCAGCATACTAATCCCATGAGAAAGGTCATTGTCGATGGCTCTGAAATAAGGCATGTATTTCTGGCGACAAGAATCACATTTTTTCATAGGGGCACGGCAGGCGTTAATCCAAGGTTCATTTGGCCAGCGATAGCAGCGTGCCATCTCATCACAATCCACTACGACTTTGGTAGCCATATTTATCTTCTTGCACCTTTCTCATATTAAAAGGAAAGGGATTGAACGATCCGTACAAAAAGTGGATATCTCATAACTAAGATAATATCATTACCAAATGGTGGGCGATACTGGATTTGAACCAGTGACCTCTGCGATGTCAACGCAGCGCTCTCACCACTGAGCTAACCGCCCTTCGAGCGATTGTAGCAAACATCTTTATATGGGTCAAACCTTTGATAAATCTGGCAGAAGTTGAAAGTCGTTCATCACTGCGTGGCTTTGAAATTAGACATTGGTTAATAAACAAGAGGAATGTAGTGCTTGCCTGCTGTGTAAATGCTAGTGACTATTCTTTAATCTCGTAGCCTCACACTGCTGGTTATGTCAACCTGTATAGGTTGGCCACATTTGGGACAGGACAATTCTATCGTAAGAGGTCTTCCCATTACTCTTTCCACAAGTGATGTTACCACTGTATCTACATTATCCAGTCTCTCATCGAACATATTGAGACGCTTAATCATTTGTTCAATGTCTTGGCCTCGGTCGACTTGCACAACCGGATCATCCTTATTTTGTGAAATCAAATTATAAGCCCTTCTCCACGACGCCTAATGACTCTAGCTCGGCTTTATCTTGTTGTATTAGCTTATCTATCTGCTCAGAGATAGTGCGCTCCAAGTATTTACGAAAGGCTTCACGCGCTGCTGGCGATGACTGCACTGCTTCTTTAATTTTCTGCCACTCATCGGTGATTACCTCGCT
>JBAUEM010000086.1:0-4148 GCA_049678605.1 Dehalococcoidia bacterium
GCATAAGAGCCCGCATAGCCATCATGGGGTGGGAAAAAGGTATGGCAAACACAAGAATTCTTAAGATGGCGGGAATGGTATCGAAATCTTTAAACATGGTTATGAACATGGAGATCATAGCCAGGGCGGTTATCGGGAAGACCAGTGTCTGAGCACTTCTATAATTCTTAGCAAATGTTCCCAGAACTATACATAGTGAAAGCCCGGCCAAAAGAGCTGCGAATAACGAAATTCCTACCAATAAATAATCTTGCGTGCCCAGGGCCAACCCAAAATCTGCCAGATTTATATCTGAAATCTGGAATGAACTCATGTAGCGTGAAAATCCAATAATATAGATAGCTGCCATTATCATCCCTACCAGAGCGCTGCCGACTATTTTGCCAATTACTATATGACTTCTTCTTACAGGCAGGGTTAACAATGTCTCCAGGGTTTTGTTTTCCTTCTCCAAGCCCATCGAAGATATTACGGAAGCCCCTGCCATGATTATGAGCATCATTACTACAATTGGAATAACTATCGATTGTGAACTTAGCATATTACCCAGTTGACTTGACGATAGCCCTTCGATGGGCTTTCCCTTGAAAAATGTGGTTTCAACTCTTGTCGTCGGAGCCAAGACGAGGGCTGGATCAAAGGAGCTATCTTCCTGTATCAGTTTCGTCGATATCCCCTGGTTCACTGCTTGGATAAGTCCTTCAACCACGCCTGAGGATATGGAATCCATCATCCCCGCCCCTTTCATTATCCAGTAAATTTCTATTTCCCCGGGATGATTGGCATAAATGTTTTGGCTGAAGTTTTCAGGTATTACCAGAAGCGCAACTCCATTTTCTTCCCTTACTTCTTCCAAGCCTTCTGCAGCATCACCGCCATCATAGATAACCTTCGCCCTCTCGATAAGAACAGACATGGCTATATCAGAAAAATCGCCATCGTCCATATCCACGATTCCTATGACTGGCTTCTCCTCCATGCTTTCCCCGATGTTGCCAACCATTTGCCCCACAGATGCAAACACTATGGCAATAACCACTATTGGGAGCAGGGTCGAGAGGGTAAACAGTTCCTTGAATTCTTTCTTTATTATGTTGCCAAGCATTTAAATCAACTCCAAAAAAGTCTTGCGGCTTTTGGGAACCCCAGGTAGATTTGATTTTAAATTAACGGGGTCCCCACGAAAATCTTGCGATTTTCGTGGGGTTATTTAATCGCCTTAACAAAAGCCTCTTCTATATTTCTGGCGTCATATTCCTTTTTGAGTTCCGCGGCAGTCCCGCTGGCAACTATTTTCCCATTGTTTATCAAAGCGATGCGGTGACATAAGAGCTCTACCTCAAGCATATTATGCGAAGATAATAAAACCGCCACTCCTGCCTCGACTGAGCTATTTATTATCCTCCTCACCTCCTGAGCATTTACCACGTCCAAGCCAGAGGTAGGCTCATCTAATATTGCCAATCTCGGGTTTACCATTAAAGCTCTGCCCACGAGCAAACGCCGTGTCATTCCCTTGCTGTATGTATCAACTTTATCATTTATTCTCTCCCCCAAATTGCTTATTTCCAATCCTCTCTGAACTATATTCTGGAATTTCTCTCCCTCGCCAAAGAATTTGGCGATAAAATTCAGGTACTCTTTGCCCGTGAGATTTTTATAGGCGCCAGCCTCTTCGGGCAAATAACTTATTATCTTTCTCACCTCTCCCGCCTCTTTAGGAATTTCATAGCCAAAGACTTTTACCGAGCCAGAGGTTATTTGAAGCAGTGTGGCAATAACTCTCAATGCGGTTGTCTTTCCCGCACCATTAGGACCTATCAGACCAAATATCTCCCCTTCTTTTACTTCAAAAGAGATTCCATTTATTGCCCTGAGGTTCCCATAGTCCTTGACCAGTTCTCTAACTTCTACTGCTTTCATCTATCTCACGTGTCGTAACAGTTATAGGCTAGCCAGCACAAGTGAGCGTGTCACAAGTCAGTTCTCCATGATAGCTTTGCACACTGCATCAAAATCTTCTTTTGTGATTCGTATTATGGAAACTTGAAGGTATTGATTCCATGTTTTGCCCTTGTCTGCTATGAAAGTTATCTCATCTATCAAGTTAGGCCTACCCCATTGAGCTTTGTTTCCTCTTTCCTCGGTTGAAAATGAAATCTGTAGAGGATTACTGCTTTCATGAATTATCTTAAATCTAATCCTATAAGGGAATAGAAACCTGCTTTCGCCTTTAGTCCAGCCTAGGTCCTCTTCACTATAGAAATATTTACCGACGAACTCAACATCAGCCACAAATTTTCCACCGTGAGTATAGACTATCGCTTTATCTTCAGCTTTCAAGAACTTATCTAAAGTAACAAAATATCGAGCATCCATTCCCCAAGTATTATTCGCCTTGCATATCTCCCAATTTTTAGCTGATGTTGATATGCACCAATATCTCATATTTGTTCCTCCAGAAACTGATGAGCAATTTCATACAATTCAGTATATACGAAATTCGTTTTTTGGTCAGTAGTCTATGCGACGAGTAATGGGCGCAGATTCTCATGTCAAAACTGCGATGCTATTAGGGTAAACGCTGTTGTATAATATCCCTGGAACAGGAGATGCCTAGCTCGGGACAAAGGACGGGGATTGCTAATTTGCCTTTGCATTATGGCAAGGTGCCGCCGTGGCTTTTCGGGCGGATGTGCCAGCTTGCCCGGGAGATTACCATTGTTACTGTAACTGAGTTTGGCACCGGGGAGATGCTGCGCCGTCTTTCCAACCCCTTCTGGTTTCAGGCTTTTGGCTGTGTTCTGGGCTATGACTGGCATTCCAGCGGCGTTACCACCACCGTCTGTGGCGCCATAAAGGAAGGAATGCGAGGACTGGAAAGAGAACTTGGCTTATTTGTCGCCGGGGGCAAGGGCAGGACCTCGCGCAAAACCCCTGCGGAGATAGAAAATACCGGGCATCTGCTAAAGGTAAATCCGTCGTCCCTGGTTTATGCCAGCCGAATGTCAGCCAAAGTAGATAATTCTGCCCTTCAGGATGGCTATCAGCTCTATCACCACAGCTTCTTCTTTACCGAAGACGGCTCCTGGGCAGTTATCCAGCAAGGTATGACTGAGGTCAATCGCTATGCGCGCCGCTATCACTGGCTGGGAGAGAAAGTCGTTGACTTTGTCTGCGAGCCCGAGGCTGCTATTTGTTCCCAGGCCAAGGGGGAGGCATTGAATCTGGTGGCCCTGGAGAGTGCAAAGGTGAGGGATGTCATTGCCCAGGTCGCTGCCGAAGAGAAGCCAGATAAAATTGTAGGCCAGCTGAACAGGCTAAAAACCTTAAACTTGCCTCAGCGACCTTATATCAGCCTGGAAGATATTCACCCTGACAGGCTGAGCAAGATTTTCCTCACTGCCTATGAACACAAGCCGCAGGATTTCGAATCGCTACTAGCCCTTGAGGGCGTAGGAGCCAAAACGCTTCGCGCCCTGAGTCTTATTTCAGAGTTGGTTTATGAGACACCGGTTAGCCTGCGAGACCCGGCAAGCTACAGCTTTGCCCATGGCGGCAAAGATGGCCATCCTTATCCTGTGGACAGGAAGACCTACGATAGCAGCATCCAATTTCTGTCACAAGCGGTGGAAAAGGCTAAAATTGGAGACAGAGATAAGCTCGAAGCCTTCAGGCGCCTCAGGGCCTGGCAGTGAGAATTGCAGCAAGAGGTGCGAGATTGTTTCGCTTGTCACCCTCACCTTTCCCGATTTAATCGGGACTCCCGTCAAGGGAGAGGAGATTGCTTCGACCCGATAAATCGGGCCTCGCAATGACAGGGGGGTTCGAGGGAGAGGGAATCTGGCTCGCAATGCCGGAATGAAGTTATTTCTGCGACAAAATACAATAATAAGGTAGCGCAATGAGTGACTTTGACATCGCATCTTACGTTTCCCACATCGAGGCGAACCGTTCGGTCAAGGATGCTTTAATGCAAAGCTTAAAGACGCGCCGCCCTCCATATCGCATCTCCGTAACTGACTTACTTAACCTCAAACAGGCTTACTTCAGGAGAAAGTATCCTGAAATCGTTCCGCCTCTGGAGAAACAGCAGCTTATGTGGGCCGGCACCGGCTTTCACAAGACCTTCGGCTCAGCCGTATCCA
>JBAUEM010000087.1:0-1696 GCA_049678605.1 Dehalococcoidia bacterium
TGTCTTACCCTAAGAGACTCCAGTTTTCTAGGTCCATAGTAGACGGGGAGCACACCGCGCGCGAAAGTAACCATCAATTCCACGGTGCATTGCGCGCTGGCTTGTCCCTAAATCCACCTCATTTTAGAATACATTTATCTTAACAGTTAGGGTCTCGTCCTCCCGTGGATCGTCCAGCCATAGGAGGTGAGTTCATTACCAAAACAGGATGAACACGAGACCCTTGAAACCCTCTTCCAGAACGTCGACTTAAGCCTTGCCGAAACACAAGCACGGGAATGCTTCCACACCACCGGACCAGGCAGGCCGCCCCGCAGCCCCCTCGGCCTCCTCAGGGCCTTCATAGTAATGCGCATGAAGGAGATAAGGAGCCTCAGGGAGCTCTCCAGGGTGCTGAACGTCGACCAGAGGCTCAGGAGGCTCTGCCTGATAGAGGACGGCGAGAGGGGCTACCCCAGGTCAGTCCTCAGCCGCTTCACCAGGCTGGTGGGCGCCGAGAGGCTGAGGAGGATAATAGACGAGAAGGTGGTCATGCTCCTCAGGAGGAGCGATGTTCGGGAGGTAGATGTGGTCCTCGACGCATCCTTCATCAAGGCGTGGAGCATACGCCATCCCCGGGACAGCAGGAGGGGATTCTCCGACCCGGATGCCCGGGTGGGGCGGCACGGCCGGGGCTACGACCTCGGCTACAAACTCCACATCTCAGTGGATCACCAGCGTATTCTCCCGCTGGCCTGCGTGCTGGCGCCGGCGAACGATAACGAGAAGAGGCACGGCCCCACGCTGGTCGAGAGGACCAGAGAGGTCCTCAAGAAGGCGGGAGCCAGGCTCAGGAGCATGGTGGCGGACAGCCAGTACAGCAGCGGCAGGATGAGGGGGCTGGTGGACGAGGCGGTGATCCCCTTCATGGCGAATCAGAGGCGGGGTGAGGGTGTGCTGCGGGTTGACAGGAAGTTCAGGACCCATGGGCCGGAGGAGAAGAGGGCGAAGTACCATATGCGGCCGGCGGTGGAGGCGGCGTACGCGTTTCTGAAGACCCAGTATGGCATGAGGGTGAACAAGGTGAGGAGGCTGGGGAGGGTTGCTGTGTATGCTCTCTACAGCGTTCTCTGCCACGTGCTGACGAGGGAGGCGGCGGAGAACATAGGGCGGCCGGACAAGGCGCTCTCGCCGACGTTCTTCAACACGTGATGGGGGCTGCTTCGAGGGCTGCCGGGTGTATCGATTAGAGGAGGGTATGTGTGGGCTCACGTTTTTCCCATGTCGAATGGTAGGGTGACGCCGTTGAGGGGGGGCTTCTGCATTTGAGATATGTGGAGGATGGAAGAATTGCATTATCGCTTAATGTAGGATCTCCTGATACCTACCTATCCGGCTGACACGATGTTACATCTCATGAATATTGGGACAAGCCAGCGCGCACGTACGCTTTCTCAAGCTATTCTAGGAATCCAACCCTTCTTCTCTGCTCTAAGGAACTTTGCCAGAAGCAAGGTCTCTTCACTTATCAACGTCTCAATGGCTTGACGTTTCCCATGCCTCATGGCAGGGATCTCAACCCTAGACAGGAAGAACTCGTCAAGCTCCGTCATCATGCGACGGGTCAAGGAATCCTTCAGATACTGTCTCTTGCCCTTCCTGCTCCTCGACACGCTCTCATCCTTAGAAACGAAATCCTTTGGGTTCAACCCCTGAC
>JBAUEM010000088.1:0-2843 GCA_049678605.1 Dehalococcoidia bacterium
ATACGAAATAGCAGCAATGCTACTAAGACAGCGGCTACAGCCACCACCGTCGGGAGAAGCCAAGGAAAGCGCTCACTGAATGGTGGCTTCTTTTCCACAAAGTGCAAGTTTGTAGTTTGGGCACTGAGCTCAGCTTCGGGCAGTTCTTCGGTCACAAGATATGGAAACACGTGCTCTATGTCGTATGTAGGTGGTTGAGATTTCGCATTTCCATAATACAGCCTGTATGACTGCTGTGGATCGGCGACAAAGACCAGCCTACGCCATAAGCCCCACACGTTAACCCCTTGAACAGTGAGGGGTGGGCTATCCTCGTCGTGAATGACCAGGCGAAGATAGCGAGACGTGGTCTCAGGATAGGTAATGGTCAAGCTCTCGCCAACGAATTTAGGTGTGTCAAAAGCATATATTTCGGCTCGCCGCGTGATGGTGCTCCAATGCTCCCGGTCTATGCTTGCCTCCAGTGTCACCTCCCGATAGAAGTTGACATCAGGGACACGAAGAGTCAGGTGGTAGCTGGGCAGTCCTGGCGTGCCAAGGTCCACCTCTACGTTTGTCGTACGCTGGCTCGCATCGCGACTGACATTGAGAATAGACGATGGCCAGGGTATCTCTCGTGCTGGAGTCTCTTTGACGAAGAAAATGGTGGCTCCGGCTATGTCCAGAGGACTTTCTCCTTCATCGGCTATATTCACCCGCATATAACGCGCTGTACTTTTTGGATACCTGACCCGAGTATCGCGGGTAGTGAAACTCTGCTCTTCGACTGTGAAATCATAGATTGTTTGCGTGGCTATTTTCATCCAGGTGGCACCATCGTTACTGCTTTCCACGGTGGCCGTGCGGCGAAAGTTGCTTGAAACAATATCAATCTCGATCTCGTTGTGTAGAATACCTTCTCTACCTAGGTCAACGGTGAATATGTTGTAGCTGCTGGGAACATAACCCTTATCCAGAAGAGACACCGGGAAAGAACTTGTCTGACGCTCCGCTTCACTTATCTCTAATTTATAAGGCATTTCCATGTTCTTATCGGAAATGATGCGAAGGTCGGCTAGACCGCCTGCCGCGCCAGCAAACACTTCACGATCAGGCACCAGCTCAACAAGGTCCTCTGGTTGGAGTCCTGAAGGTAACATAATATCCTTAACGTAGCGCCAGTCACGTTGTGAAAAGTCGGCGGCTACACTGGAAGATGCCAGTGCCAGAAGCACCACAGTGATGATAAATGCTTTTGTCCCGGACCAGCCTCTATTTCTCAATGAAGAATCCCTTGATGATCTTACTATAGCGCTGGTAGAGGTAGCCACTGACAATCAGAAGCACCCCCAGGCCAACGAAAGCAGCGATGCGATAACCCATCTCCAGCTTAAATACGTCGTAGACAAACACCTTGACGATGGGAACAGCCAGTAGAATTAGGGCGCCGATCCGCACGCGGCGCCAGCGTTTCACAATGCCAATGACCAATCCGATTACAGCGTAAATTGCCCAGACTGCAGTAAGGGAAAGGTTTTGAGCGTTCCTGAGTCCTTCTCTTGCAGGCAATGCCGAAGTTTGCAAGGCACTTTCGAAGGAGTCCCAGACTTCAAAGCTCAGTATCCAGAGGGAAAAGAAATTCGCCGCTATCAAAAGAGCTGTGGTGGCTACCCTACCTCGACCGGAACTCTTTCCTCCTCGCACCAGAAGATAACCTGACACGTACATGGCAGCTATACTGACTGCGAAAGCTAGGAATCGCTCATTGAGTACCGGCTGAAAGGTGCTTATGTTGACAGAGGTATCGAAGAACAGCAGGCGCACCGCCACAATGACAAAGACAACATAGCTATACAGCCGGAGCCGAGGCATCCGAAGAGTGAGTGATAGCCATATCAGAACAGTGGCTTCAACTACCCAAGCTATTGTTGTCCATGCCCTATCCCCAAGCTGGATGGGTACAGCCAAAGTCAGGAAGACCAAAGCAATGCCCAGAGCGAACAGGCTGAGCCTTGCGTTCTCGGCACTTCGTTTAAGGGCTACGTAAGATAAAGCACCATGGAATAGTGCCAGCAGGAGGACAAAACCACCCATCCATACCCGGAAATCATCCCACATTAGTCCAAGACTTATGCCAAAATAAGCGCTGGCATTAAGCACCATCAGAGCGTAGTCAAAGGCTTTAGGGACACGGCGCCAGATGATGTGGAAGAGAGTGGTGGCACCGACGAAGATGAGAAAGATAAGTGTTATGCCTACCTCAGCAGTGGTCAGGCCAACCGTCCTGCCAAACTCACCATGCCAGATGCCGAAAACTACCAGTGAGCAGACCAATGCCAGGAGGGTTAGCCAGCGCCAATTGCGAAAGGTGGATAGGAAAAGAACACCAAGGTCAACCACAATGACATAAGCCAAGAACTGCCAGGCTTCGCCCATCCCGAGAGTAAAGGGGGCAACGAAGGCACCGACTATACCTATTATAGCCAGAGCCATGGAGTTATAGCGAAGGGCCAATGCTGCTGAAGCCACACTGACCAGCAATAGAAGGACAATGGCGACATAAAAGTGAATCATATTATAGATTGCAGAGGCAGCGAAAATGGAGAGGTAAAGAACAGCGATACCGCCACCACTGAATACTTGGGTCAAGATTGGATATCGCTTGCGCCAGTAATAGCCATAGCCCAGTCCAAGCATACCCAGGCCGGCTATAATACCCAGAATGATTTGTCCAGTGGGACCAATCCAGTTATTATCAAAGGCAAATTTCAAGAAGAAGGCGATACCGATGACAAGCGCAAGAATGCCTATTCTCGCCAGCCATGTTCCGCCAAAAATCTGCTCCCACTCCTGCTTCTCAACCC
>JBAUEM010000089.1:0-31290 GCA_049678605.1 Dehalococcoidia bacterium
ATCTTTAAGATAATGCAGACAGCAGCAAGCATGGAGACCTGGAAGTGCAGGGCTGGGCGTGGTCCGGTTATGGATACCGAGATAAGAAACGTTGGTGCGCCTATAACTCTAGGAACTATTCCTGGGGTCATTGCAATTGTTGGCTGCTCCAATTATCCTGACATAAATGATATTGCCGACATGGTGGATGAATTCGCCAGGAGAAAGTATATCGTGGTTCTCACGGGTTGTGCTGCCATGGTTGCCGGAATGAAAAAGGATAAGGATGGCTTGACAGTGTACGAAAAATACCCTCCCGACTTTGACGGCGGCGGAGTAGTAAACATTGGCTCTTGTGTCGCCAATGCTCACATCTCTGGAGCGGCAATAAAAATAGCCAATATCTTTGCTGCTCTTCCCTTGAGAGGCAACTACGAGGTCATGGCCGATTATGTGCTCAACCGAGTAGGTGCCTGTGGGGTGGCCTGGGGGGCAATGTCCCAGAAGGCAGCTTCCATTGGCACAGGGTTTAACAGGCTGGGTGTTCCTGTTGTTTTGGGACCTCACTCCTCCAAGTATAGAAGACTATTCCTCTCCAGGAAGGAAGAGGACGACTGGAAGGTTATGGATGCCAGGAAAAGGGAGATTGTGGATACGGTGGAGCCGGCACCTGAGCACCTGGCCTATGTATGTGAGACTAAAGAGAAAGCCATGCCCATGATTGCCAAGCTTTGCATAAGAAGAAACGATACTCCTCAGGGAAGAGCGATAAAACTAAACCATTACATCTCTCTGTACAAGAAATACATGGGAGGCGGTCTTCCTGAAGATATTCACCTCTTTGTCCGCAGGGACCCTGATATCCCTCTAGTCTATAAAAAGGAAGTGCGGGCACACTTACAGGAAATTGGCTGGCAGCCCAGGGAGCCCATTGGATTGCCTACCCTCATTGGTACCTATTCCACTAAGGTTCCTGTGGATGCAGTGATACACTAGTAACAGGGGAAAAGGGTTAAAAGGAGGGAAAAATGAGTGCAGTAATACCACGCCACCGAGTAAATGTCTTAACGGGAATCAAATCGGCCAGGCTGATCGAGGACCCCGTGGAGTATGCCAATCTGATTAAGAAGGCCAAAAGGCCACTTCTTGTAGTTGGTCCTCTCTTGCTGGCATCTACGGCTGATGGCAAAATTCTTATGGAGTATGCCTTGGACATAGCTAAAGCGGCTGGTATTCCAATATGTGCGACAGCCCAGACTAGAGGGAAGATCGTGGAGTTGGGAGTACAGCCAGATAGCGTTTACGATGTCGTCGAGATAGTAAATGCTCTTAAAGACCCTGACTGGCAGGGAGTTAAGAAGGAGGGAAACCATGACCTGGTGATGTTCTTCGGCATAAGGTCGGATCTTGGTAACCAAGGCCTTTCTACACTCAAACACTTCGCACCTCATTTAAAGACTATGACGTTGTGCAAGCATTACTTCCCCCATGCCAATTACTCACTCCCTAATTTCAAGAAGGATGCGAAGTGGCAGGAGTTCTTAGAAAGCTTGATAGCCAATTTAAAGAAAGGAGACTAAGGGAAAATGGAAGGCGAATTTCATGTCGATATGGGACCTCAGTATGAAGGAGAGGTGATAAGAAAGCAAGACCTCTACATCGAGTTCGGTGGGCCAAAAGCAGCACATAAGTTTGAATTAGCAACAGTTAAAAGTCCTGATGAAATAGAGAATGAGAAAGTAGAAGTTATTGGCCCAGACATAGGTGATTTGAAACCTTATGATGCAGAGAAAGGCGGTGGTAGCTATCCTATTGCCGTTCTGGTAGATGTTGCCGGGGGGGAATTGGACAAGGATGCCGAAGCAGTCATTGAGAGAAGAATTCACATGTTCACCAATATGATTGAGGGCTGGTATCATATGAATCAGAGGCAGGATGTATGGATAAGGATGAATAAAGACTGCTATAAAAAGGGCTTTAATTCCCTGCGGGAATTGGGAGAAATTTATATCTTGCTTTATACATCAGAGATGCCAATCATCGAGAGCATCCAAGTCACTATTATCACCGATGAAAAAAAGATAGAGGAGCTTCTTCCCCACGCTTTGGAAGTTTATGCTGCCAGGGATGAGCGGGCAAGGACCTTGAATGATGAGGATGTGGATACTTTCTACGGCTGTGTTCTATGCCAGAGCTTTGCCCCAACCCATATTTCCATCATAACTCCAAATAGAATTGCCAACTGTGGAGCGATAAACTGGTTTGACGGCAGAGCTGCTGCCAAGATTGACCCTGAGGGGCCCATATTTGCCATACCAAAGGGGGAGCTTATAGATGCTATAAAAGGCGAATATTCAGGAGCGAATGCAATTGAAGCTGAAAAGTCTCTGGGAACCTACGATAGAGTTTATCTCTATAGTGCATTTGAGCACCCCCATACATCTTGTGGCTGTTTCGAAGCAATTGTATATTACATTCCTGAAGTGGATGCCTTTGGAGTAGTGCACAGAGACTTCAAGAGTGAAACTGTAGTAGGAGAAACATTTTCCCACATGGCTGGTGAAACTTCTGGAGGAAAACAAATAGAAGGAAGATTGGGAACTGGACTGGAGCAACTAAGGTCTCCCAAATTCATCCAGGCGGACGGTGGCCTGGCCAGAATAGTGTGGATGCCCAAGGATATAAAGGAAAGGTTTAAAGATGTCCTGGAAGCGAAAGGACTCTACGATAAAATAGCCACAGAGGAAGACGTTAAAAACGTGGATGAGCTTCCAGAGTTCTTAGAAAAGGTGGGGCATCCTTGGATAAAAGGGGAAGTAGAGCTTCCAACGTAAATGTCAGAGGTAAAAGGTGAAATTCATAATCCTATCTCAGTTTTAATTGAGGAGGTTTGCTATGCCGATTGCAGGTTCTGAGATTGTAAAGATGCTTCCCGGAAAGAGACCGTGTAAGGACTGTGGCTTCCCTACTTGTTTTGCTTTTGCTATGAAGCTAGCGTCGGGTGGAGCTACTGTGGACAAATGCCCTTACCTCTCCGAGGAGGTGAAAACTAAGCTACTGGACCTTCTGGCACCGCCGATAAAGCTTGTTACCATAGGCTCTGGGGAGAACGCTGTCAAAATCGGGAACGAAGAAGTGATATACCGGCATGAGAAGACCTTTGTCCATTCGCCAGGCATTGCCCTCCTTATCTCAGACAAAGAGGACAATGCCAAAATCGAGGAGAAGATAAAGAAGATAAGGGAATTGCAATTCCCCTGGGTCGGCGTAAATCTAAAGGCAGACCTTTTGGCACTTTATTTTGAATCGGGGAACAAGGACAAGTTTTTGGCTTTGGTGAAGAAAGTTTATGATTCAACAGACCTGGGCATGGTCTTAATCTCGGAAGATATGGACGCCTTATTTGCTGCACGGGATATATGTGCGGATAGGCATCCACTTCTTTACCCCATAACGAAGGAAAACATTGATGAGGCCATTCCAAAGATTAAAGCGAACCTTACTCCTGTTGGCCTTCGGGGGGGGAGTATTGAGGAACTTGTTCCTCTAACTACCAAGTTAAAAGATGCTGGGATTGAGGAAATGGTTTTAGGCCCTGGTTCTAAAAATTTGCTGGAGGCGATAAGAGACCAAACTTTTATCAGAAGGGCAGCGCTAAAGCAGGGTTTCAGGCCTCTTGGCTATCCCACTATTGCCTTTCCTTGCTTCATGGTCAAAGATGGACTGAAGGAAATCATAGCGGGCTCGGCGTTTATAAATAAATGGGCCGGCATTATTGTCCTTTCTGATTTCGACCAATATTCTCTGCTTCCTCTTCTAGTTCAACGGCTTAATATCTATACCGATCCTCGTTTTCCTATGGCAGTAGAGGAGAAGTATTATGAAGTGGGAGAACCTGATGAATCCTCCCCGGTCCTTGTCACTTCAAACTGGGCTTTGACCTACTTCCTTGTCTCATCGGCTGTTGAGGCTACCAAGGTCCCTGCCTACATTTGTGTTAAGGACGCGGAAGGGCTTGGTGTCCTCACTGCCTGGGCGGCAGGTAAGTTTAGCGGCGATTCCGTAGGAACATTCATCAAGAAATGTGGCATTGAGGATAAGGTGAAACATAGAAAGCTAATTATCCCAGGAAAAGTGGCCAGAATCAAAGGTGAGCTTGAAGATGCTTTGAACCTTGAATGGGAGATAATAATCGGTCCCCGGGAAACGACCGGAATAGCGGCCTTCCTGCCTGCATTTGCTAAGCAACTTAAGGGCCTGTCCTGAGCTTGTCGAAGGAATGATTACAGAGGAGCAAACTAGCCAAGCAGTAGCTGAGATTCTAAGCTCGCATAAAAAAGAGAAGAAAAATTTAATCCCGCTATTACAAGAAGTTCAGACAAAGCTGGGGTATCTCCCCAAGAAAACGATGCAAGAAATTGCTGACTTCCTGGAGATGCCAGAAGTTGAGGTTTGGGGGGTTGCTACCTTTTATAATCAGTTCCGCTTGGTTCCGTTAGGAAAATACCACACCATGGTTTGTATGGGGACTGCCTGTCACTTAGTGGGGGGTAGACTTATTTTGGAAGCCCTGGAGCGCGAGTTAGATATCAAAGTAGGCGAGACTGCCGAAGATGGGAACTTTAGCTTGGAAAGGGTCGCTTGTATTGGGTGCTGCATGCTGGCTCCCGTGATAGTAATAAGGGATAAAATTCATCCTAAGATGACGCCTTTTAAGGTGGAAGAGGCTTTAATACCGTATAAGCAAGAAACTCAGAAAGAGAAGAGTTGAGGCAGAGCCCCTACCCCTCTCTATCTCTGTCTCTATCTTGTGTTTAACGTGACTTTCGAGGAAATTAATAATAGAGCGAAGTCGGAGTGGGAAGCTCTGCAAAAGGGCAGCTATATTCTTGTCGGCACAGCTACTTGTGGTCGGGCAGCCGGCGCCCTGGATGTAGTTGATGCCTTTAATAAGGAGCTAACACGGCAAGGTCTGGAAGTCCCGGTTATCCAGGTTGGCTGCACGGGTCTATGCTATGCTGATCCCTTGGTCGTTATATCCAAGGCTGGCTCTCTTCGTGTCGTGTATGCCAATGTAACGCCAGAGATTGTACCTCGCCTTGTGGAAGGTTATGTTGCAGGCGATGACCCTTGCCTTGAGCTTGCCTTAGGTACTTTTGAAGGGGGTGATGGGGAAGCAGTCTACATTCCAGAGCTTCCCAGATTTGAGCATGAGCTTCGTCTTATACTGCGCCGCTGTGGCTGCATCGACCCTGAAAATGTAAATCACTACATCGCCAATGGTGGTTATAGCGGTCTGGAAAAATCGTTAAAGATGCCCCCTGAGGAAATAGTTGGGGAGCTGAAAAAATCCGGGCTGCGGGGGCGGGGAGGGGCTGGATTTCCTACATACCGGAAGTGGGAGCTATGCCGTAAGGTTAGAAGAACACCAAAATATGTCATATGCAATGCTGATGAAGGAGACCCCGGTGCTTTTATGGACCGGGTGATTCTGGAGAGCGACCCCCATCAAGTTATCGAGGGAATGATTATTGCCGGTTACGTCGTAGGTGCCGAGCAAGGTTATATCTATGTTCGTGCTGAATATCCTTTAGCTATTGAGCGTGTGCAGATTGCTTTAAAGCGAGCCGGGGAACTAGGTTTCCTGGGAGATAATATCTTAGGGAGTGGTTTTGATTTCCATATAGAGATAGCGGCAGGGGCTGGTGCTTTCGTCTCTGGTGAAGAAACAGCGCTTATAGCGGCTGTTGAGGGGAAAATGAGCACGCCTAGACCCAGGCCACCTTATCCTGCCGAACTTGGATTATGGGATAAACCTACTCTGTTAAACAATGTGAAGACCTTTGCTTATGTTCCTTTGATAATTGAGCGAGGTGCGGACTGGTTTGCCTCCATCGGCACTGAAGGAAGCAAGGGCACAGCAGTGTTTACCCTGGCAGGCAAAGTGGCTAACGCAGGATTGGCCGAAGTGCCTATGGGAACAACACTTCGTGAGCTTATTTATGACATCGGTGGTGGAATTGCTAAAGACAAGCAGTTTAAAGCGGTACAGATAGGGGGTCCCTCGGGGGGGTGTCTTCCCGAGAATTTGCTCGACATCCCTATCGATTATGATTCCCTTCGAGAGGCTGGCTCGATGATGGGCTCAGGGGGTATGATTGTCATGGATGAGGATAACTGCATGGTCGATGCTGCGAAGTTTTTTCTTGATTTTTCTACCAGGGAATCCTGTGGCAAATGCACTATGTGTCGCTTAGGGACTTTGCAAATGCTAAATATTTTGGAGGACATCACGGCTGGCCGAGGCAGAATAGGGGATTTTGATCTTCTCCTCGCATTAGCTGAGGACGTCAAGATAGGTTCGCTTTGTGGCTTGGGAAAGACAGCCCCTAATCCTGTCCTCACAACCCTGCGCTATTTCCGAGATGAATACGAAGCTCACGTCTTAGAGAAGCGCTGCCCCGCCAGAGTATGTCCTGAACTCACTGCTTATTATATCCTTCCAGACAAGTGTGATAGAGCCTGTGAGCATTGTGTTTTGACCTGTCCCACAGAAGCAATTAAGGGAGATAAGGGGGAAGTTAAAATCATAGATCAGGAAAAGTGCTCTAAGTGTGGCACATGCTTGGAAGTCTGCCCTCCCGAGTATAATGCAGTGGTGAAGCTATCGCCTGTTAGCTTGCTGCCTTCCCCGAATTTGTCTGAAAAGAGAGCAAGGAAATGACCAAAACGATTGCTATCGCAGGAAAAGGAGGTACAGGTAAGACTACCGTTGCCGCCTTACTCATAAAGCTCCTTTCTCAAAAAGGGTTAGTCCTGGCTGTGGATGCTGACCCTAGCACCAATCTTAACCAGGCGCTGGGTCTGCCTCTGGATGATAGTAAAACTGTGGGTAGAATACGAGAAAAGATGACTGAAGATGTCTCCAAGGGTCGTTTTAGCCCCTCCATTACCAAGCAAGAATATCTGTTTAGCAAGATAATGGAATCCTTAGTAGAGTCCAAAGGCTTTGACCTTCTAGCCATGGGGCGTCCTGAAGGGCCTGGATGTTATTGTGCGCCCAATGAGTTTCTGCGTGCATCCCTGGATAAGCTAGTAAAGGATTATAAATATAGTTACATCGTTATGGATTGCGAAGCGGGCATGGAACATATCAGCCGCCAGACAACCAGGGATGTAGATGTGTTGCTTGTCATATCTGACCCCACAATAAGAGGCATCACTGTGGCAGCTCGAATGAAGGATCTCATTGAGGAATTGAGATCAAACGTAGACAAAGTCGGGCTTATAGTTAATCGTGTCAAAGGTGAATTGTCTCCGGAGATAAAAAAGGCAATTGACGAATCTGGCCTTCAGGTTATTGCCCTGATTCCAGAGGACCCCGATATGGCGAGTTTGGAAATGAAGGGAAGGCCCGTAACTGAACTCCCCCAGGAATCTCCCCTTCAATTAAAGGTGAAGGAAATAGCTGAAGGCTTACGTTTATGATTGAGAAAATATCCCCCTTGGTGGAGGATTTACGAAAATAAGTCGAAAGGCAGGTGAGGACTTATGGATACAAAAGAATACCCGGCGGTATGGTTACAAGCCGCTGGATGTACCGGCTGCTCAGTCTCTCTTCTCAATGTTATAAATCCTTCTATTAAAAACCTCTTAGTTGACGAAGTGCTCCCAGGCAGTCATATAAATCTAAGGTTTCATCCTACTGTAATGGCAGGGGCAGGAGCGCCTGTAATTGAAGTTATGGTGGATACATCACGGAAGAAAAAGGGAGGTTACATCCTGATTGTAGAAGGGGCTATACCCACTGCTAAAGGTGGTATCCATGGGGTGGTTGGTGAAAAGGATGGGAAGCCAATGACTATGAAATCATGGGTTGAAACATTGGCCAAGGATGCCCTGGCGGTCATTGCTTTGGGTAGCTGTGCTGCTTTTGGGGGAATTCCCGCTGCCTATCCCAACCCTACTCAGTGTCGCAGCGTCAGTGAGGTTCTTCGAGCCAAAGGCATAAATACTCCGTTGGTAAATATTCCTGGTTGTCCACCACACCCTGACTGGTTTGTGGGCACGGTGGCAAGTATCCTGCTTTCCGGTCTGCCGAAGCCGGAGGATTTGGATGAGCATGGGCGTCCTAAGGCTTTCTATGGGCAAACCATCCACGAGAACTGCCCACGGCGAGCCTACTATGATGAGAATAAGTTTGCTAAGAAGTTTGGCGATCCCGGGTGCAATTACGAATTAGGGTGTAGGGGACCTATAACCCATGCCGATTGTCCTTTGAGGTTGTGGAACAATAAGGTTAGTTGGTGTGTAGGTTGTGGTGCCACTTGTATTGGCTGCACGGAGCCCGGGTTCTTTGACATATCTCCGCTCTATGAGAAAGTGAGCGAAGCTGCTCTGCCAGAGGAGGTTTGAATTAATGGGCAAGATTATAATCGATCCAGTAACTCGTATTGAAGGACATCTTAAGGTGGAGGCAGTAGTTGATGGTGGCAAGGTGAAGGAGGCTAAGAGTTCGGGGATGCTGTTCCGCGGTTTAGAGCTAATCATGAGGGGTAGGGACCCCCGTGATGCCCAGCGGATAGCTCAACGTATTTGTGGGGTTTGCCCGACAAGTCATTCTACTGCCGCTGCTTTAAACCTGGATAGCGCTTTTGGCATCGCTGACAAAATCCCCGACAACGGCAGAATTATCCGCAATCTAATTCTGGGAGCAGCCCATATTGCTGACCACATCCTTCATTTTTATCACCTGGTGGCTCTTGATTATGTGGATGTGGCTAGGTTAGCAAAGTATGAGGGGAATAATCCCGCCTTAAATTCAATAAAGAGCTTTATTGCACGAGGGGAGTTGGGGCCTTTTGTACCTCGTTATGAAGGTGATTATCGTCTGCCCGACGAAGTTAATGAACAGGCGGTAGCGCACTATGTCGCCGCATTCGACATGCGTCGTAAAGGCCAGGAGATGCTTGCCCTGTTCGGTGGTAAGATGCCTCACAACATGGGCGTAATGCCCGGTGGAGTTGCCTCTGTACCCTCGGTTGACAATATGACCTCATTCCTGTGGAGGTTGAAGGAGCTCCAGGAGTTTATCGATAATGTTTACCTCCCAGATGTGCTAGCGGTGGCCCGGGTTTACTCAGATTACTTTGAGATCGGTCGTGGCTGTGGGAATCTGCTTGCTTATGGCTCCTATGAGCTAGATGGAGGGGAAGCAGACCTCACCAAGAGGAAAAGATTTTTTAAGTCAGGAATCACCTCTACCAGTCTTAAGTTTAATGAATTGGATACAACTAAGATCACTGAAGAGGTAAAGCACTCCTGGTATGCCGATTCTATCAGCGGCAGACATCCCTCCCAGGGAGATGTTGTTCCTGATGAAGGGAAGAAGGGGGCTTATTCTTGGATAAAATCACCTCGCTATGGTAAGGCAGTTTTTGAAGTTGGGCCACTGGCTCGAATCATGGTCAACTATGTCGGAGGCAATCCCGGAGTCAAGAGCCTGGTTGATTCTGCCTTATCCCAGGCAAATGTAAGCCCCGATAAGATGTTTTCTGTCATGGGGCGTAATCTTGCTCGAGCCTTGGAGACTAAACTCATAGCCGATGCTATGGCCGGCTGGGTTCTAGAGCTCAAACCCGGTGAACCAGCCTACGTAAGCTACGAACTCCCAGAAGAAGCTACTGGAATGGGACTGGTCGGTGCAGCGAGGGGTGCCCTCGGGCACTGGATAGAAATAAAAGAAGGTAAGATTGCTAATTACCAGGTCATTACCCCTTCTACCTGGAATATTTCTCCCAGGGATGATGAAGACCAACCTGGACCCTTGGAGCAGGCTATCACTGGAACTAAGATAAGGGATGAGGCTAATCCTTTTGAGATAGTGCGCATTGTGAGGTCCTTTGACCCTTGCCTCGCCTGTTCTGTACATTTGCTCAGTCCCAAAGGGCATGACCTGGGAAAATTTAGGGTTTGTTAGTAAAAATTTGGAGGAAAGTTCAGGAATGGGAAAATTTGTTCTGGGAATAGGGAATGTCTTGTTGAGAGACGAAGGGATTGGTTGTCATGTGGTACATGCTTTGGAGGGAATCTCTCTCCCCGATGTAAAAATAATAGATGGGGGGACGTGCCCCGATGTAGTGCAGTTTCTTGAGGACGCTGATAAATTGATCATAGTGGATGCTGTTAAGGGTGGGGGAATGCCTGGGCAAATTTACCGTTTTCACCTTGAGGATATAACTCTAGAGCAAAAACCATTTCTATCCCTTCACGATGTGGGCTTAGTGGATAGCTTAATGTTAATGCAGCTTTGGCATAAAACAGGTGAAGCTGTCATTATTGGGGTCGAACCCAGGGATATTAACTGGGGGTTAGAATTATCGCCGGAGCTTCGAGAGAAAATGCCTCAGATAATAGATGCCATTTTGGCAGAACTTAATACCTCAGCTAATCTCTCCCTCGAGGGAGAGGAATAAGGTGAGGGTGTAAAGGAGAGGGAAAATGCTGATTTCAGAGCAAAAACCAATAGAAGAAATCCTAAGCTATCTTGACGGGGATAAGAGTATCTTTCTCATTGGTTGTAAGGGTTGTGCTGAGGGCTGGGGGAGTGGAGGAGAAAAACAAGTAGCAGAAATGAAAAACACTTTGCAGGAACGGGGTAAAGCTGTTTCGGGTTCAGTAGCTGTTGATATGTTATGTGATAGCGTGTTAACCAAGTTGAAACTCAGAGCTTATAAAAAGGGAATTGCTGCTGCCGATTCTATCCTGGTTCTGACCGATGGGGCTGGAGTGCAGACTGTAGCGGAATTAGTGGATAAGGTAGTACATCCTGGCTGCAACACTCTGTCCTCAGGTGGTGCTCATGCCGAGTGGAAAGAAGCGGAGCGCTGCCTTGAGTGTGGTGATTGCATGCTGGAGTTTACTGGTGGCCTCTGTCCTATTGCCCGATGTTCTAAGCATCTGCTCAATGGTCCCTGTGGTGGCTCACAAGGTGGTAAATGTGAAGTTGATCCGGATATACCTTGCGTCTGGCAACAGATTGTCGATCGCCTTGCCAAACTAGGACAACTTGATAAATTGGAAAGGCTTGTGACACCGAAGAATTGGAGTGTGAGCCTTACATCAGGGCCACCTGTAAAGAGGCTTTCCTAAATGTCATTGCACGTGAGAGAGGCAGTCCCTAGAAGCTACCCAGACTCACATGTCGAATACATCAATTATAGAGGAGGAAAGAAATGAATGCACAAGTCCAAAAACCTTTTGAGGAGATTCTAGGATATCTTGCAGGTAAGAAAAGGATATTTCTGATGGGGTGTGGAGGGTGTGCTACAGTCTTTCATACAGGCGGCATAAAAGAAGTTAATGAGATGGCAAAGAAACTGACAGAGCAGGGGAAGGAGATCGTGGGTAAAATTGGATTACCTTTCGCCGTATTTGCCTGCTACCTTCCTATGTCCTCCATGTTTTTGAAGGAGCACAGGCAAGAGATAGAGACATGCGATGCCATATTAATGCAGAGTTGCGGCGATGGTGCGCAAGCAGTGCGAGGATATTTGGAAGAGGAAATGGGTATTGTAAAGCCTATGTATCCATCAAACAACGCCCTTGGGTTTTCCAGTGGAGGACCTAGCAAGTTCAAAGAGGAATGCCAAGCCTGCGGAGAATGCGAACTTGGGAGGACTGCTGGTATTTGTGCACTGGTCCAATGTCCCAAGGGGTTGTTAAATGGCCCCTGTGGCGGAACAACTACGGATGGCAAGTGTGAAGTAGACCCTACACGGGACTGTGCTTGGGTCATGATCTATAAGAGGTTAGGGAAACTTGGTGAACTTGATGAGCTGTCGGAAATACAAGAACCGCATGATTGGAGTAAAGCAATAAGACCACGCAGCTTAGAGGTTGAACCCATCAACCTGCTGGAGGAATTGAAGGGGACGAAGAAGGTAATAGAAACATTGGGAGTATGATAAAGAGCAACATTAGGAGGGATTTATGAAGACGAAGAGTAATTTAGAACGTGTGCTAGAGGCTGGACAGTTTGCTGTCACAGGCGAATTGGGACCACCACAAAGCGCTGACTCTGAGATAGTTAGAAGAAAAGCAAAGATACTCAAGGGTCATGTAGATGCTTTTAATGTCACCGATGGGCAGACTGCTGTAGTGCGCATGGCATCCTGGGCAGCTTGCCTTATCGGTAAAGAGGAGGGTTTAGACCCTATTGTCCAGATGACCTGTCGTGACCGCAATCGCATTGCCCTTCAGATGGATGTGTTAGGCATAGCAGCACTGGGCATAAATAATATGTTGTGTCTTACGGGCGACCACCAGAAATTCGGTAATCATCCTATGGCTAAGGGTGTTTACGATGTTGATTCTATTCAACTGGTTAAGATGGTGAAGGATATGCGGGATGAAAAGAAGTTTCAGTGTGGTGATGAGATGGCGGTTGAACCTCGTCTTTTCATCGGAGCTGCCGCTAATCCCTTTGCTGACCCTTTTGAGTTCAGGGTGGTGCGTCTTGCCAAGAAAGTGGCAGCGGGGGCAGATTTCATCCAAACTCAGATTATCTACAATGTAGATAAGTTCGCTGAATGGATGAAGATGGTACGGGACAGAGGATTACATGAGAGGGTAAAGATACTTGCCGGCGTTGCTCCCATAAAGTCAGTGGGTGCCGCAAAATATATGAAGGCCAGAGTTCCCGGAATGGATGTGCCTGACAGCATTATTGAGCGGCTCCAAGGAGTGCCTAAGGAGCAAGTGTCTAAGGAGGGCATCAAGCTTTGCATTGATATTATCAATCAAGTGCGTGAAATTGAGGGTGTGGCGGGTATTCATCTCATGGCTATTGAGTGGGAGGAAGCAGTGCCCGAGATAGTAGAGGCGGCTGGTCTTTTGCCCCGCCCTAAGTTTGCCCCATAATGAAAAACCGACATTATTCATCACATGGTTCCCGGGAGCAGGGTTTTGGGCTTTCCTATAAGCTCGCTCGTGAGCAGTTGACCAAAATCAGTGATATACAAGAGCAATGTCGTAAAAGCGGTGCGCGGTACGTAGGGCCCAACGAGATAGTCATTAATTATCTAAATCAGCCATATCATATTACCCTTCCTGATGTCGAAATATTGTTGGAGGATAGCAACGTGGAAGTTCCGCTGAAGGACAAAATCCTGATACTGCACTATTTCACTTTGGCAAAGGACACACCGGCTACCGATATATTGATTACCTATAAACAGCTACCGGGAGGCATTAGTTATTTCCCGGCATTTTCCCAAAGAGCGATAGCCCCTTTTGTAAACCACTTTGGCAAAAATCCCGAGCTGCTGATAAAGGCGGCAGCAAAGTTAGGAGGCCGCGAGGCAGACTATGGGGATGTGTCTGTGACCGTCAATGCTTTCGACCACGTGCCCATAACCTTAGTGTTATGGAGAGGCGATGAGGAGCTTGCTCCCAATGGGAATATATTGTTCGATTCTAATATTTCTGATTATCTTTCCACTGAGGATGTAACTGTGCTTAGCGAAACTATCATCTGGAAGCTAGTAAAGGATATTCCCTCTACCTAACCTAGTAACCGAATTCAGGGTCAAGGTGACATAATGTATCTAGTGTTCGTTGAGGAAGGAATAAGCAATGGCTGAAGAAGGCATAATTACATTAAATGTTGATGGTGAGGATATAAAAGCCAAGCAGGGGCAGACGATATTGGAGGCTGCCAGAAGCGCAGGAATTTACATTCCCAGTCTTTGTTACTATCCAGGTCTAAAACCGCTACCCCAGGGAATCCCCGATGAGGCTTGCCAGCTTTGTGTAGTGGAGGCAAACGGCAATATTGTCCTCTCCTGTGTTACTCCCGTCTCTGAGCGAATGGTAGTCAAGACGAAGACGCCAAAGGTACAAGAACTACAGCAAAAAAAGTTGCTTGTCATTTTAGCTAGACAACCTGCTGGTATCTGCCTTGAGACAAGGAACTGCGAACTTCAGAAAGCCATCGACCATATCGGTTTAAAGGAGATACCCGTCCATGTTTCCAGGTCTTTACCTACTTTAGCGGATAATCCTTTCTTCGCCCGTGATTCCAGCTTTTGCATTTTGTGCCATCGCTGTCTTCGGGTCTGCGATGAGATAAGAGGACTTGGGGTGATTGAAACTGCCTTTCCTTGTCAGGTAGCTTGTCCTGCCGGCATAGATATTCCTCGTTATATTCGTCTTATTGCAAGAGGGAGACCAAGCGCTGCCTTAGCAGTGATAAGGGAGAAGGTTCCCTTTCCTGCTGTATTGGGTAGAGTATGTGCTGCCCCCTGTCAGGAGGAATGTCGGCGCGGCCAAGATGTAGATAAAGCATTAAACATAAGAATTCTCAAGCGCTTTGCCTCTGATAATGGTGATGATAGCTGGAAAAAACAGGCAAAGGCTCTTCCGGCAACTGGTAAGAGCATAGCGGTAGTTGGGGCAGGGCCGGCAGGGCTTACCTGTGCTTATTATCTGGCCAAGCTGGGACACAAGGTAACTGTGTTCGAAGCTCTCCCCGAGCCCGGTGGAATGATGAGAGTGGGAATTCCTGAATATCGCCTTCCGCGGAACATACTCCGCGATGAGATTCGAGAAATTGAGATGGCGGGTGTGGAAATCAGAATGAACACTCGGGTCGAGTCCCTGGATTCCCTTTTTGAGCAGGGATACCAGGCGGTTTTTCTTGCCATCGGTGCTCACGAAGAAATGAAGCTGGGGGTAGAGGGAGAAGACTTGCCTGGGGTAATTGGGTGTGTGGAATTCCTTCGCCGGTTTAATCTGAGGGAGAAAGTGAACTTAGGGGATAGGGTAGGGGTGATTGGTGGAGGAAACGTTGCCATAGATTCTGCACGCGCTGCTTTACGGCTTGGCGCTAGGAGAGTGACCATTTTTTACCGCAGGACAAAGAACGAGATGCCAGCCCAACCGGAAGAGGTAGAACAAGCGTTGGAGGAGGGAGTTGAAATCATCTTTCTCGTTGCTCCTTCGAAGATTTTCAATGAGAATGATAATCTGAAGCTGGAGTTAATCCGCATGGAGTTAGGAGAGCCTGATGCCAGTGGCAGACGCCGACCTGTTCCTATTAAGGGGACTGAGTTTATCGCTGAGCTTGATACTTTAATTTCTGCCATTGGCGAACAACCAGATGTTCCTGCGGGCTTTCAGGTCGAAGTAGGACGGGGAAACATAGTGAAGGTCAATGAAGACTTAAGCACGAGTCGAGAGAGCGTTTTTGCCGGAGGTGATTGCGAGAGTGGCCCAGCTTTGGTCATCAATGCTATTGCAGCGGGAAGGAAGGCAGCTCAGTCTATCGACCGCTACCTTGGCGGCAGAGGAGATATTACAGAGCATCTTGTGCCTGCTGAGGAGGCTATGGCCTGGTTGGAAGAAGTAACTATGGGGGAAAGACTGGCTAAGCTATCCCATCTTCCACCTGAAACACGTATTAAAGGTCTTGCCGAGGTAGAGCATGGTATGAATTGGGAGACAGCGGTCGCTGAAGCTCAACGCTGCCTCCAGTGCCATGCTATTGCCCCCTTAAATGGGCTAACGCTTTACGAGGTTGGCTGCAAGTTCTGCGGTGCCTGTGTTGATTCTTGCCCCACAGGTGCCCTCGTTGATTTGGCTATTCGCGGGCTGGCGGAGCCCGACCGTGTAGTTACCACAATTTGTCCCTATTGTGGTGTTGGCTGCCAGTTAAATCTTCTGGTCAAGGATGAGAAGATAATAGCTTCAATACCTGATCCAGATGGTGCGGCTAATCATGGGCAGGCATGTGTTAAAGGTCGCTTTGGCATCGCCGAGTTTGTTCATCACCCTGAGAGGCTGACTTCTCCCCTGATAAGAAGGAATGGGGAACTGAAAGAGGCATCCTGGGATGAAGCACTAGAACTGGTGGCGAAAGAACTGAAGCGCTATGCACCACACGAAGTAGGCGTCATCGCCTCAGCCAAGTGTACCAATGAAGAAAACTATGTCATGCAAAAATTTGCTCGGGCAGTTCTGGGCACTAACAACGTTGATCACTGCGCCCGGCTATGTCATGCCCCTACTGTGGCTGGCCTGGTGCAAAGTTTTGGCAGCGGAGCAATGACCAATTCCATCAATGAAATTGGCGACGCCGCTTGTATTTTAGCTATTGGCACCAATACTACAGAAGCCCATCCTGTGATTGGGCTTGAGGTGAAAAGAGCGGTCAATAATGGAGGGAAGCTCATCGTGGCTAACCCTCGTGAGATCGACCTGTGCCGCTTTGCTAGCCTCTGGCTGCAGCATAACCCTGGCACAGATGTCGCCCTCCTCATGGGTATGATGCGGGTTATAGTGGATGAGGAACTATTCGACTCGGCCTTTATCGAGGATAGATGTGAGAACTTCGATGCTTTCAGGGAGTCGTTAAAGGATTTTGACCTTGATTTTGTTGAGCGGGTCACTAAGGTGCCGCGGGACAAGATTGTAGAAGCTGCTCGTATATTTGCTAGCAATAGTCCCGCCACCATCCTGTATTCCATGGGCATTACCCAGCATTCCCACGGCACCGACAATGTGCTGGCTACCGCCAACCTGGCAATGCTCACCGGGAATGTAGGCAAGCCCTCAACCGGGGTCAATCCACTCAGAGGTCAGAACAATGTGCAGGGTGCTTGCGATATGGGTGCCTTACCTAACGTCTATCCCGGCTATCAAGCGGTAGCCGATCCAGCTATTAGAGAGAAATTCGAAACTGCCTGGGGGTGTTCATTACCCCCATCTCCAGGACTGACCCTGGTCGAGATGCTTGAAGCCGCCTATCGTAAAGAGATAAAGGCGCTATATCTGGTTGGTGAGAACCCGGCACTAAGCGATCCTGATGCCCAACATGTTTGGGAGGCGCTGGCTCGACTTGATTTTTTTGTGGTTCAGGATATATTCCTTTCTGAGACAGCAAAGTTTGCCCATGTTGTCTTGCCAGCGGCAAGCTTTGCCGAAAAGGATGGCACCTTCACTAACACTGAGCGCCGGGTGCAGCGAGTAAGGAAAGTTGTTGAGCCAATTGGCGATTCCAAGCCTGATTGGTGGATTATTTGCCAGGTAGCCCAAAGGTTAGGGGCTAAAGGCTTCGACTATAGCCATTCGCTTGACATAATGGAAGAAATTCGCAATCTTACTCCCAGCTATGGTGGCATAAGTTACCAGAGGTTAGAGGATGGTGGACTCCAGTGGCCTTGCCCTATTGATGACCATCCAGGTACACCGATATTACATACGAATATTTTTGTTAGGGGGAAAGGCAGACTTATCCCCTTGAAGTATGTGCCCCCGGGGGAGTTACCTGACGAAAACTATCCTCTGATTCTCACCACAGGGCGCAGCTTGTATCATTTCCATACTGGGACGATGACCCGCAAGGTAGCTGGGCTTAATATTATAGAGCCTGAAGGTGTAGTGGAAATCAGCCCTGAGGATGCTTCGCAACTCGGCATAGCTCAAGGTGACAAGGTTAAAATCAGCTCCCGGCGCGGTGAAGTTATCACTAAAGCTAAAGTAACTGAAGCGTTGCCCTCAGGATTGGTATTTATGACTTTCCATTTCGCCGAGAGTGCTGCCAACATTCTTACTAATCCCAAGCTAGACCCGGTATCCAAAATTCCTGAGCTTAAAGTCTCAGCAGTCAAGGTGGAGAAACTCTAAGCACTTTACAAGCAATAGCATTGCAGTGAGCCGAAGCCTCAGGCGTAGCGAAAGGGAAGCAATCTCTTGGGCCGCTCTAACTATTGCTCTGATTATAAAGCTTCGGACGAGCCCTTGCGTACGTGGCTTACCTCTCGATTATCCCAGGAGAAGTGGAGCCACTAGCACTTCTCTTCTCTCCCCCATCCCTTTTCGGCTGCCAGCTTTTTTGCCCTCTCCAGATCAGCCTGGCTATTTATGTTGAAAAAGCTTAGGTGCTCCGGGTCAAATCTATTGAGCTCGTCCTCTTCAACGTACTTCACCTTGACCATACTAAAAAGTTTGCTAATCCTCAGTTCATCTTGCTCCAGCAACCCTTGGATGGGGCCTAAACAATTCTTGGAATACACTGCGCAAAGGGGCTCTAATTTATTTTTTATCCGAGGAACAACAACATCAAATGTAGAACAGATTTGGATCATATATTCAAGCAAGCTAACGCTCAGAAACGGTGTATCACAGCCAACAACGATAGCCCGCGAACTAGATGAGGCTATTAAACCTGAGTAAATGCCCACAAGCGGGCCCTTTCCAGGATAAATATCGGCTACCGTTTTTATCCTTACAGCCGAGGAGCAGGGAATTGCTTCGCCATGAGCAGTCGCTATGATGATTTCTGTGCTGAGGATGGCAAGGCGGTCAGCCACCCGCTGGATAAGGCTCTTACCCTCAATAACCTGAAGAGCCTTGCTCTGACCAAGCCTTAGACTTTTGCCACCGGCGAGAATAATAGAAGTCATGCTTAAAACGTCTAAGATACAAAGCTAAGCTAACATACTGGACAGCGCCAGGCAAGCTGTTATTGCTTGCCTAATCTTTCCTTCTCTATTAGAATACTAACATAAGCACATGACAAAGCTTTACTGCAAGTTTCTAGCCAAATCAAGACAAGTAGTTTTTCCCTAACAGACCATGATGGAAGAATTTTACAAGACAAAAGTAAAAGAAATAATGGTACCTGGGAGTGATACGCCATTTATAGAAGAGAATGCGATTTGGGCGGACTTTCTTACCAAGCTTTCCCTTAGGGCACACGCATGGGTAGTTAACAATACTGAGGACATGAGAGTGGTCGGGGTAGTAACGGAACACGATATGCTGCGTTGCGTTATCCCTCCTGGGGAAAAGAAGGAAAGAATATTCGGAATTCCCAGGGCTGAGATATTGCATAAAGAAAGTGTTGTCCAGGATATCATGACACATAATCCTGTTGTATGCTCGCCGGAAGAAACTGTGACTCACGTCTTAAGGAAGTTTTCCTCCTTCAATATCCGCAGATTAGCAGTTGTTGATGAAAATAAAAGACTCTTGGGAGAAATAACAATCCAGCTCCTGGTAAAAAATCTCAGACATAAGTTCATGAACATGGTATGAATATCTATGTGCTTGTCGCTTTAATTCTCATACTTGGATTTATACTCGGAAGGATATTACGCAAGATACGTTTAACGGAAGTTTTAGCATATATTCTCGCGGGTATTATCATAGGCCAGGTTTTAAATTTCAGCGCGCCCGAACAATTCAATGTCATTATCACTGGAACCACGCTTGCTCTTGTTGCCTACATGATAGGGTTGAGCTTTTCCTTCGCTTTTCTAAAAAGAATGGGCAAGCAGATGGTCATTATATTGTTTGTGCAGGTGTTCATGACCTTTATTGTAACATTGGGTTTTGTATATTTATTAACGAGGGACCTCCCACTTTCCATAATTTTGGGTTCGCTCGCCCCTGCAACCGCTCCGGCAGGAACAATAGCAGTTTTAAGAGACTTAAAGGCAAAAGGAACACTTACAGACATAACTATGGCTCTTGTGGGATTGGATGACGCGCTTGTAATAGTTATTTATTCGGTGGGGATTATGTTGACGAAGATGTTGTTAGGTGGAGAAGCAAGCATTTCATTTTCCTTTACTTACCCATTATGGGTGATTTTTGGTGGTCTGGGACTTGGAGGGGTAATTGGAATTGCTATTTCTTACTTCACGAAGAAAATACATCTCTCTTCCGACCACATCTTTGTTGTTTCTATTGCGGCTGCTATTCTATGTTGGGGTCTGGCGGAAATGATTGGAGTTTCGGCAATTCTCGCATGTATGGCTTTAGGAACCGCAGTAATTAACCTCAATGTCCAAATCGGCAGTCGCTCAAACGAATTGATAGATAATATCATGACGCCGATATTTGTTTTGTTTTTCGCCGCTATTGGTATGGCGATGGACTTCTCACTTTTTCATCTCATGTGGCCGCTTGTAATTGTGTATTGCGTTGGCAGAAGTATTGGCAAGATAACAGGGTGTAGCATAGGAGGCGTTTTATCAAGATCTGAGCCAAAAATTAAGAAGTATCTTGGCCTTGCAATGCTAGATCAAGCAGGTGTTGCCATAGGTCTTGCTTTCCTCGCAGCTCAAGCATTATCGGAATATGAGCTCGGAGGCACAATAATCGCACTTATGGCGACCACAACAGTAGTTCATGGACTCCTTGCACCACCTCTAATACAATATGCTGTTAAGAAGGCAGGAGAAGCACGTATATAATATTTTTATGGGTGTGTACTCTGCTAAATATGGTAGCCAAGGAGAGAGGCAAAGGGTGACTTACCGTTGTAAGCAGGGAAGCACCTCCCCGGCTTCTGGGAATATTGCGGCGCCAGGATAAGATATTGTTCAAGGTTATGCCAAGATAGTGGTGGCAGTTCATGAGAACGAAAACGAAAATCCTGGGTATTGAAACCTCTTGTGATGAAACTGCCGCTGCCATAGTGGAGGACGGCAGCAGAATTATCTCTAATATTGTAGCTTCGCAAATAGACATTCATGCTCGCTATGGCGGCATAGTCCCCGAAGTCGCCTCAAGGCAACATCTCCTCACTATTATCCCGGTTGTCAGCCAGGCAATGACCGAAGTCTCCTGGCAGGATATCAATGGTATTGCTGTGACTTTCGGTCCAGGGCTGGCCGGGTCGCTGTTGGTCGGCGTTAACGTGGCCAAGGCAATTGCCTTGGCTAAAAAATTACCTATTACCGGGGTTAACCATCTTGAGGCGCATATCTATGCTAATTGGCTGGACTTTTCCTCCCCACCTGGCGAAAAGGGGGGAGTGAAATTCCCCTGCCTCTGTCTCGTTGTCTCCGGTGGGCATAGCGATTTAGTATTGATGAAGGGACATGGGCAATTTGAGAAGTTAGGGCGGACTCGGGACGACGCTGCCGGCGAAGCCTTTGACAAAGCGGCTAGAATCTTGGACTTGGGCTACCCTGGGGGTCCAGCTATTGAACAGGCAGCTCGTTCTGGAACCCCTTGCTTGCCCCTCCCTCGAGCCTGGCTCAAGGGAAGCCATGATTTCAGCTTCAGTGGACTTAAAACCGCTTTGTGGCATCTTGTTCACAAGGGAGGAGTCTCAGTGGCTGATGTCGCAGCAAGCTTCCAGTTGGCCATAGTCGATGTTTTAGTTGCCAAAACAATTGAAGCCGCCAGGCAATTGAAGGTGGAGCAAATTTTGCTGAGTGGTGGAGTGGCAGCCAATAAGACATTAACCCAGCATTTCCTTGCCAACTCGCCAATCCCGGTTCTTATTCCCCCTCCTCACTTATGCACTGATAATGCTGCTATGGTGGCTGCTTGTGGCTATTATCATTTACAGGCTGGCAAGATGAGCGGTTATGACCTGGATGTAGTGCCCAGCCTCAGCCTTGGTTAACTCCTTCAATTTTGAGGCGTGAAGGAATCCCTTCCTTCACGATTTCGTGCTCGAGATTGCGGAGCCTGTTCCGAAGCGTAAGCGAGAAATCTCGCTCCTCGCAATGACAGAAGGGAGTGTCATTGCGAGCCCCGACTTGTCGGGGCGTGGCAATCTCATTGGCTAAATTCCAAAATCCAATCTCCAAATAAGCCCCTTCAAAATGCAAAAAGCAAAGATAGTGGTAGTAAAAAGAATACAGAATCCAGTAGCCAGTAGGGGAATCTTTTGACTACTGACTACTGTCTACTAGTTTCCGGATTCGGTACTTTTAGGCTATAGCAAGAAAGCCTTGATGCTCAGGTGTAGGACTTTTGGGCCATAGACAGGCTGTAGAATTTTTATTAAGATTTTAATACTGAAGGTGATAACCAATCTGAGGAATAATTGAGGCGTGAAGGAATCCTTTCCTTCACGAGGATAATAATCTAGGGAGTAAGAAATTGGAGATGGAAGTAAAACGCCTCCATGACGAGGTCGTGACTCTTAAAACGGCAATCGAGGAAGCGATAAACAAGGGGCAGAAATCCGGGGACGACCTTAACGATATTCCCAGGTCCGGCCTGGTTTCTAAAAGGACTTTGCCCTCACCTGCGTAAACGCAGGTTCGGGGGTTGTCGGCTGGGTCGACGATTTTTGAGCTTACGCCTCAGTATTCCTCAACTAGCCAGAGGACACTGTGAGCATCTTCCCTCATCAGACTACCCTCTCAGCAATGACGGTTATATATTGTACTTCTTGAATTGCACAAAGTGACGTTTCGTTCAATTCTGCCATCTCCTTAAACACCAGCTATCGCTAGAGATTTTCTCCCCGCCAATAAAGGGGTTTTGACATCGGAAACTGTGAGTGATATAACCAGATTACTGGCAGGATAATAGCAGGTAGTTATTGCCAGTATATGATACTCATATCCTAGAATTGGTTAACTCTGCAGTGTACTCCAAAATAGAGGAAGGCAAGGATGGATAAACCATTTCAGCGTAAAGGGGTGGCTAGTAATTCCAGTGTTGGGAAGGCCTTCGAATTAAAGGCACAATTATTTTTTGCATCCATTAACTTGAACTTGCATCCTGGTCTCTCTATTCCAATTGGAATCAATGGCACAAAGCTACATAGTTTTGATCTGGGTGATTCAACAGCGAAGGTTTTAGTTGAATGCAAATCTCATAAATGGACTGAAGGGAGAAATGTCCCAAGTGCAAAGATGACGGAATGGAATGAGGCAATGTATTATTTCTATGCAGCGCCTGGTGAATTTCGCAAGATTTTATTTGTATTAAGAGACTATAATCAACGGAGAAATGAAACGTTGGCGCAATATTATATCCGCACATATTTGCACTTAATACCCAAAAATGTAGAGATATGGGAATTTGACGAAAACAAAAATAAAGCAACAAAGTTAATATTACAAAAAAACTAGTAAGTACATCTCTGAACCTGATGGCTATTGACATTTTTCACAATATGTTCTACAGTATATATAACATACCCGCCAAGCCTCTGCCGCAAGGCATGCGCAACATGGTGGGTTTTTTTATTTTGGGGGCAGAATGACCGCAGATTATACAAAGCCCCCACTAACCTACGCTGGGCAGGTAGCCCTTCTTCAAAGCCGTGGACTCGCGGTTAATTCTACTGATGATGCTATCCAATTCCTGCAGCATG
Organism: Dehalococcoidia bacterium; assembly: GCA_049678605.1. Classification (GTDB taxonomy): domain Bacteria; phylum Chloroflexota; class Dehalococcoidia; order GIF9; family AB-539-J10; genus RBG-13-51-36. The sequence goes on from JBAUEM010000089.1 coordinate 23,114, forward strand.
TAAATTATTATCGATTCAGCGCCTATTGCATTCCGTTTCAGAAACTTCGTGATGTTTTTCTCCCTAATTCAACATTTGAAAAAATCATAGAGCTGTATCGCCTGGATGAGGAACTCCGTAATGCTTTGCTGGCTTTGTTATCACCGATAGAAATATTCCTCCGAACTCGGATTGTATATGAATTGAGTCATGGCTGGGGCGCTTTTGCCCATTATGACCCGGCACTATTTCGCGATAAGGCTAAACATGCCCAATGGATTGCCTCACTGGAAGAAGAAATCAACCGGGGTAAGGAAACATTCCTGGAGCATTACAAAACCAAATATAATGTTTTCCCTCGTTTACCCTTGTGGATGGCTTGCGAAATTATGAGCATGGGAAGCCTTTCTAATTTGTATAGTAATTTATTACCTGACCCACAGCGCCGCATTTGTTCAATCCTTGAAATTCACCATAATGTTTTTGGAAACTGGATGCATGTCATTACCTATTTACGCAATACCTGCGCCCACCACGGTCGACTCTGGAACCGTGAATTAGCAATCAGACCCCGAATACCTGACAAAGACAAACAGTGGACAACCCTTGGGCTTGATAATAAGCATTTGTTCGCGAGCGTAGCTGTAGCGGAATGGATTTGCCATAAGACCCAATTACCTACCTGTAATATAGAACCGGTCCATGAAATAATGCGTATGATTGCGGCAATTGATGCACGCTTTACGGAAATGATGGGGGTACCGGGTGGGCGAACAATTGGGCTGTGCTGGAAGACCAAATAATGAGTGAGTGGAAGGAGTGCAAGCTGGGGGACGTAGCCGAAATAACTTCTGCTAAAAGAATTTATTATTCTGAATATGTCCCAAATGGCGTGCCATTTTTCCGCTCTAAGGAGATAATTGAAAGGTTCAATAGGCAAAACACCTCAACAGAACTCTTTATCAAGCGCGAACGATATGAAGAAATAAGGCAGAAATTTGGTGCTCCACAAGAAGGTGATATCCTTCTTACCTCCGTAGGCACTCTTGGAATACCCTGTCTAGTACGAAAGGAAGATGAGTTTTACTTTAAAGATGGTAATTTAACTTGGTTTAGAAACATTAATTCTAAAACCATCGATAAACCTTAACGATATTCCCAGGTCCGGCCTGGTTTCTAAAAGGACTTTGCCCTCACCTGCGTGAACGCAGGTTCAGGGGTTGTCGACCGGGTCGACGATTTTTGAGCTTACGCCTGGGTATTTCTCAACTAGCCAGAGGGCACTGTGAGTATCTTCCCTCATCAGACTACCCTCTCAGCAATGACGGTTATATATTGTATTTCTTGAATTGCACGAAATGACGAAATGCATAACCTAACAATCGAGCATTGTAGTATACTTGAATGCGAAGCTATTTGATCAAACCTACGACACAATAGCAGTATGATCTAGATGCTGACTCCCTCCTATATTGTGGTGAAGTGATTTCCCAGCGTCAAGCGAGCATCTGTGTATCTGGTCGCCTATATAGACACCGGTCTGGGAGACCTGAGCTTCACCGTGAAACTTATCTAGAATAGCGGTGTAAGTCTTAAGGACAAATATTTTTACTTACAACGATTCTATCCATGTCAACCTTTGCGCGGCAAGTGAGTATTAGAGTTTTGCCGTTAATGCTTGTGCAAATTCAGTTTCATCCGGAGGATAAATGTTAAACCAATCGTAGTCGTAGACCTGTTCTCTTTCTAAATCTGCATCCTTAACTGTAATTAGACCTTCGCCAGGTACCCCCAGATATTTGCCCACTACTAATACAGTCAGTGGAGGTAATCCGTTTAATTTACAGTATCGCATAATCGGATCTAAAAACTGGCCCATGGTCCCCGCGCCTTTAAACCCAAGAAGTCCTGATAATTTCTCATAAGTGATAGTTTGTCTGTTGTAGGCCAGCCCAACAAGAATCTGCCAAATCTGAACTGCACGGGATTCAACTGTTCGTATTGAATTAAAAGTTTTCATACTACCTCCGACTTTTTGAAATAAGTCATCTAAAGTCAGAATAATTATACCATCATTCACAAGTAAACGCCGAATTAAATTCTATGTCCTAAGCCTAACTCCCTCAGGAGTCGGTTCAGCCAGTAGAGAAATCCCCTCGTCTTGCCTATACTCATATGTCCCCCCTTATACAATTCACTATTTCGTACAATGGGACACCAGTTCTCTGTATCACTAAAAGCCCAGGTATTAGTGAGAAAGGTTCTATGTTCTTGAGGCGGATGAATTTAATGAGCTTCTATGATTAAGTCTTTTTCTGAGTAACCAAAGAGTAAAATGACATTCACAGATATTCGCACTATTTGAACTGAACTCAAGTTGGTTTCCATAAATATATCGCTATCCTCTATCTGTTGTGGAACCCTTAACTCATTGGGATTCCTAGTGAAGTAAGGTCTCTTTGATCCTCGCAGTTGGAGTACGCTCTCAAAACTACTACGGTGGAGGTTATATGTGAGCTTACATATCTGTGATAAAACTTCTATCCAATACCTAACCTCGTACCTTGTATTCTTGAAAATAAACGCTGTCACTGACTTGCCGATGTAGCTCCCAAGTTTTGTGATTGTAGTTTTCCGTATTGGCTCTTTCGCTATTCGTACCTCGGTAGGAACTTGACCTCCGGCGATATTAGAAGATATGAAATGTTCTACAACTGAGTTATCGGGTTTGTAACCACACAACTTTTCGGTGGCATCTGCAATTAATTCAATTAACAAGTCATCAGGCTCAGATATCAATTTATCCCAGGCTTTAGGTAGTGTGTCCCTAACTAGATATTCTCTCTGCCTACTTTTATAAACGGCCTCAGCATTCTGTATGTACTTCCCAGAATAAACATTCTCCTTTGCCAGGTAATCTAAAAACCTGCTTACTATATCCTCACTCTTTTGGTCGTAAATCTCTACTGTGTAGAACTTCCTTTGTTCCCAACTGCCCTCGTGCAATGGCAAATAGAATCGCCAACTCATGCCGTTAGTCAATATCGCTAGGCTAACGCCTTCTTTAAAAGAGTAGTTTAATAACTGTTCCTGATGTCTCTCTAAGTCCTCACCTACCCTTTTCACTTCAATGAAAACCTTATTTGCATTCGAATGACGTAGTGCGTAGTCGACTCTTTGACTGCCAACGGAATACTCAGGCATGACTTCATCAATATTGTAAATATCCCACCCCAATAAGGATAGAATGCGCAACAGGACTATTTGTTTTGTGGCTGCCTCATCGAATGAAGCTAGTCTCCTATCTGATTTTAGCTGCTCAACTAAGGATAACAATTCTTCTTCCATGCTACCCGGTTCCCTTTCAAAGCACGTCTATAAGATATCGTATCCTTACAAACGTGATGAGGACTCACTAATTGGGTACTTTAGCCCACCAATATAGCTTTGTCAAGGTTGGGTGTTGTACCTTGTTTCTAGCCACTCATATGGCTGGAATCAGTATCATACAACGGTGTGAACTTGAATGGTTCCAACATATGTAAAAAGTTGAGATAGACCTAAGAAGATAAGGCTAACCCAAGACAGGGTTGCACACTTCGTCAAAATGTGTAGTCAGCAACAACTAAACACTTCATAGGCTCACGCTCAAAGCCGTCTTTACTCTTGGTCGCTGACGATCAGATGGGAACGCTAGATGGAACCGGTGAAGTCATAGCCATATTCGGTGACTTCCAGCGGGGATACCGCATCCTTGACGGTAAAGGGTTTAGCATCCAAAGGCTGTCGGAATTGTATACCGAAGCGGGTTTGGTCGGTTTCAAAGTCCACGCACGGGTAGGCGGCTATCCTATCCGACCAGCCAACAAGGCCATAGTTCTGCTTACTGAACACGCACAGTAAGGACTAAGGAAGTAAGAGAGGAGAGTGGCTCCACGGCCACTCTCCTCTCTTTGGCTATATATGCATGGGAACTGGTGGCTACTTGATTGACTTCCTTAATGTCTTGTCAGTAGCCTTAACTGCTGCCGAAACAACATCCTACCCCACTCATTAGGACATCTGAAAAGATATAAACGTTAGCAAAAGTGGTTTGAACTCAAAAAGCGAATATATTTGCAGTGAGTATTGAAGGAGGAATATAATTCTGGGAAGAATATGCTAAGTAATATCATGTTCAGTATGAGAAAATTGTAAAAAGGGAAATAGAATTAGTATTGGACTTTTGATATGAGTAATAGTCAACTTGGCTCGAGAGATTTCTTAAACGCAGTATATAGAGAGCTAAAGTTCGAAACAGGCAAAGGCTATTTCAGACTTGCTGACGAGATTAAGACCCCTAGCTTATTGCAGTTGAATTGGATTGATCAGGCACGATTATTAGATGCGGATAGTATCTTCTTCGTTGGTGATTATCCAACTGTTCTTTTCTTCAATCTTGATGTGAACCTCAGTAATGATTCTACAGAAATAGAAGATAAGATCCGTGAGCTACATGTGAAGATATGGAATACTAATCTAATTCCATTATTTTTTGTGGCATTACCTGGAGAAATTCGTATTTATAGCGCTTATCAGAGGCCTGCTAGAGATGTGGATACGTGGCTCGCGAGTATAAGAACGCTTGAAAGAATCAGACAAATATCCGATTTAATACAAATATGGGATTATTCACGCCCTGTGATAGAAAGCGGTTTAATCTTTGATAGGAAGCGCGGCAGTTTTGATAGAAGAAATAGAGTTGATCGGTGGTTATTGAAAAACCTTCGCTTATTAAGGCAGAAATTGGAGGGTGAAAATAATGAAAAACGTGAGTTCGCACATGCCTTGATTGGAAGATCGATATTTATACGCTATTTGGAAGATAGAAAAGTATTGGTGGAGGGATACTTTCTAGACAAAAGAATAAGCAGGAACAGAGATTACAGGCGCTACACAGATGTTCTCGTTGATAAGGAAGACACTTACAATTTCTTCAGAAAATTAGGCAATGACTTCAACGGAGACTTGTTTCCTCTGAGCGAAGAGGAGGAGGAAACTGTTAGTGAGAATGACCTACAGATATTGCGTGATTTCCTCCGTGGGAGAAGTATGGAGGGTCAACCTGACTTACTCTTTTGGGCATACCGATTCGATATAATCCCTACAGAACTGATCAGTAGCATATATGAGGAATTTTATCACGAGTATGGTGGTGAGGAAGACAAGGGCACGCATTACACTCCGATGCCTTTGGTAGATTTGATATTAACTGAGACTCTTACTAACGAAAGGCTTGAAGCGAATGCGACCGTTCTTGATTGTGCCTGTGGCTCCGGAGTTTTCTTAGTAGAAGCATTTAAAAGAATGGCCTACTATGAATGCAACCGGCAAAATATGCATCCTAGTCAACTATCGAGGGAAAAACTCATTGAATTTCTTACAGAGCGCATAGTCGGCATTGACCTGAACAAAGCTGCCATACAAGTGGCTGCATTAAGTTTATATCTTTCATTCTTAGATTTCCGAGAACCCCCTGACATTAGAGAACATATGGAACTCCCAAAGCTAGTGTATGACCTGATGAAAGAGGGAAGTGGAAAGACATTGTTTTGCTCGGATGCCTTTTACCTAACCTCAAAAGAGAAGAGTCATCTGGGAAGTGTCTTGGATGAGAATAGAAAATACAGAGGTAGAAGTTTTGATGTGGTTACGTATGATAAGCCGGTAATACCGTTAGATAATCGTGAGTTTGACATTATAGTGGGTAACCCACCATGGGGTTCGATTAAACCACGAGGTGATCAAACGCCGATCTATTGGTGCAAGGCGTTTAGATATCCGGTTGGTGATAAAGAGTTGTCTCAGTGTTTCATCTGGAGAGCAAGAAATCTGTTGAGACCCGGCGGAGAGATTGGATTGCTAGTCTCAACGGGAGTGCTTTTTAAGCATAACAACCCAAGTAAGAAATTTCGGGAGCAGTGGTTGCAAACAAATCATATACGGGCAATTTATAATTTCGCTCACGTTAGGAACGTTTTTTTCCGTAAGCAAAAGAAGGAAGCAATAGCCCCATTCATGGCAGTGATGTTTTCACCATTGATTAGAGAGGATTCCAGAAACAACAAATTCCTTTATTGCTCTGTAAAAAAGAGTGCATTTATAGAACAGCTTCAAGCATTGATTATTGATAAGTCAGATTTAAGGTGGGTCAATCAAGAGGATGTATTATTAAATAACTGGTTATGGAAAGCTTATATTTGGGGAAATCTAAACGATGTCGATTTAATTGGCGAATTGAAAGCTTGTTATTGCGAGTTAAGAGATAAAGTCTCAGACTATGGAAGAGGGTACATAAGGAAAGGCCCTTCGATGAAAAAATCAACCAGTGATTTGGGTGTAGAGTTTGAATTGGATGATAGATATTTTGAGAGAAACGTTGAATTCTCAAAATTATTAAAGACTATCGCACAAGGTCAGGTACATCGATTAGGAAATACAAAACTATATGATGGTCCTAGACTTCTATTGAAACGTGGTATTGCTCGTTTGGATAGGAAAATAGGAAGAATTAGAGCTAGATTTAGTGACGAACCATTTGCTTTTAAAAGCACGATAATTGGATTCAAACTTGATAAGCTGAATTATGATGAACAACAGATTATTCTTGGGGTATTTCTTTCGTCCCTTGCGAATTATTACCTTTTCCTTACGTGCTCGACATGGGGGTTTTGGCACGATGAAATTCATGAATTGGAATACTTGAGTATGCCAATCAATATCCCTGTGGAAGAAGAAGCAAAGCAGAGAATCATTAAAGCTGTCAAGAAAATTACAGAGGAGTCTATTGGGGGAAATCGGTTCGATTTGAACATGCCGGAAAGAAGGTCCATACAAGAAGAACTTGATGAATCTATTTTTGACGCTTACAACTTGTCAGATACACAAAAGGATCTGGTTAGAGATTTTAGTAAAGTAACTCTTGATTTTTACTACAATGGAAATAGGTCAGATGCTGCTAAACCGCCTACTATAGATCATCTGGAGAGTTATCGAGATGCTTTCGTAGAAGTGTGGAGAGATAGATTAGCCGAAAGAGGAAAGGAATTAGAATGTCGAATATATGCACCTAGCGGAGGCTTGTTGGTAGGAATGTCTTTTGACTTGGTGAATTTAGGAGAAGGTTCAATAAATGTACCATTAACTGACGATTCAGAATGGCGAACTTGGCTTGTCCGTCTTGGTAACTTGGTTAAAAGAGAATGGATAAGTGGAATATATATTGACAGAGTTATAAAAGAATTGAGCAGATCTTCAATGCTACTTGTGAAACGAGCTGAGCGCAGGCGCTGGACTAGATCAGAAGCAAGAACTGATGCACAAGAACTCTTGACAGAAGTGTTTAAATTAGAATGGGAAAATGTTGAGGACCAGTAATAATGGATTGGGTTTCCCTGAAATTATGGACAGAAGGTGAAGAAAAGAATATCCACAAGTGTATTATTGAAGCACTGGTACGCTTGATCAATTCAAAGGTTGTTAACTTAAAGGATGAAGAAATTATTGTGTCAGGTAAATTGAGGCCCCTATTGTACGAAGTTAAGAAAGAGCAGAGACTTATTTGGATCCTGCAACCAGAAGCATCGTCGTTTGGCAAAGGTGAAATGCCAAAGCCAATTGGACATCCTGATTTCAGATTCTCGTATAATACGCCAACTTTTGACCAGTATGACTATGACATAGAATGTAAGCTTGTCAGGATAAAAAGAGCAGGGAAGAGTATGGATTATTGCGAGTACTATGTTACGGAGGGTATCCAAAGATTTCAAACATGCAAGTATGCTCAATCTTTACCGCCAATGGGTACGATCATTGGATATGTACAAGAGGGAAATATAGTTGATCTGATGAAAGAAATAAATATGAAATCAAAAGCGTTATGTTCAAGCGAGATGAAATTAAAGGGTAACATATTTGAAGGTGGAGTGACACAGATTCTTCAAGAACTTGCTAGAATTAAGGATAGCATAAAGTTGTTTCATATATGGGCAGATCTGCGTTGATATCACAAGAATTCCAGGGACACCATACCAATTAGGCCTACTACAAATCAGGTATTATGTCCCCAGAATACCCCGTAGTACTAGACACGTAGAAGCACGTTTGAAGAGATCTGGCAGTGCCTAATACTTGATTTTGTTACCCAATATGGGTAAGAT
>JBAUEM010000090.1:0-19105 GCA_049678605.1 Dehalococcoidia bacterium
GTGTAACGGCAAATCCTGTGTTGAAGACACCCAAAACCAGCAGAAGTATCCATGGAGCTAAATCTGGAGAAAAATCAGTACCTATCACGAAGGGAAGGAGGAAAATTGAAGCTACAGAGTAAGAGTAAAATGCTACGACTTGACTTGAGAAGCTGGATAAAGCCCTCTTAGACACAATGATGAATCCTGCATAGGCGAGGCCGGCAAGTAGCCCAAGAATTACTCCCAATGGGTTAAAGCCATTAGGGTCGCTAATCTGAAGGTTTTGCTGATATGAAATAACCCCTATTCCTGCCACGGATATGGCTAATGCAATCAGGGTAGATTTCTCAAGTTTCTCTTTAAGAACCAAGGGGGCAAGTAAAGCCACAAAGATGGGTGCCGTGTAGTTTAGCAAGACCGCGTTGGCGATCGCAATAAGCTTCATCGAATGGAAAAGCAACGCCCAACCCAAAGCGAGCAAGCAGCCTAAACTCAGCATAATCTTCCAATGTCTAGCAGCACTCATGACTTCACGTTTTCGAGTCAAAAGTACTACAGGCAGGAGAGTGAAGCTGGCAAATAAGACCCTAAAGAAAGCGACAATATGCGCGTCGTAGGGGACCAAGTTTACAATTACCCCATTAGAGCCCCAGATGATAGCTGCCGCAGCCACGTAGAAGTATCCCGAGAACTTTGAATCGAATCGCTTCAGCATAACTACTCCGGTTTTATGAAGCTGGAAAGAGACATTCGCCATTATACACTATGAGTTATCGCCGTCTCTTTTGTGCAAAGTTGTAGTCTTGGCCAATGAATTGGACATTTCCAGGGACACCATACCAATCAGGCCTACTACAAATCAGGTATAATGTCCCCAGAATACCCCGAAACCCTCTTCAAAACGACGTAAGTAATCTCGTCCGCCCCGGGCCAGAGTCGACTTTTTGAAAACTGGGGTGATTGCTTTATACTATTCGATGATTGATATGGCGATGAGAGTATAGGCAACTCGGGAAGGTTACCGTGGGCGACAGGGATTTAGAACTGCTCGAATTTCACAAGATAAGGGAGATACTGGCGCGCTTCCCTTCATTTTCCGCCAGTCGAGAGCTTGCCCTCAACCTCACTCCCCTCTCGGATGAAGAAGAGGTTCGCCTGCGGCTCAGGCAGTCGGCTGAGGCACGCCGTTTGCTTGCACTCAGTCCCGATATCCATATCGGCGATGTTGTTGATATCCGGGAAGTGGTGAAGATGGCGGCACGCGGCAAAGTCCTGGACCCTCAGTCCCTGCTGGAAATTCGAAAGACGCTGGCCGCTGCCCACAGGCTTAAAAAACACCTGATGAACCTGTCGAGTGAACTCCCGTTACTCAGTGGCCTGGCCAGAGACATTGTGGCACTGGAGCAGGTTGTAAAGGATATTGATGGCTGCTTGAGTCCGACCGGCGACCTCCTGAACACCGCCTCACCTAAACTGGCGTCGGTGAGACATAGAATGCGGGAAGTGCGCCAGGAACTGCTCACTCACCTGGAAGCCATAATCAGGTCACCTAGAGGACGGAAAATAATCCAGGAACCCATTATTACCGAGCGGGAGGGTCGGTATGTAATTCCAGTCAAGGTGGAATATCGCCGACAGATAAAGGGCATTGTCCACGACGTTTCCAATACCGAGGCCACGGTATTTATTGAGCCCTGGACAACTACAGACGTGCAGAATGAACTGCGCGAGCTGGTTGCGGAAGAGAGGGACGAAATAGAAAGGATACTGAGAACGCTAAGTGCTGAAGTTGGGGCATTTGAAAGCGAAATTTCACGGAACATAGAACTGATTGCCGAGATTGACCTGGCGCTGGCTAAGGCAAGATACGCCAGGGAGGCCAAAGCTACCGAGCCTATTATCGTGGCCGCTGGTAGAAGCACTGGGGCAGAGGGATATGAACTGGGCGGAGTGCTCAGGCTAGTCGAAGCCAGACATCCGCTGCTGGGGAAGAAGGCAGTGCCGCTATCGGTCGAGATTGGCCGGGATTTCTCCGTTCTAGTCATCACCGGGCCCAATACCGGTGGTAAGACAGTCGCGCTCAAAACCATAGGACTTCTCAGCCTGATGGCGCAGGCCGGCCTGCCCATTCCGGCTCAGGCGGAAAGCCGCATCCCCGTTTTTGACGGCGTATATGCCGACATCGGTGATGAACAGAGCATCGAGCAGACCCTTTCTACCTTCAGCTGGCACATAGGCAACATCGTGCACATCATCAACAACGCCACGGCACAGAGCCTGGTGCTGTTAGACGAATTGGGCACCAACACTGACCCGGGCGAAGGCTCGGCTCTCGCCCGCGCTATCCTGCTCCATTCCCTATCACAGGGAATGATGACCGTAGCCACCACTCACTACACCGAATTAAAGGCGCTGGCTCACGCTACCGACGGCATGCAAAACGCGGCTCTTGATGTGAATCCCGTTACGATGACGCCCACCTATCACCTGACAGTGGGTATTCCCGGCGGCAGCAATGCTCTGGCTACAGCATCTCGCCTGGGACTGCCGGCGGAGATTGTCACCCGCGCCCGACACATGCTTTCCGAAGGCGCTCAGGAGATCGAGACTTTGCTTACCCATCTGGTGACCGAGCAGAAGAATATTGAGTCGCTTCACCACAGCCTGGAGAAGGAGCTAAATGAAGCAGAACAGAGGAATGCTGACTTGAAAAACAAGCTCCGCCAGTTAGAAGAAGACAGGCGAAGAATCATCAAGGAGACACGTGACCAGATAGTTCGCGAGGCTGCCGAACTACACATGAAAATTCGTGAGACGACAGCAGAATTGCGCAAGGAAAAATCTAAGGAAAGAATCGAGCAGGCAAAAAAGGCACTAGCAGAGGCACGGGAACAGTTGGATGCCGGGGTATGGCAGGCCAGACCGGCGATTGGGATAGACGAAACAGAAGCCGAGGCTGGCTCAATCTCCGTGGGTGATACCGTCTGGCTAAAAGAGGCTGGTGTGCCAGCAACAGTACTTTCAGTGTCTGAGGAACGTGGCCTCGTCGAAGTCCACGCCGGGAAAGTGAAGATGACCCTCAGGCTGGACAGCGTGGAAAAGAGGATACCATCAACTGGCGCGGTGAAAACGGGTGGTGCCCTGATAAGGAGGGGGATGCGCAAGTCCAGGGTCCCTCTCGAGCTTGACCTGCGGGGAAAGAGAGCGGATGAGGTTGAGCCGGTGCTGGAAGACTACCTTAACGAAGCGTCTTTATGCGGCTTGAGCCAGGTTCGCATCATTCACGGTATCGGCACGGGCACCGTGCGCCAGATTGTCAGGGACATTCTGGCCTCTCATCCGCTGGTCACCTCTTTCCGGCCTGGGGAACAAGGCGAGGGCGGCGACGGCGTTACCATAGTCAGCATTTAGCCAGAGTATTTCGCTCAACCGGGTGATTGATATTATGTTCACGTCAAGGAGATTCTGTCTCGGCCGGTCGAAGATGCTCGGCTTTCTGGACGAGCTGGCTTCGACCGAAGGCAAGGCGATATCGTTATATCTCCCACATGGGATGTCTCAAGCCGGGGTTGAAAATCTGCTGGGACAGGTGTTTGCCGCAACTGCCATACCGCCAGGCGTGGCTGAGGTTATGGCCGGCTCGGGAATGGGAGCGGCGGTTTTTTGGAATCCGCTGCAAACGTACCTAGTCCTGCCCCCATTCCCCATCGTCGAAGAATATATCACCGATGGCTATGATGTGGGGCCGTTGCGTTCTCTTCTCAGTCAGGACTTCCTTATCGCTCTGGTCCTGGTCCGCCTGGGAGCATACAGCATTGGCATCTGCCGGGGCACGGGGCTCATAGATAGCAAGACGGGAACAGGCCTGGTGCACGCCCGCCACAAGAAGGGTGGCTCCTCGCAAGCGCGGTTTGCCCGACATCGGGAAAAGCAAATAGAGCAGTTTCTGGCTCGGGTTTGCGGTCATGTGCAGGAGCATATTGAGCCCCATGCTCAGTCACTCGACTATCTGGTCTATGGTGGAGCAAGAACTACCATACTCTCGCTGCGTAAACGGTGCCCGTTTCTGAGCCAGTTTGATGACCGCATCCTGCAGATGCTGCTGGATATACCTGAGCCACGCCAGGCGGTACTGGAAAAAGCCATCGGCACCGTCTGGTCAACCGATGTTATCGAATGGTGCGAGGATAACTCTTAACAAGAATTCCGGGGCGCCATACTAATTAAGCCTACTACAAATTAGGTATTCTGTCCACAGAATACCTAAGGAGTAATTAGACTTGTTCATCTTTCCGCATCCTCTCCAGCTCTGCGAAAACATCGGTGAGTTCTTTTCTAGCCTTTACCAGCGTTTCATTCATTGACTTTATCAAGGCAGCAGCCTCACGTGCATCATCTGCAATCTTGTCTATAGGAGTTTCAGATCGATCCAGCCGTTGCAATATCTCATGTAAACGTTTGTCCTTTTCCTCATATGTCATCTTTTCGATATCAGAATCCATGGCTACCTCCTCTTGGTTACGACACTGGTTGCCGTCCCGTCGGTAAACTGCGTTTCTATAGAATCATCTTCCTTTATTTGCGTTACGCTCTTCATAACCTGACCACGATTGTCTCTGGTAATGGTATATCCTCGTTTTAACACTTGTCCCGGTAACATCGCGTCAAGGTGTTTCCCTCTATCATCCAAACTCGCCTGTTTGTCAGCTACAATGTGCAGGTATCTCGAAAGCTGGAGGCGGTTGCAGCGCTCTTCAAAGCTCTCCTGCTTCGTATCCAGCAACCAAGCACTACGGTCGTGAAGCCTTTGTACCTTTCCCTTGATATTTGCTTCTTCCGTTATGAATACTCGTTCAAACGATGATCTTGCTCCCAGTATACTCTTATCCAATTGGGCAGAGACTAGCCTACATTGCTTGCGAAATCCCATAATGGCACCAGGGATATTCCTCTGCATCAACTGTTCTTGAGTTGCCACGCGCCTATCTACGATATTTTGCAGTTGATCGCCAGCAGTTTTTAACATAACTACCAGTTCCTGAATTCTCTGCACCAATGCCTCTGCTACTGCCGTTGGCGTCTTACAACTCGTATGGGCGATAAAATCGAGAACGCCGATATCAATCTCGTGGCCAATACCTACCCACACAGGGATGGGACAATCGAGAACTGCACGGGCGATCTGCTCATTGTCGAACCATGCCAGGTCAGCTTGTGAACCTCCGCCTCTGACAATGCAGATAACATCGACTTTCACCCGAGTGAGCTGTTGCAGTGATGAAACGAGTGCTTGTTCCATATTCTCACCCTGCATAGGGCAGTCGGCAAAGACAACCTGGAATGAGAAGGGAGAAGCGAGAATTGTTTTGGTAAAATCGTTGTAAGCAGCTGATTCCTTGCTAGTAATCAAGCCAATACAAAGACTAGCAACTGGTGGATATGTTGCCTTGTTCTTGTTGAGTATATTCTCTTTTGTAAGCTTCTCCAGAATCTGTCTTCGGTTGAGATTTATCTGTGATTCCCCGAATGTGGGATCTATATCATAGATGTCGAGGCTCAACCCATATACCTCATTGTAACGTACAGCGCACAAAACGCAGACCTCGCTATTATCCTTCAGTGCATCGGGTATTCCCAATGTCTGCAGCTTTGTGTTTATTTTCATATAGTTGTGCCGCCATATGATTGCCTTTATCCTCGCTATAGTATCTCCCGTAGCATCCACATCCATGAGCTCACAGTAGTAGTGACCCGATCGCTGCTCCCATCTGGCAGCAATGAGGTGGGCGCGTACCCAGAAGTCATAACCAGATAGCTCCAAAAGAGCACCTTTGATCAGGTGGGTTATTTCACTCAAGCGATAGATTCGGACTGGTTGGTTCTGATTATCTGTCACTTGCATGTCAGGGCTGCCTCTCGTACTAATTCTACCATGTATAGTTGTATGCAGTCAGCAAAAGTGGAATTCCAGGGACACCCATGCCAAAATTAGGCCTACTACAAATTAGGTATTATATCCCCAGAATACCGTCATTCGGGTGGTTCTGGCTGCACTTTGGTCTGCGGGCAAATTCCAGGACCTGGTACCCGGGGGATCGGACCTCGCCCCCGTCTTAAACATCTCAGCTTCGGCAGCTCTACCATTGTTCACCTATCTGTTTCCCTGGTCAATATAGTTATACGAAATCTTGATTAAACCTATCAGCTCAATTTCAAGGACATTGACTAAGGTGTTACAATGTTCTTAATGAATGGCTATACATTAAGAGAGGCTGCCGCAGCTTTAGGGGCCTCAATGGTTACCGTCCGTCGGTATATCAAGTCTGGCAAGCTCAAGGCCAGGCTAGTCCCTTCCAAGTTCGGGGAGTCATACATTATCGACGACCTACCCCTACTCACTAAGCCGTTATCAGATAATACCCTATCAACCCAACCCCTTATCAATAGAATAGAGCAATTGTCCCAGGAAGTCGGCTACTGGAAAGCTAAAGCAGAATTGCTTCAGGAACGATTATTGCTTCTGGAAGCCCCTAAGCAGGTCCCTAAGCAAACATGGTGGCAAAGGCTATTCAGGCCTTGGAAGTGAATAGACAAGGCCGCCCTAATCACTAGCGCAAAATGAGGAGGGCTAATCCATAGCGATTATGCTATGAGCTCGGATTAGAGGCCAGGTCCACACTGAACGGGAAAGAGAATAGGATTTCCGGTGGCCTTACCGTCAGGACGGCCCGCACACATAGAGAGGAGGGGGAAGGGGAAGGAATTCCCGTGCAGAAGGTTTACTGCCCTTTCTTGAGCCTCTCAGGTGCATTCTAGCGGGAATTCCAGGGACACCCATACCAAAATTAGGCCTACTACAAATCAGGTATTATGTCCCCAGAATACCAGCAATTTCTATAATAGTCTGCAGTATGCTAGGATGTAGGCATTTATGAAAGAGGATTTCCTGAGCCGGCTGGCTGAGATTGTTGGCCAGGATTATATGTCTAACCGCCCCGAAGACCTGTATCTCTATTCCCGCGACCCGGGGGCACAGAAGCCTCGCCGGGCCGATTATGTGGTTATGCCCCGAACAGTGAACGAGGTGCAGCAGATAGTCAGGCTGGCAAACCAGGAGAAGGTCCCCCTCATCCCAATGGGGGCGGGGTTGACCCTGTCGGCCCTGACCGTTCCTCTCAGAGGTGGCATTGTGCTGGACATGAAAAGAATGGACAGCATAATAGAGGTAAACGAAGCCAGTCGTTACGCCGTAATTGAGGCCGGCGTCACCCAGGCAGCACTCAGGGCCTATCTTGAGAAACACCATCCCCACCTCCAGCACTCAACCCCGGAGTCACCCCCCACTGCTACCATAGTCGGCAACATACTGATTCAGGGGCACGGACACCTGACACCAAGGTACGGCGTTAACTCACAGATGGTCAACGGCATGGAGGTGGTTTTGCCCACCGGCGAGGTATGCAAGCTGGGCTCAAGCTCAATAAGTCCCAGCTGGTTCAGCCGGGACCCCCTCCCCGACCTTATGGGTCTCTTCCTGGGCTGGCTGGGAACGACCGGTATCGTCACCAAGCTGTCAATGCAGCTCTTCCCCAAACCCAGTTACAGAGACCTTTTACTGTTCGTTTCCGATAGCACTGAACTGATTCCGGAGATTATAGCCGAGCTCAGCCAGATTAACCTCCTGGAAAACTGCTTCATCATCACCCAGGAGAAGCCGAGGTGGGCGCAGCGCATATACTATATTATCGTCATCTCCGGGCAGTCGCAGGCGGAGTTTGAGACCAAGAAGGGACTGCATAACCAGATTTTCCAGAAACACCAGGACAAGGTATCGCCGGTAAACGAGGAGCCGGCACTGACACCGCTGCGGGAGAGGTTTCTCGGCGTGCCTCCATTTGCCGCCACCGCCGCCGATTTCAGGAAAGGCGGCGGCTTTGAATACACCGGGGCCATACTGCCCATAGAGGTAATACCCCGGGCCTGGCAGAGCGGGATTGAGATTGCCCACAAGTACGACCTGCTTTACCAGCTGGGAATACAGCTCCTGCCCAACGGCCACAGCGTTATGCTCGCCTACTCCTACCCCTTCAACCGGGCTGTCACGGAGGAGGCCGATAGGGCCAGGGGCGCCCTGGATGAGACCAACCGCCTGACCCTGGAGCTGGGTGGGGTGGTCTGGAAGCCGGAACTGCCGGCGCAGAAGCTAATCTTAGAGAGAATGGACGCCGGCACGCGTCAGTTGATAGACAGAATAAAGAAGATGCTGGACCCGAACGGCATCATGAATCCGGGAAACTGGGAGGTGGGCTAAATTTCCCTGGAAGATTATAAAAACGTAATCCATAGATGCTTTGGCTGCGGGTACTGCCAGCTAACCTTAGACTATTCGGAGTTTAACTGCCCCATCTACAGTAGGTTCCGCCTGAAGAGCTACTCGCCGGGCGGCCTGCTCTGGCTCATACGGGCCTGGGAGGAAAAAGAAATAGAATGGTCCGAGTCGCTGGGCAAAATACTCTACTCCTGCACCACCTGTAATAACTGCGTCCAGAGCTGCAAGTTCTCCTTTAATAAAGATGTTGTCAATATAATAATAGCGGCCAGAGAAGAGGCGGTGGACAGCGGGCTGGTTACTCCCAAGGTGGCACGCTTTTTCCGCAATATTGAAGCCTACGGCAATCCCTACCGGGAACTGAGAGGGAACCGGGGCCGGTGGGCTGAAGGTATGGGGACAGAGCCTTATAACGGCCAGGAGTTCCTCTTCTATGTTGGCTGTGTTGGCTCTTTTGATGAGAAGGGGCAGAGGGCTGCTCAAGCAGTCGGCAGACTGCTTCTTAAGGCTGGTGTTTCCTTTGGCATATTAGGCCCCACCGAAGATTGCGATGGCAATGAAATCCGCATACTGGGCGAGAGCCGTATTTTTGAGATGCTGAAAGACAGGAACACCGCCTTTTTCCAGAAGGCCGGCGTCAAGAAGATCATAACGCTTTCCCCTCATTCCTATAATGTTTTCCGAAATGAATACCCATCTAGGTTTGAAGTATTTCACTATACCCAGATACTCCGTGACCTTATTAAAGGGGGGAGACTAAAGCCAGCCTCAAAGCTGAACATGAAAATTACCTACCACGACCCGTGTTTCCTGGGGAGACACGCCGGAGAGTATGAAGCGCCCCGTGAGATACTGAGGGCAATCCCGGGTGTTGAGCTGGTAGAGATGGAAAGGAACCGCCAGAATTCCTTCTGCTGCGGCGGGGGCAGCGGCAATTTCTACACCGATTCCTTCGGCGGCGGCGCAGATAGCCCGTCAAGAATCAGGGTGAGAGAAGCCGATAAGACCGGGGCTAGCATCTTAGCGGTAGCCTGCCCAACTTGTGCCGTAATGCTTGGTGAAGCGATAAAGGACGAGGGAATAGAAGAGAGGCTGATTGTTAAAGATATTTCAGAAGTTGTACAATTCCGGGGACACCATACCAATTAGACCTACTACAAATTAGGTATTATGTCCCCTATTCAGGTGGTTCTGGCTGCACCTTTGCCTGGGTTCTCGCCGGCAGGCCCCAGATGTGGATGAAGCCGGGGGAGGCACTCTGGTCAAAGGCATCGCCCTTATCGTAAGTAGCCAGGCTGTAATCATAAAGGGAGTAGGGCGACTTTCTACCCACTATCTGGCAGTTACCTTTGAAGAGCTTTACCCTTACGGTGCCGGTGACGTACCTCTGTGTGCTTTCCACATAGGCGGCTAAGTCCCGGCGCATACCTGTAAACCATAGCCCATTGTAGATGAGGTCGGCATACTCAGCAGCCACCCTGGCCTTGAAGCGGAGCTGCTCCTTTGCCAGCACCAGGTCTTCCAGGGCCTGGTGCGCTTTCAGCAGGACCACGGCGGCCGGTGCCTCATAAATCTCCCTTGATTTTATGCCCACCAGCCTATTTTCGATGTGGTCAATCCGGCCTATGCCATGCTGACCAGCCAGATCATGAACCCTCTGGACAAGGGCAACAGGCTCTACCTTTCCGCCACCAAGGCTTACCGGTATCCCTTTATCAAAGCCAATCTCCAGATAAGCAGGCCGAGCCGGTGTTTTTTCAGGCGACTTTGTCCACAGGAAGACATTCACGGGTGGTTCGTTCCAGGTGTCTTCCAGCACTCCACATTCAATGCTCCTGCCCCACAGGTTCTCGTCGATGGAATACGGGCTGGCCTTGGTGATAGGGACAGGAATATCGTGAGCCCGGGCATATTCAATCGTTTGCTCCCGGGTCATATGCCACTCCCGAGCTGGGGCTATTACCTTTAGTTCGGGGGCTAGAGCGGCTACGCCTACATCAATTCTCACCTGGTCATTGCCCTTGCCGGTGCAGCCGTGAGCTACCACTCTCGCCCCTTCCTTCTTAGCTATTTCTACCAGGAGTCGGGCGATGAGAGGACGCCCCAGGGCTGTGGCTAAGGGATACTGCCCCTCATAAACGGCATCTGCTTGAAGAGCGGGAAAAACAAACGACTCTATAAAAGACTTCCGGGCATCAAGCACCAGTGCTTTTACGGCTCCGACTTTGAGCGCTTTTTGTCTAATAGCCTCAAGGTCGGGGACATTGCCTATATCCACGGTGAGGGTGACGACCCTCAAGCTATATCTTTCCTCAAGCCATTTTACCGCCACGGATGTATCCAGACCGCCGCTGTAGGCCAATACTACCTTATCCGACATTTCATAACCTCCTCCGGAGAAGTCCTAATATCTAAACTCCAAATTGTTTAGCATTTCGTATTTTTCCCTAATACATCCCCTAAAATGCCTATCGCCTTGTCTACCTCCTTTTCGGTGATGATAAGGGGCGGCATAAAGCGCAGGGCATTCGGCTTCACTTCGTTAACCAATAAGCCTCTATCAACGCAAGCCAGTACCAACTTCTCGGCGATTTCCTTGTTGAATTCCAAGGCTATGAGGAGTCCCCGGCCTCTCACCTCAGTGATAAAATCAAACTGCTGCTTCAGGCTTTCCAGCCTGGTCATAAAATAATTCCCTACTCGTTTAACCTTTGCCGGTATGTCGTTGTCAATGATGTATTTCAGGGTGGCATAAGCGGCAGCACAGACCAGCGGGTTGCCGCCAAAGGTAGAGCCGTGCTCGCCCGGGGAAAAAAGGGAGACATGTTCTCTGGCTAAGAGAGCGCCAATGGGCACACCACTGCCCAGTCCCTTTGCCAAAGTCATTATGTCCGGCTCGACCCCATACTGCTCATAGGCGAAGAGGGTTCCTGTCCGACCGATGCCCGTCTGGATTTCATCCAGAATAAAAAGGATTCCCTTTTCCCGACACCAGCTTTGCACCTTGCTGAGGTAGTCATCGTCAGGTATGTTCACCCCGCCTTCTCCCTGGACTGGCTCAAGTATTACAGCACAGATTTGCTCACTGGTCGCCCGTTTGACCGCCTCGACATTGTTATACTCCACGCTGACAAAGCCCTCAGGCAGAGGTATGTAGGGCTCCTGAAACTTACTTTGCCCCGTGGCGGCGGTCATAGCCAGAGTCCGCCCATGAAAAGAACTATGGGTAGTAATGACCTCGTAAGCGCCCTTGAGTCGGAGCTTTCCATACCTGCGAGCTAGTTTCAGTGCCCCTTCGTTAGCTTCAGCGCCGCTGTTGCAAAAGAAAACTCTATCAAGACAGCTATGCCCAATTAGAAGCTGTGCCAGCTCTATCTGAGGGATGGTATAAAACTGGTTCGACGCCTGGATCAGGGTTTTAGCTTGCTTTTCCAAGGCCTCGACTACCACCGGAGGGCAATGCCCCAGGCTGTTTACTGCCCAGCCGCCAACGAAGTCGAGATATTCTCGGCCCTGCTCATCCCAGACCAAAGCTCCCTGACCGCGAACCAGGGTTACGGGAACTCTATTCACCGTTCTCAGAAATAGCTTCTGCTCCAACTCCTGCCAGTTATTCCGGGACAATTGTTGTACCTCTTGATTTAGTTTGCCGAGCCTGTCCGGTAATCTCATGGAGTAAAGCATGGGAAATTTTACCGTCTATGATGCGCACGACCTGCGTGGTAGTCAGGGCTCTGAGGCTGGCTTCTATTTTAGGAATCATGCCCCCTGAAGCTGCGCCGGAGGAGAGCATATCCCTGGCCTCGGCTAAGTTGAGCCTAGGGATCGCCTTCCCCGAGCCATCGTGAATACCATCAACGTCGGTCAGGAATACGAGTTTTTCTGCAGCTAATGCCGCGGCAATTTCCCCGGCCGCGGTATCCCCGTTAACATTGAGCAGCATCGTCCGGCCCTCAACTGAGCCGTAACTTACGGGCGAGACCACTGGCATATAGCCGGCACCCAGCAATAGCTTCAACGGAGTGGGGTCAACGGCGACAACTTCACCGGCATAGCCCAGCTCGGGGCTCTTGACGCTTGCCCAGAGCAGGTTGCCGTCACAGCCACTTAAACTTACCGCCTTTCCCCCCAGAGCCTGGATAGCCACTACCAGTTCCTTGTTGACCAGCCCACCCAATGCCGCAGCCACCACCTTCAGGGTCTCGGCATCCGTGACTCTTAATCCATTTACAAAGCTGGTGGGAATGCCCAGGCGGGCGAGCCACTCCGAAGTCACCCTGGCGCCGCCATGAACCACTACCAGGGACTTACCCTGTTTCTGAAGCGCCACCAAGTCTTCCAAGGTAGTGTCATGGTTGCCCAGGGTACTGCCGCCAATCTTGACTACGATGATTCCCTTTTGCATTATGTGGTATACCTGCTATTTATCCTAACATATTCCTCGGAGAGGTCGCAGCCCCAGGCGGTGGCTTGGCCGCCTCCTAAATTCAGGCATAGCCTTATGAGCACATTATCGCTGTTGCTCAAAGCCAATTTCATCTCTTCCTTGTTAAAGGGGGTGGGGCAACCCTGCTTCATGACACAAACGTCATTCAAATAGACATCCAATCTGTCTTCTCTCACCCTTGCTCCGCTTCGCCCCAGGGCAGCAACGATACGCCCCCAGTTAGGGTCACCACCATGGATGGCTGCTTTCACCAGCGGTGAACCAGCGATAGTTCGAGCTGCCTGGCGAGCCCCAGTCTGGTCTTCTACCCCTTCTACTAT
This sequence comes from Dehalococcoidia bacterium, assembly GCA_049678605.1. Taxonomy (GTDB): domain Bacteria; phylum Chloroflexota; class Dehalococcoidia; order GIF9; family AB-539-J10; genus RBG-13-51-36. Next base: position 13,079 of record JBAUEM010000090.1, read on the forward strand.
GACTTCAATAAGTTTTGTGGCTCCCTCTCCATCCCGAGCCATGGACTTAGCCAGATGAATGCAAACCGCAGTTAAGGCTTCCTGGAAATCGCCACCATTATCGAAGTCAATAGGTTCGTTACCGGCTAAGCCGTTGGCCAATAGGAATGCACAATCGTTGGGGCTGGTATCGCCATCAATACTTACCATGTTGAAAGAGCAGTCCACTGCGTTTTGTAATGCTGCTGGCAGGAAATCAGTACTCACCAGAGCATCGGTGGCGATAAAACAAAGCATGGTAGCCATGTTGGGATGAACCATACCTATCCCTTTAGCCACCCCGCCAATGGTGAACTTAGTTCCTCTTGAATCTACTTGGGCTGCCAGCTCCTTGGGTCTGGTATCCGTGGTCATTATTGCCCGACAAAAGTCGTGACCTCCTTCTCTGGTTAGCTTTATTTTAGGAATTCCAGCCCTGATTCTATCCATAGGCAAGGGCACGCCAATGATACCGGTACTGGCTACCAGAATGTGTTCGGGGCTTAAGCCTAGCTTGGCTGCTGCTAGATTTGCCATTCCCAGGGCATCTGCCAGTCCTTGCCCACCCATGCAAGCATTGGCACAACCGGAATTTACCACTATGGCCTGTGCTCGTCCTTTTGCTATATGCCTTTGGGATAGAATAACCGGAGCTGATTTAATCTGGCTGGTAGTAAAAACGCCGGCAGCCTTGCAGGGCACTTCGGAGCAAAGAATAGCTAAATCAAGCTCATTTTCGCTTTTTATGCCGGCATACACCGCCCCAGCCAGGAATCCCGAAGCTGAGGTAACACTGCCCGAAGGAATTAAGTTAACCATATAGTCAATTGCAAAACTCCTTATAATTCTCCCTCCCCTCGCGGGAGGGAGTTAGAGGGAGGGGGATTTCACCCTCACCTTAATCCTCTCCCATCAAGGGAGAGGAATTTTATACGAGATTATACGCTTAACCATAAAATTCAGATATAGCAAGAAATAGGGGCAACGTCTATTTCCAGCGACCTCGCAGCCCAGGCAATTCCTTCTGTCATTGCTTCGGCTGACTTCGTCAGCCGAAGCAATCTCGTGGAGGGGTAATGGGATTGCCACGCTTCGCTCGCAACGATACTCCGCCTGTCATTGCGAGGCTGACGAAGTCAGCCGAAGCAATCCCGGGGTGGGGCACGTGGAGAAAAACAGAGTTGACCCCATTTTCACTCAAGCCTGAAGTTGCTTTCGCCTACTATCCTGCTCAATTCGCTAGCTAATTCGGGGCAGTAATTGATTGTTGTCTCCGGTATCTCCAGGTTAGTCAGCTCATCCTCGCTGACAACAGCCAGAGAAACTCTATCTTGCCCGGGATAACTCTTGAGGATATCCATAATTTTATGGAGACATTCGATGTCTTTTTCTGCGTCGCCCGACTGGTTGATATCTATCATGACATGGCGACGCTGGGGTTCCTTTAGCACTTCTTGCCTCACAGGGAGGAGCATCGCCTCTTGACAGTTTAATTGCATTTCTCCATCCCTGACCTTCACTATGCCCTTGATGGTGAGAATGTTGCCCTCCTGCCATAGCCCTTGGGTACTCTCGTAGAGCCTGGGCCAGGCGATGACCTCGATACTGGCATCCAGGTCTTCAATTGAAGCGACAATAAAGGGGCGGTTATCCCTGGTGTGGGCTTGGCGTACCGAGACCACCATTCCCGTAACGGTCACCGTTTCATCAACCATGTCCATATTGATTTCGCCGCAGAAAACAGTACCTGGTGAGGATGGTTCCCTGGCGAGGAAGTCAAGGGGTTGGGAGAAATAAACCCCTAACAGCTCTCTTTCCCAGATAAACTTTTGCTTGGCGGATACTTCTTCTTCTGCTTGCTCGTAACCAACACGGGGGGCAGGGGAGCTTTGACCCCATACATCAAACATGCTAACCTGTCCCGATTCCTTTTCTCTTTGTTTCGCTTGAGCCAGGGAGATAATTTTATTCAGGGACTCGAGTAGCGTCTTACGGCTGCCCAGGGAATCAAAGGCACCAACTTTAATCAAGCTTTCTAATACTTTCTTATTGATGTTATGAAGGTCGGTTCGATAGCAAAAGTCTTCTATGGACTTAAAATCGCCCTCTGAGTCCCGGCCAGACAAGATATGCTCAACTGGGGAAAAGCCGACATTTTTAGTAGAAGCCAGTCCAAAGCGGATGGCGGGATTATTTTCATCATCCTTCTCAATGGCGAAGCTAGCATGGCTCTTACTAATGTCCGGTGGGAGCACTTTGATGCCCAACCTCCGGCATTCAGCAATCGCCGAACGGACCTTTTCCATATTATCCGAGTAAGTGTCGAGCAAGGCAACCATGTACTCAATTGGGTAATTTGCCTTAAGATAGGCAGTGCGGTAAGCAATGAGGGCATAACTAACGCTGTGGGCTTTATTGAAAGCGTAGCCGGCGAAAGGCTCAATTAGGGAAAACACTTCCTTAGCTAATTCCGGCGATATGCCATTTTTTTTCGCTCCGCCGATGAAATTACGCTCCTCTTTCTTCATCACCGCAGGTATCTTTTTACCCATAGCTTTGCGAAAAATGTCAGCCTGGCCCAGACTATAGCCGGCTAGAGCCTGGGCGATAAACATTACCTGCTCCTGATAAACGATAACTCCGTAGGTTTCTTCTAGAATCTCTTTTAGAATGGGATGGGGATAATGAATAGGGGCAACACCCTGCTTGGCCCTGATAAAAGTGGGAATTTGTTCCATGGGGCCAGGGCGATAGAGTGCCACCATAGCTGAGATATCGCTGAAGTTAGTGGGCTTGAGTTCCTTGATATAGCGGCGCATACCGGCGCTTTCCAGTTGGAAGATGCCTTTGGTTTCCCCCGAGGCAAGCAACTCAAAGGTCCTGGCATCGTCGAGAGGAATATGCTGGAAATCCAGGGAGATTCCACGATTTTGGGCAATAATTTCTTTAACTTTGGCTAGGATGGTCAAATTAGATAGTCCCAGAAAATCCATTTTTAACAGTCCCAGGCGGGCGATGTTCCCCATGTGGAACTGAGTCATGACAGTGCGTTGCTCACCCTTTCCCAGCAGTTGTAGTGGCACATATTCGATTAAGGGCTCATGTGCTATAACCACACCGGCGGCATGGGTGCTGGCGTGCCTGACTAATCCCTCCAATTTCCTGGCTGAGTCAATCAGGTTACGTATTGCTGCATCCTGGTGATAAATGTCATAAAGCTCCCTGCTCTGTTCCAGAGCCCTATCCAGGGTTATGGTCAGCTCCAGAGGAATGAGTCGAGCTACCCGATCACCCTGAGCGTAAGGCATGCCTAAAGCCCGCCCCGTGTCCCTTATCGCTGCTCTGGCTCCCATGGTGCCAAAGGTAATAATTTGAGCTACGTGGTCGGAGCCATATTTCTGGTTAACGTAGGCCAGGACTTCATCACGGCGGTCGTCCTGAAAATCAAGGTCAATATCAGGGAGCTCGCGGCGCTCGATATTAAGGAATCGCTCGAAAACAAGCCCATATGCTAGCGGGTCTACATCAGTGACGCCCAAACAGTAAAGAGCCAGGCTGGCAGCAGCACTTCCCCGAACACCGAAATAGATGCCCCGTTCTCTGGCAAAGGAGATTATATCCCAAACAACGAGGAAGTAATGGGCAAATTTTGTCTTCTGGATGACATCAAGCTCGTGGCTAAGCCGTTCCTTGACCTCTGAGACGGGCTCTGGGTAACGTTTTCCCAGGCCCTGCCAACAGAGCTCAGCCAGGAAATCATCAGCTTTTCTGCCCCGAGGCAATTCCACGTGCGGCAGATGTAGCTTGGTGAAATCCAGCTCCAGCTGACACATATCAGCAATGGCTTGAGTATTCTCCACAGCTTGAGGTAAGTCAGCAAACAATTGTTCCACCTCTTCAGGGCTTTTCAGGTAGAAGAAATCGCCAGCCATCTTCAGCCTTTTTTCATCATAAACAGTGGTATTCGTCTGTATACACAAAAGGAGTTCATGGGCTGGGGCGTCTTTTTTATCAACGTAATGCACATCAAAGCTGGCTACCGGCGGTATATTGAGTTTAGTGGACAGCGAAATAAGCTCCTGGTTGATTTGCTCCAGTTCAGGGATAGGATGCCTTTGAATCTCCAGGTAGTAATCACCGAAGACTTCCTTGTACCATGAAGCTGTCCTGGCAAGCTCGTCGTTTCGCCCTTCGAGGATAAGTCGAGCCAGTTCCCCCCGAGCACACCCGGAAAGGGCAATAAGCCCGTCATGATGAAGCTTGAGAAGTTCCTTATCTACCCTGGGCTTATAATAAAATCCCTCAAGGTGGCTCTTAGTAACCAGCTGGAGTAAATTGCGGTAGCCCTTCTCATTCTTGACCAGTAAAGTAAGGTGGTAATGGTTTTTGTGAGCTGGCTCTCGGCTATGGCAATCGGTCTCAGCGACGTAGACTTCGCAGCCAATGATTGGTTTTATACCTGCTTCCTTAGCCGCCACATAAAAATCAATAACGCCGTACATGGCGCCGTGGTCAGTGATAGCAAGGCTGTCCATGCCCAACTCTTTGGTCCGCGTAATAAGCTGAGGGATGCGGCACATGCCATCGAGCAAGCTATATTCAGTGTGGACGTGGAGGTGAGCGAACTTCCGTGGCATCAGCTAAATTATAACATTTGTGCTGAGAGCCCCAAACGAGAAATTTCTAACTGTCAAAAATTTCTTCACCATCACAATGAGCATCACTATCTACCTGCGCTTTTACCGTAATTCCCTCTGGGCTTTGAGGCCGGTATGATAATGATTAATAAAAGCAGATTAAGACCAAAGGCGTGGATGGTGGGTTCTGGTTTTGTGGTACACTTGGAAGGAAAACTGGGAAATAAGGAATATGGGTTTTGAATAAAGGAGGAGCCAGCGATGATTGCAGCTCGATTCAAGAAGATTTTTGAACCAACCAGGATAGGCCAGATGCAACTGAAGAATCGCATAGTCATGCCACCGACGGGAACCAATTATGCCGAAGAAGGCGGTGTTATTAGTCAGAGGACGCTCGACTATTATGAGGCGAGAGCTAGAGGTGGGGTAGGATTGATTATCGTAGAAGGAAGCTCACCCAACCCGCAACGCACCGTATTTTACCAGGCATCTCTGGGATACGATAAGTTGATTCCCAGATGGCAAAAGGTGACGGATGCTGCTCACAAATACAATGCCAGAATAGCTATCCAGCTAATGCATTCCACCCTGGAGAACTGGGATGGAAAAGTAGTACAGGTGGGTCCGTCCCCGGTGATAGTGCCCGCCAGATTTATGGGCACCCCAGGAAACCCCCCTCATGAACTGACTGAGCAGGAAATCGCTGAAAGAATAGGATGGTTTGCTTCGGCTGCCAGACGCGCCAGAGAGGCGGGCTTTGATGGGGTGGAAGTTCACGGTGCTCACCAGTACCTTGTCGCTGCCTTTCTCTCCTCAGCTACCAACCAGCGCAAAGATAAGTATGGCGGCTCGGTCGAGAACAAGGCAAGATTTTTGGTGGAGATAATTCGGGCTATCAGAGAAGAGGCGGGCCAGGATTTTCCTGTCTGGGTCAGAATCAATGCCCGGGAATGGGGAGTGGAGGATGGGATTACAATGGAGGAGACTAAACAAGTAGTACCGCTGGTGGTGGGGGCAGGTGCTCAGGCGATTCATGTATCGGGTTATGGCGCCGGGTCTTATATAACCAGCGCTCCAATTGCGGATACCCCGGGCTTTCTGGTACCTCTGGCTGAGCAGGTCAAAAGGCTGACCAATGTGCCGGTGATTACAGTGGGTAGGCTGGACCTTGAGCTTGGAGAGAGGATTCTCGAGGAGGACAAAGCTGATCTTATAGCCATAGGCAGGCGTCTTATAGCAGACCCGGACCTGCCCAATAAGACAGCTGAAGGAAGGCTCGCTGAAATCATCCCGTGCATAGGTTGTATGGAGTGTATTGACCGGCTGTTCTTCGATGCAGGTGGCGAGGGGGTGAGTTGTGTCGTCAATCCCA
>JBAUEM010000091.1:0-29655 GCA_049678605.1 Dehalococcoidia bacterium
AGTCCGACGGCACCATGGTCGCCGTGGGAGACAACAGCGACGGGCAGTGCAATGTCGGCGGCTGGTCGGATATCACCCAGGTCGACGCAGGTGCCCGCCACACGTTGGGGGTTAAGTCCGACGGCACCGTGGTCGCCGTGGGAGACAACAAGTACGGGCAGTGCGATGTCGGCAGCTGGATGAACATCAACAAGGTCGCCGCAGGTGCCTGCCACACGGTGGGGCTCAAGTCTGACGGCACTGTGGTCGCCGTGGGATTGAACGACGACGGAGAGTGTGATGTCAGCGGCTGGACGGACATCACCCAGGTCGCCGCAGGCGGTCACACAGTGGGGCTTAAGGAGGACGGCACCTTGGTCGCCATGGGATTGAACAACTTCGGGCAGTGCGATGTCGGCAACTGGGCGGACATCGTCCAGGTCGCTGCAGGCGTTGTGCACACGGTGGGGCTTAAGTCCGACGGCACCATAGTCGCCGTGGGATGGAATGACTTCGGGCAGTGCGATGTCGGCTGGACGCTTATCAGATAGGTCGCCACAGGCGGCTGGATGGACATCTTGCTTCAAACCATGAACCAATAGGTCGTTAGCCCCAAAAATTGAAGGGGAGCATTATCGCTCCCCTTAGCTTTGTCTTGGTGGCGGGGGTTGGATTTGAACCAACGACCTATTGCATTAAGCCGGGATAAATTATTTTTCAGAAGCTAGTCTGAAAACTTCTTTTCCACCTCAGCTGGTGGAATGCCGTTTTCATCCCAGCCGCGCTTCTGATAGTACAGTGAAAGAAGCTTCTGGAAATCTTCCCGTCCGATCACCTTGCCCGCGTTTGGACCCGTAAGAGGAGGATTAGCCCAAACCTTGTAGGGAAGCTTGTCATCTTTGCGACTCACACCGAGGCGGGCATTTATCAGTCTTGTTAGGTCGTATATGTCATTCGAGAGTCCTAGAAGCTCCTCAAGGGACGTTTCGTTTCCAGTCACATATTTGTAGAAGTTCGCATAGTGCCGCTCGCTCAGCCCAAGTTCAATCCAAGGCAACCGGCAAACACCAAGCATGTCAAACAACGGGCGCACTTTCTGGTGATATATCACGGTGTCAACCTTCTCGTCGTTAGTCCAGTTCTGACCCTCTTCCATTTCCTTGGCAATGGTCCAAGCTCGTGTGTGATGTGCGCCTATGTCTGAGGTAGCATAGGCCAGACCCATGGAAATGCTGGCGCGGCTGTCATAGGCCGACTGCTCAAGGCCCTTGACCTGGAGGATGATTTTGTCCATTTCGGGCCAGTTCTCGATAATACGGTGAGAGCCATCAGCAAGGATGTCACCGATGCCCTGCCGGTGGGCGATTTTCTGTATCAGTCCCAGGATGGCATCCTCATCTCCCCAGGCGATCTCCCTGCCATCGAGGTCGCTGAGCGACAAAATCCCCTTTTCGTACCCCTCTATTGTAGCTCCCACGATGCTACCTGTGGAAATTGTATCTATGCCCAGTTCATCGCATAGTCGGGTTGCAGAAAGTATCGCAGCGAAGTTGTCAATCCCCAAGTTTGGTCCCAGCATAGCACAGGTTTCATATTCTGGTCCCTCAACCACCGTGCCCGTATATTTCCCGCTCTTAACGAGGCAAATATTGCCGCAACACATGGAACAGGAAAAGCATGCACTATCACCTATCTTATAGCGATGTACCATTGTTGTGCCGTTGATCTGGTCGTGCCTGGCAAAAACGCTATCCTTGAAATTGTATGCAGGCAGAATACCCTTCTCGTTGGCGTAATCGATGACATTCATCAGGCCTTCTTGCTGCCACAGTTTGAAATACTTGTGTTCCTCCATATATTTGAAAGCTTGTTCAGCCTCCGCCATTAGCCCGGCCACATCATAGACAGGAAGATCCATGTGCCCCCGAACAACAATTGCCTTGAGGTTCTTGGCCCCCATGATTGCGCCCATCCCAGCCCTGCCGGCATTGCGGCTCCAGTCGGTGTTGACACAGGCGAACCTGACCATGTTCTCGCCTCCGATGCCTATCGTAGCAACATGGACAGCGTGGGTGCCCAGTCGCTCTTTAATCATTCCTTCGGCTTCCAGACAGCTTTTTCCTTTCAGTTCGGGCATGGGAAGGATTGTCGTTTCACCATTGTCGATGAAAAGAACAGATAGTTCCGGCGCCTTGCCGGTAACGGAGAGAATATCAGTTCCCGTTTGTCGGAGCTCGACACCGAAGCCACCACCCATGGAGGAATCACCGTAGAGCCCAGTAGCTGGCGAGATGGCGACAAAGGAGTTCTTTCCCGATGAGGGCAGGTAAACCCCGGTCAGAGGTCCCGGCGCGACAACCAGAAGATTCTCAGGGCCAAGGGGGTCTATCTTGAAATCATGCTTCTTTAGATTGTCCCAGACCAACTTCGCGCCAAAGCCACGTCCCCCGATATACTTTTCAATGAAGGCGTCCGCAGTGGTTCGGCGCTCAGCAGTGCCTTTCGTAAGGTCTATGTAGAGGTGTTGCTTAAAATATCCGCTCTTTATGCTCATAGCTCTTCTTTTCCTACCTCGGCATAGCGGATGACCTTCTTTTCGCCCTTCTCATAGAACTCAATTTCCTTCATCTGAGTGTAGCTCAGGACGTTGTTGAGACGCCTGGATTCGCCCAGGGCAGCCTCCGGTATGAGCCTGAGTGCTCCCTTGGGACATTTCCTGACACACTCCGGGTCTCCTCCACACATATCACACTTGATGGGCAGGTCATAATCTGGATGTATATATATCGCTCCAAAAGGACAGGCTTCCACGCATTTGTAACAGGAAGTGCAATTCTCCTCGTCCAGTTGCACAACGCCATCAAGCCATCGCAAGCTATCAGAGGGACATATTTGCGCACATGCGGGCACTTTACATTGGCTACACACAATCGGCATTCTCACGACCGGATGAGGGTATGTGGTCAAGATTCTTATCGCCGCCTTCTTGGGATTGTTCACCCCGAAATGTTTGATTGCACATACAAGTTCACAGATCCTGCAACCGGAACACTGCTCGGGAATTACCGTTAGCTTTTTCGACATCAGATGGGTCTCGAAGGATTCGTGTAATTATTATCCCTGGATGGCGAGATTGTCAACGAGGGCAGAGGGGTATTGACAACTGCACAAGTCAAGAATAGTCTGAATACGGGAGGTTATTATGTGGATGCTATACCTAGAGAAGTAGCTCTGCAACTGTGTGCTGAAATCCGTCAGGAGAATCGTGGTAAGTGGTATAGATTTGCTCACCTACAATGCTGGGGCTGCACGACCTTTGCTAAAGGGAACCCTGACAAGATGTGTTTAAGTAGCCAGGAAGGTTATCGTGGCTGCAATCTAATCAATAAACGCTATGTCCAACGGTCGGGGGATTGATTAGGAATTCGGGGCAGTTGCTCTGCCCTCTCGGTAAAGCCAAATTTCGCCCTGAATAGTAAATGGCTAAAAATTTAAAGTAGGGCAAGCGAATTAGAGGAAGTGAATCATGTCGCTTATACCAGCTTTTGAAATAGGTTTGTGGAATGCCTGGATTTTCATGGTTTGCAGTCTAATACCTGTTATTTTTCTTTTTATGCCTTTAGTCTCTAGAGGCCGAAAGGGGAAAACCGCTTTTACTGCTTATTTTAGCAAGATGCAGAAAAATGCTTTTTCTACTACCCAACTAATCTTTTTTATACTTATCATATACTCTATTTTCGTACCGTTAAAATTAGGTACGGTATGGTTCTACGTTGGCCTTTCTGTTTTTCTGATAGGATTCATTCCGTATGCAATGTTGGCTGCGAATTTTGTGACAACACCACTTGACAAGCCCGTTACCAGGGGAATATATCGCTATTCAAGGCATCCCATGTACCTCACTATGTTTCTAATGTTATTAGGAGCGGGCATAGCTTCAGCCTCATGGATTTTCCTATTACTTTCCGTTGTAGATATAATTATGCCGCCTTTATTCGTAGAGGCCGAAGAACGCTACTGCCTTGATAAATACGGCGACGCCTACCGTGAATACATGAACAGAACTCCACGATGGATAGGGATACCCAAATCAATGGCAAAGTAAAAGAGCAATACACCTCCTGGGCAGCCACTTATGATGAGGAAAAAGTGGCTATCTTTGCCCGGGCAGGATATAGCTACGAGGAGTTTATGGACTGCTTTATAAAATGCTGCGGGTTAAAGGATGGCATGAATATATTGGACATCGGCAGTGGGACAGGGCTCACCGCCATTGCTCTGGCGAAGGCACTTTCTGGAAACTGCAAGATAGTGGGAATCGAGCCGATAGAGGCAATGGCAACCAGTGCCAAAGCCAACATCAAAAAGGAACGGCTTGAGGATGTCATAATGATTGAGAAAGCCCCAGCCGAAAGCATCCTAGGTGGAGACTCCGCTTATGATTTAGTAACCTGCACCTTTGCCATTCGTCACATGAATATAGATAAGGCTTTAAGTGAATTTATCAGGGTTTTGAAGCCGAAAGGCAAGATTGTCATTGCCGACATATATGCGCCTGAAAAATGGAGAAGCGCATTGGGGAAGGTCATGACCCCTTTTCTCCGGTTCGCATTCAGGTTCAGTAAATACAAAGCGGAAACGAAATCCAGAGTGCTTACTATTAACGAGTGGAGAGCCTTGCTTAAAGGCTTGGGATTAACCATAATAGAGGTTGTGCAGTTTCCGGGGAAGAAGGAGCCTGAGTGGGAGTTAGGCAGAGCTATAATGGCCATGGGGAAATGAGAAAGGGAAGTTGGTAATCAATTTTAGGAGGCAAAATCATGTCGCTTATACCAGTGTTTGAAATAGGTGTCTGGAACGCCTGGATTTTCACGATTTGGCTACTGATAGTTTTGTTCTTGGGACCTCTAAATATAATTCCTAAAGGTCGAGAGGAGGGGAGCGATTTCACCGCTGAATTTAGCAAAACACAGAAGTATGTACGCCATTCTATGCATATAATCTATCTTCTCTCGATTATATACTCTATTTTCGTACCGCTAAGATTGGGCACAGTATGGTTTTATGCAGGTCTTCCTGTTTGTTTATTAGGTTTAGTCTCGTATGCGATGGTTTGGGTCGGTTTTGCTACCACGCCACCTGATAAACCTGTGACCAAGGGAGTATATCGTTACTCAAGAAATCCGATGTATCTATCTACGATAATATTATTTGTAGGTATTGGCATAGCTACGGCCTCCTGGATTTTCTTATTGCTTCCCGTTGTGTATATGATTATGCCGCTCCTACGGATGGTGGAGGCCGAGGAACGCCACTGCCTCAAAGTCTACGGGGATGCCTATCGTGAATATATGAAGAGAACTCCACGGTGGATAGGAATACCGAAATCGGAAGCGAAGTGAACTAAAGGAGGCAAATCGTGTTGCTCATACCAGCCTTTCAAATAGGTGTCTGGAACGCCTGGATTTTTATGATTTGGCCGTGGGTAGCTATGCTCGCAGTAAGGCTTGTTGGGTTAGATGTATATCGGAGAGCGTCAGGGCTACCTTCTGAAATGAAAACCAGCCATCGATACAGGGTAGTCAGTTATGTATCTATGGTAGTAGAGACTATGGCTGTCGCGTATTCTATTTTTTTACCACTCCAATTAGGCACGATATGGTTCTATGCCGGTCTTGCCATTTTCTTAACAGGCCTGGCGGTGCTTACGACTGCTACATTTAATTTTGCTAGGACACCGATGGATGTACCGATTACCAGGGGGATATACCATTATTCGAGACACCCATTGTATTTAGCATCATTGTTGATATATTTTAGCGTTGGCATAGCTTCGGCCTCGTGGGTCTTTCTGTTGGTTTTCATTGTACAGTCAGTCTCGATAAGAATTGCGGCAGTTGAAGAGGAACGCTACTGCCTTGAGAAGTACGGCGAGGCCTATCGTGAATACATGGATAAGACGCCGAGATGGTTAGGATTGCCGAAATCGAGGAGGAAGTGATTAGCAGGCAATGTAGGGCAGAGCCATAGTATAATAAGGCTGTGGCAAAGGAAGAGAAACCGCTTTTACTGCTTTTTGACGGCAATGCCTTGGTGCACCGCGCCTTTCACGCTCTGCCCCCGCTAACCCAATCCAAAACCGGGGAACTGGTAAATGCCGTCTATGGCTTTGCCAGTACCTTGCTCAAAGTATTTGCTGATTTTAAGCCCACTCATTGGGCTGTCGCCTTTGACCGTCCTGGCCCGACCTTCAGGCATGAAATGTTCGAGGCATACAAAGCGCAGCGCCCGGCCACGCCAGAGGAGTTGAAAAGCCAGATAAAAAAGGTTCACCAGTTAGTGGAAGCTTTCCATATTCCCGTTTTTGAAATCGACGGCTTCGAAGCCGACGATGTCCTGGGCACCTTAAGCAAGCAGGCTGATGAGCAGGGCGTTGAAACTATCATTGTTACCGGGGACAATGATATGCTGCAAGCTGTTTTGCCTCGAGTGAAAGCCCTTGCTCCCAGGCGAACCTTCATAGACACCATCCTTTACGATGAAGAGGCGGTAAAACAGAAATATGGCATCGAACCAGAACAACTCGCTGACCTTAAAGCACTGGCTGGCGATGTCTCGGACAATATACCTGGCCTGCCAGGTGTTGGTGAAAAAACGGCCGCTAAATTACTTCAGCAGTATGGCAGCCTCCAGGGAATCTACGACCATATTGAAGATATAACGCCGAGCAAGTTGCAGAACACGCTACGCGAATATCGCACTCAGTCCTTCCAGAGTAAAGTGTTGGCCACTATAGTCAAAGATGTTCCCATCAAGCTGGACTTGAAAACCTGCCAGGTAAGCCACTATGACCGGAACGAGGTGGCAAGGCTTTTCCAGGAGCTTGAGTTCATCAATTTGCTTCCCAGACTGCCCCAAATGAAGGCCGAGAGCTCTCAACTCTCGGCAGTCAAGTGTCACATGGTGAATACTGAGACAGCTTTGGGACAGCTTATAGGCGAACTGGAAGCGGCACAAGGCCTGGCCATCGAGATTGAAACTACGGGCGAAAAGGCTGTGATGGCGGATTTGGTAGGCATAGCAATATCACCAGCCCGGGGGAAGGCGTTTTATATACCTTTGGGGCATCTTGGTCTAAATCAGCCGCAGCAATTGCCGCTAACTCAAGTCACAGCCAGGCTCAAAGCAATTTTGGAAAATGTCAGCATAGACAAGATTGCCTATAACGGCAAACATGTTATAGCGGTGTTGGCTGGTTGTGGGGTGAAAGTCAGGAATCTGAATTTCGACCCCATGCTCGCTGCTTATCTCCTTGGCGAAAAAAGCCTGGGGCTTAAAGCGCTGGCCTTTAATAAACTGGGCATTGAAATGTCAACCCCCGCTGGATTAAGTGGCGCAGGAAAGAAACAAAGCTCCCTATCCCTGCTAGAGGTAAACCAAATTGCCGACTATGCCTGTGCCAACGTGGACAGCGTTTGGAGTTTAAAGGAGAGTTTGGAAACTGAGCTACAAAAGCAAGGCCTGTGGCAGCTCTTCACCGAAGTGGAGATGGCTTTGATTCCAGTTTTGGTGGCTATGGAGCGAGATGGCATTCTTTTGGATACCGACCTGCTCTGTGAGATGTCTCTGGAACTAGGTCAGCAACTGCTGAAACTGGAGAAGGAAATCTACAGCAGTGTCGGGCACCAATTTAATATCAACTCGCCCCAACAATTAGGCAAGGTGCTTTTCGGGGAGCTCAAGCTGCCTCAGTCTCGCAGAACGAAGAGCGGCTATTCCACGGAAGCCTCGGTCATGGAAGCATTAAGAGGCACTCATCCTATAATCGAACTCATATTGAAATATCGTCAGCTTAGTAAGCTCAAGTCGACCTATGTTGATGCCCTGCCCGCGCTTATTAACCATAAGACGGGGAGGGTACATACCAGTTTTAACCAGACGGGCACAGCTACCGGCCGACTCTCCTCCAGCAACCCCAACCTCCAGAATATACCTGTAAGGGGCGAGATGGGGAACAAGATAAGGAAAGCTATTATAGCTCCGCCCGGGACATATCTTTTAAGCGCCGATTATTCCCAGATTGACCTGAGAGCCTTGGCTCACCTTTCTCAAGACCCCGGTCTTATTGCTGCCTTTGCCCACGATGAGGATATCCACGCCCTGACCGCCTCCAATATCTTCGGCGTCCCCAAGGGTGAGGTGACCCCCGAAATGCGCCGAAATGCCAAAACGGTCAATTTCGGGGTTGTTTATGGCATGAGTGATTATGGCTTGGAGCAAGCTACCAATCTCAGCCGGGAGGAGGCCTCTCAGTTTATTACCCTGTATTTCGAGAAATATCCCAAGGTGAAGGAATATCTTGAGGCAACCAAGGAGCAAGCTCGGAAGCTGGGCTATGTACAAACAGTGTTGGGGAGGCGGCGGTTCCTACCCGAAATTAATTCCTCAAACCGAATGGTCAGGGAGGCCGCGGAGCGCATGGCTATTAATGCCCCGGTGCAGGGCAGCTCTGCCGATATCATCAAAATTGCCATGATAAACCTCCATCGAGAAATGGAGAAGCGGAATCTCAAGAGCAAGATGCTGTTACAAATACACGACGAATTGCTCTTCGAGGTGCCCGAGGAGGAAGTGGAGGAAATGAAATCCTTGGTTACTGAGATTATGCCCAGGGCTGTCGAGCTTTGTGTCCCTGTGAAAATAGACATCAAGCTGGGTAGAAACTGGGGCGAGATGGCATAGATTAATAAAGATGAAGAGCTTTACATAACCTCATGAAATACGAGGGCGCCAACTGGGCAAACGGCAACACACTCGCTACAGTCCTGACAACGGGACCTACCCATAGGCTCATCCCCAAAAGTGGTGACTATCCTCCGGAAGCCACGGTAAGCAAAACCAATGGTTCCTTTGCCCAGTTTTTCCTGGCATACCCAAACGCATCTGCCGCAGAGCACACACTTATTAGGGTCATAAATGAACAGGGGACTGCTAGAATCTAGGGGTAGCTCAGGCAGGATTTTTCTGAACCTTTTTGTTTTGAGCTTCACGCCGAGATGCTCGGCTATCCTCTGAAGTTCACAGGAACCATTTTTTAGACAATGGGCGCAATCCACAGGATGGCTAGCCAGGAGCAATTCCAAAGCGGTGTGGGCTAGCCTCAATGCCTTTGTCCCTTTGGTATTAACCACCATTCCTTCTGCCACAGGCGTAGTACAGGCTGTAACTGGCTTATCCTTACCTTCAACCTCCACAAAGCAGAGGCGGCAAGAAGCAAAAGGCTCGCTCTTTTCCCGAATGGCGCAAAGGTTGGGAATGTAGATGTCATTATCCAGAGCTGCCCACAGAACCTTTTCACCTGGGGCAGCTTCCACTGTCTTACCATCAATCGTCAAAGAAACGCTTTTAACTTTTACCAGTACCCTTCCCCTTATTCTCTCCCTTGAGGGAGAGGGAATCGTAAAGCAGAAGTTATCTTCCCAGACCGGTCTATCATCCTTTAGAAGAGCCCTTGTACCTTGCCAGTCTTCGTATCAACATCCACCCTTCTGAAGGCCGGATCGGAGCTGGTTCCTGGCATCAGGCTGATTGTCCCGGCGCAGGGGCAGAGGAATTTCGCCCCGGAATAAATCAACACATCGCGAATGGGCAGTATCCATCCCTTGGGGACACCCTTAAGGGCCGGGTTGTGTGTCAAGCTCAGATGGGTCTTCACCATCATGGTAGCGTATTCATCATATTTAGAGTTGGCCTCGAGCATCTTGGCCTTGGCCTCAGCATCAGGGGTCCATGACACGCCATCGGCTCCATAGACCACTTTGGCAATCTTGTCCACCCGCTCTCGGAGCTTCATTTCCACGGGGTAAAGGAATTTGAAGTCGTTCTTTTCTTCACAGGCTTCCATAACTGTATCGGCAAGCTCCAGGGCACCATCACCACCCTTGAGCCAGTGTTCGCTGAGCGCGCAACGTGCCCCGGCCGCCTCGGCTGCCTTGCGCACCAGGGCAATCTCTTCCTTAGTGTCAGTGTGGAAGGAGTTGATGCACACCACTGGATTGATGCCTGATGACCTGATGGTGTTGAGGTGGTGCAGCATATTGGGAATGCCCTTCTCCAGAAGTCCCAGGTCTTCCTTAGTGTAGGACTCGGGCAGGGGCAGACCAGCCACTACCTTGGGGCCGCCACCATGCATCTTCAGTGCCCTGATGGTGGTGGTAAGTACCGACACATGCGGCTTGAGCCCGCTGAGTCGGCATTTTACATTCCAGAACTTCTCGAATCCTATGTCTGCAGCAAAGCCGCTCTCGGTGACATGATAGTCAAACATCTTCAGCCCGATGCGGTCGCCGATGATGGAGGATTGTCCTACGGCGATGTTGGCAAAGGGGCCGGCATGCACCAGGCAAGGCTGATACTCCGCGGTGCACATTAGGGTGGGATTGATTGTATTGCGCATCCAGGCAGTCATAGAGCCTCCCACTTCCAGATCGCCGGTAGTAACAGGATTGCCATCCCTGTCAAAAGCTACGGTAATCTCGGCCATCCTTTTGCGCAGGTCCGCCAGGTCCGTGACAATAGATAACATAGCCATAAGCTCTGAGCTCACGGCAATACCGAACTTGGACTGCATTGGGTAGCCATCCATGCGACCACCGAGGCCTATTACGATGTTCCTGAGGCTCTGGGCGCAGAAGTCCATGATCCAACCCATCTCCACCCTTGTAGGGTCAATGTTCAGGCGGCGCATTCTGCTGCGCTTGGCCAGCTCTTCGTCGCTGTAGTTGCGCTCATGTTGCATTCTAGAGGTAAGCGCCACCATGGCCAGATTGTGAGCATTCATTATATCGTTAATGTCGCCAGTAAGCCCCAAAGAAAATTCGGTCATGGGAATAAGCAGCGCATTGCCACCGCCAGCAGCAGTACCCTTGATATTCATACTCGGACCACCGGAGGGCTGACGTATACAACCGCCCACATTCTTACCCCGTTTGCCCATACCTTCCAAGATACCCATGGTGGTCGTCGTTTTCCCCTCGCCCAGTGGTGTGGGGGTAATGGCAGTTACCTCAACATATTTGCCGTCCGGCTTGTCCTTGAGGCGCTCGATAACCTTCAGGAAATCGAGCCTGCATAGTCTCCCGTAAGGAATCATTTCACCCTTCTGCAAGTTCAGTTTTTCCCGCCACTCATCAGGGGTCGGCATGTTTTCTTCGGCAGCTTCCGCAATCTGCCAATCTTTCAGTTTTGTCGCATCATAAGCCACGGTAACCTCCTTTGTCGTTTATTAATTTATTATTTTCTCATACGCTCGGCCCTGCGCTCAGCCGCTACTACGGTGTTGACCATAAGCATGGTGACAGTCATTGGGCCAACCCCTCCGGGCACTGGGGTAATAGCACTGGCTTTCTCTTTAACCGTCTCGAACTCTACATCCCCTCTGAGGTCGCGGACCTGCTTGCTGGGGTCCATCTTGCTGGGTTTCCATCCCACCTGGTTTACACCGACATCGATAACAACTGCCCCCTCCTTTACCATGTCCGGTTTAATAACTTCGGCGGAGCCCATTGCAGCAATCAGGATATCTGCCTGTCTGGTGATTTCGGCCATGTTTTTGGTCCCCGTATGGACGACGGTCACAGTGGCATTGGCACGCTTGGTTTTCTGTACCAGCATGGCCATGAGGGGCTTGCCTACTATGTTACTTCGACCGCATATGACCACATGTTTGCCTTCAGGGGGGTTGCCGCTGCGAACCAGTAACTCCACTACGCCATGGGGTGTGCAGGGCATGAAATAGGGATTTCCGATGAGCATCTTGCCCACGTTGACAGGGTGGAAGCCATCCACGTCTTTAGCTGGGTCGATGGAATTTAGCACTTTATCCGCATTGATATGCTTTGGCAGTGGCAATTGGACTAGTATGCCATCAACATGCTCTGCTTTATTTAATTCCTCCACTTTGGAGAGGAGTTCTTCCTCTGAGGCGATCTCAGGCAGGACGATGGTTTGGGACCACACGCCTATCTCCTCCGCCGCCTTTTCCTTGCCCGAGACGTAGGAAACGGATGCCGGGTCCTCTCCCACGCGAATCATGACCAGGCCCGGCGTTACGCCCCGTTCCTTGAGCTTGGCCGCTCGATCTTTTAGCTCAGCTCTAATCTCCTTGGCTATCTCGTTTCCCGAAATTATATTTGCCGTCATCTAAACCTCCTTTCTTAATCCTTAACTTATCGCTTTATTGATAATTTCCGGTTTAACAATACTAAGGCGTGCCGCAATATCCTGCACTCGGCTGATGACCTCTGAACTTGAATTGATGAGAGGGAAATTGCCAAGACCAGCTTCTATTATGCTCTGGTCGTAGGGAATAAAGCCCAGAAATTCAAAATCTGGCATGGCGGAAATAAGAAAATCTCTGTCCTGTTCACTGCGAATCTTGTTAGCTACCACCGCGATGTTTTCCAAACCTATGTCTTTTGCCAGCTCTCTTATCCTGTAGGCTGTTTCAATACTTCCTTTACCTGGCTCCACCACAATAATCATCTTGTCCACGGCTCTCGCTGTCGCCCGCCCCAAATGCTCTACCCCGGCCTCCATATCTATTATGACTACTTCGTCCCTCCGCAGGAGTATGTGGGCAAGCAAAGCTTCCAGTAAGGCATTTTCGGGACAATAACAACCACTACCACCCTTTTTTAACCGCCCCATCACCATTAATTTGATTCCATTATGCTCCACCCAATGCTTTTCCGGTATATCATCAACCCTGGGATTTAATTTGAAGTAAGATGCTGCCTGGCCAGGACGTGCCCCTGTCCTTTCTTCAATCAGGTCTCCCATCTCAGATATGGGGGTTATCCTCTCTGAATGGGGAAAGCCGAGAGCACTTGCCAGGGTAGCATTTGGGTCGGCATCTATGGCCAGAACAGAGTAACCAAGCTGGGTAAGTATGGTGGCAAGGAGAGAGGCTAACATTGTTTTGCCTACTCCCCCTTTACCACTAACGGCAATTTTCATTCTCGAATGGCAAATTATATCCCGCGTCAACAAGAGAAATCAAGGCAGAAACAACTATTATTTCGCAATGGGGTCAACTCTATTTTCCCAACGAGATTGCTTCGGCTGACTTCGCTAGCTTGGCAACGACGTAGAGGCGAAGAAAAATAGAGTTGACCCCAGGTACAGCTTGTCCGCAGAAAGCAAACGGTGATAAAATGCAAGGTCAAGGCTGCACCAGCCGGTTTACTCGGTTCATCTGAGTGCCATGTGTGCTTTTTAAAGGGAGGCGATATGTCGTACGGTTATGAGATAAATGAACTGGCCAAGGAAGAATCCTGGCGGATGTTTCAAATAATAGGCGAATTTGTAGAGGGCTTTGATAATCTCTCCGGTATCGAGCCGGCAGTGACCATATATGGTTCGGCCAGATTGGGAGTGGATGACGGGCTATATGCGGAGACGGAAGAAATAGCCTATCGGCTTGGACAGTTGGGCTTCTCAATTGTAACTGGTGGGGGACCGGGCGTAATGGAGGCAGCCAACAAAGGTGCACGGAAGGCTGGGGTTACATCGGTCGGGCTGAATATCTCCCTTCCCGAAGAACAGGTCTGTAATGCCTACACTACAAGGTCGATAACGTTCAATCATTTCTTTACTCGTAAAGTCATGCTGGTGAAATATGCCGTTGCCTTTGTCATAATGCCGGGTGGCTTGGGCACGCTTGACGAGGTGACAGAGATACTAACCCTGATGCAGACCCACAAGATAAAACCTTTTCCCGTAGTATTGTTCAACAGCGAATTCTGGAAGGGATTTCTGGATTGGCTGCGGAGCTCCGTCTTATCTAGGAAGTATGTCTCTGAGGATGATTTCGACCTATTGAGAGTCCTGGATCGCCCTGATGAGGTAGTTGAGGCTATCCGGAGGTGGTATGTTGGGCATGAGGTTATTGGCCGGAAGGCCCTGTTCAAGTGATTGCCAGTCTACTTTTTCAACTGGACAGTACGGCATCGCCTGAACGCAAAGCTGGACGCCCTAAACAATCGCTATGACCAATGAAACGATACTCACAGATGGCACAATAGTCAGTCCCCAATCTAATTCAAAATTAATCATTCAACTACCATAGAGAAAGCCAGCGTAAGGTCTGATGTTAAGTGATTGCTCAAGACATGATAAAATCGTGCCAGCAAGTTGACGAATGAGACGCACAACTTATGGTTATATGAGTACGCATAAGCGTTTCTGGGAGATAGACCTCTTACGCACCGTCGCCATAGCAATGATGATAACTTTCCACACGCTCTATCTACTTCAGTACTTTTATATCCACAACACCGGCGTGCCCGGCATGCCTTATGGGTTCTGGTGGTGGTTTCCCAGAGTGACCGGTGGGACTTTCATCTTCGTCGCCGGAGTATCGCTCACAATCACCTATTCCAGGTCAAAAAGAATCTCGGGGTTTATGCTCAGAGGCCTGAAGATATTGGCATGGGGTATGGGGATTACTCTGATTACGTGGCTAATCTCCAGAGAGGGGTACGTCCGATTCGGCATACTTCACTTCTTCGGTATTGCGTTCATACTCGCACCTTTCTTTTTAAGATTCCGTTTCATCAACCTGATACTGGGTGCTGCTCTGATGGCAGCAGGCATTTACCTACAGGTACAGGGTATTTATTTCGACTTTCCCTGGCTGCTCTGGCTGGGGCTGATGCCACGCGGCTTTTGGACGTTGGATTACTGGCCACTGCTGCCGTGGTTCGGCCTTTTTCTTGTGGGGATGTTTGGCGGCAAAATGCTATACCCGCAAGGAAATAGAAGACTCAATATTCATGAGTTCAGCAACCCTGTTACCTCAGCGCTGACTTTGCCGGGAAGACATCCTCTGGTGATATACCTTGCCCAGTGGCCGATAGTCATTGGCGTCCTCCTCGCTCTGTACCCTGCCAAGGTGCTCCCCTACTTCCCATCCTGAGCATAAAGTCAGAACTGCTTGTTATGAGAGCCGGAGCTGAGCCCCTACCACCCAATTTGTGGACTTTTTTACCAATCCGACGAAAATCTTGGGAAAACCCTTGGCAGCGGGGGGGTGATATAATAAATACAAACTAAGATTTTGGAAAAACTAAACTGTTACATTTGATGGTTAGATATAATAGCATTGGTTGCTAATGTTGAAGGAAGCGTACAAGTAATGGCAACAACCCAGGTAGTAAAAAGCGTGTGTGGTCTGTGCGTGGGTAATTGTGGCGTGTTGGTCACTTTGGAAGAGGGTAAGGCAGTTGACATAAAAGGAGACCCCGAGAGTCCAATAAACCAAGGTGATTTATGTCCAATAGGTCGGGCTTCCCTGGAATACCTTTATCACCCCGACCGGTTAGCCTACCCATTAAGAAGAGCTGGAGGGAGGGGTGAAGGTAAGTGGCAGCAAATCTCGTGGGACGAGGCATTTAATCTGGCGGCTGAGGCACTGAATAAAGTGAAGCAGGAGTATGGTCCAGAGGCAGTAGTCATGGTGCAAGGGTCGGCAAAAGGATCGATGGACACTCATTTGGTGCGGTTGGCTAACGCCTTTGGCACGCCAAATGTGGTATGCGCTGAGTACGTTTGTCATATGCCGAGAGTGGTGGCTGCAGAATTGACCTTTGGCTTCTTTCCTGGTGCTGATTATGGATACCCGCCGACATGTATTATATCCTGGGGTGCCAACGATGCCCAGACATATTTTTGTATACACAAAGGCCTTATCCAGGCAGTGAGTAAGGGGGCAAAGCTGATTGCCATAGACCCTCTGGAAACAAAGGTTACCAAGATGGCAGACCTGTGGCTGCGAGTCAGACCAGGCTCAGACCTAGCCCTGGCCCTGGCGATGATAAAGGTAATAATCAACGAGGGCCTTTATGATAAGGATTTCGTTGATAAATGGACGGTTGGCTTTGATAAGCTTAAGACCCATGTTCAGGACTATCCTTCAGAGAAGGTGGCGGAAATAACCTGGGTCCCAGCAGACCTGATTGTAAAGGCAGCCAGATTGTATGCCACCAACAGGCCGGGGCATATAGAGTGGGGTAATGCTCTTGAACACAACGTGAATAGCTTTCAGGCCTCCCGTGCTATCTCAATCCTGATGGCAATAACCGGTAACCTGGGCGTGCCCGGCGGAGAAATAGAGTCGCGTGGTTCAGGCTACCGTTTCGGGGACACTGAGTCCTCAGAGAGTGGCGTTTTAGGACGCTGGTCATCTCAACTGGAGCTCCGTGATAAGATACCGAGGGAGAAGCGACAAAATAGGGTTGGAGCCGACTTGAATATGTTACCAGATGTGCGTTATGTTCTTCCTCAGTCCCTAATAAAGTCTGTCCTGGAAGGAGACCCTTATCATATTCGCGCCGCCTTTGTTCAGGCGTCTAATCCTCTGTCATGCTGGCCTAATACTCAGGAGGCATACCGGGCACTCAAAAAGCTAGACTTTTTGACAGTATCTGACATGTTTATGACGCCGACAGCGGCTTTAGCTGATATAGTATTTCCGGCAGCCAGCTATCTCGAGTTTGACGGTATTCAGATGCCGCCAAATGGCGCAGTGGTTCAGCTTCAGCGAAAGGTTGCCCAGATTGGTGAGTGTCGTTCAGACCATGAGATTATAAACGGGCTGGCAAAAAAGCTGGGGCTGGAAGAGTACTTTTGGGGTAGTATTGACGATTTTTGGGATGCTATTTTGGAGCCGGTAGGCTTAACCTTTAAGGAGTTCAAGAAAATAGGTCTGTTTACTGGTAAAGAGAAACAACCCAACCAGTACCGAAGATACGAACAAAATGGCTTTAAAACACCTTCAGGCAAGGTTGAGTTATACTCAAGCCAGCTGAAAGAATGGGGATTTGACCCCTTACCTACCTACTATGAGCCGCCTGAAACACCTTATAGCGACCCTGAACTGACTAGAGAGTATCCGTTAATATTTATCACCTGGAAACGGAAACTCTATCGCCACAGCGGAGGTAGGCAGATAGCTTCTTTACGAGGTAGCCACCCAGAGCCAATTATTATGATTCACCCCGAAACGGCAGACAAGCTGGGAATAAAGGAGGGCGACTGGGTGTACATTGAAACCAAGAGAGGCCGGATAAGGCAGAAAGCTACTTTGACAGCCAGTATTGATCCCAGAGTAGTCGGTGTTGATTATGGTTGGTGGTTTCCAGAGAAGAAAGAGGTATCTGAATTATATGGTTGGGCAGAATCAAATGTTAACATTCTGACAAATGATAAGCCGCCATTTAACCGAGAGATGGGCTCTTCTAATTTAAGAGGCTTCCTTTGCAAGGTCTACAAGGTGTAATGCTGGGTGAGCTCTGCAAGGGGGAGGCTGTTTAATTTTGATTTCCCGTTCCATTTTAGGCATTTTGGAAGCCTCCTAACCCCACATTTTTGTAGTTGTCTGATTTACCAGGCTAGTAATCACCGCCCCAACAAGGATGACCAGGACGGAGAGATGCCCGATGGCTCCTACTACTCAGGGTAATGACCTGGAGCAGCTTGTTAGATGATGGAAAGCACCTTCAGCTATCACAGGCTTGAGAAACAAGGGTATAATAAACAAAGAAAGGGAGAAGGCGAGCGAAGGCATGAAAAACAGCGAGGTGGCTAAGGTATTTCAGGATATTGCTGACCTTCTGGAGCTTAAGGGGGAGAATGTCTTTAAGATTCGCGCTTATCAGAAGGCATTCAGGGCTATTGAGCACTACCCCAGGGAATTAAAGATTATGATTGACGAAGGGGAGGACTTACAAAGTATTCCCGGCGTGGGTGAGGCAATAGCTAAAAAGGCCACCGAGCTGATAACGACCGGTAAGCTGGGTTATTATGAGAATCTGAAGGCTGAGTTTCCCCAGGGGGTAACTAATCTCCTGGCCATACCAGGGATTGGTCCTAAGACGGCTAGCAAGCTTTCCAGCGAATTAGGGATAAGCTCGGCGGATGAATTGGAGCGAGCAATCAATGAGGGACGGGTGGCTAAACTCTTCCGTCTTGGCGAGAAGACCGCTGATAATATCCTTCACCAAGTCCAGGCATTGCGCCGCAAAGACCAGCGCATCCCCATTGGCGAAGCTTTGCCCATTGTCGAGGAAATCCTAGGTGCTCTCCGCTCTATCCCCGGCGTGAAAAATCTCACTCCTGCTGGCAGCTTACGGCGTTTTCGGGAAACATTGGGTGATATTGACCTGATGGGCACTGCTGATAACCCTAAGGAGGTTATAGATGCTTTTGTTGCCCTGCCTCACGTAGGGCAGGTACTGGCCCAAGGGTCAACCAAGGCCAGTGTTATTGTCAGCGGAGGATTGCAAGTTGACTTGAGGATGGTGGAGCATGACTCCTTCGGTTCTCTACTTCAATATTTTACCGGGAGTAAACAGCATAACATTTCCCTGAGAGAAAGAGGGCGTAGGCAGGGGTTAAAGCTAAGTGAGTATGGGATAACTGTTATAGCTACAGACAAGTTGGAAAAATTTTCTATGGAGGAGGAATTCTATCATCGGCTGGGGCTTCAGTATATCCCACCAGAACTCAGAGAAGCTCAGGGTGAAATAGAAAAGGCTGAGCAGGGAGCTATACCAAAGCTCGTGGACTTATCTGACATAAAGGGAAATCTTCATACGCATACTGAATGGAGCGATGGGCATGATTCCATCGAGGAACTGGCTCTGGCGGCCAAAGATATGGGCTATCAATATATTGCAATCACGGAACATTCCGCTGGACGTGGTATTGCTCACGGTCTCAATGTGGAGAGGCTGAGGAAGCAAGTTGCTGAAATCAGAGCTCTTAACGAGCGTTTAAAAGGGATTCATGTGCTTACTGGCATTGAGGTTGATATTCGGGCGGATGGTAGCTTGGACCTGCCACACGGAATTCTATCTGAATTGGATATAGTGATTGCTGCTGTGCACTCCGCCATGAACCAAAGTGAGGAAAAGATGACCTGGAGGGTAACAAATGCCATAGAAAATCCCGATGTTGATATGATTGCCCACCCTACTTGCCGCCTTTTGGGAGAGCGTGAGCCCGTAGCCATAGACTTAGAAGCCATCTTCCAGACGGCAGCTAAGTATAATAAGATTATGGAGATTAACGCCATGCCTGACCGCCTTGATTTAAAAGATATTCATGCTTTCCGTGCCAGAGATTTGGGGATAAAGCTCGCCATCGGGACCGATGCTCATAGCATTGCTCATCTGGGCTTTATGCGATTCGGTGTTGGTGTTGCACGGCGGGCTTGGTGTGAGCCGCAGCATATATTAAACACTTTGCCCCTGGCAGAATTGCTTGCCGTTTTAAATAGGAAACACGATGTTTGAAACGCGTGTAACTGAGCTTTTCGGTATCGAGTATCCTATCATCCAGGGTGGGATGATGTGGGTTTCCCGAGCAGAACTGGTAGCTGCCGTGTCCAACGCTGGAGGTCTTGGCATCTTAGCGGCACTTACATTTCCAACCCCTGAAGAGTTAGCTGCTGAAATCAAAAAAACCAGAGAGCTTACTGATAAACCCTTCGGGGTAAACATAACGCTATTGCCCACTCTTCGCCCTATTAATATTGACGGCTATCTAGATGCCGTTATCAACTGTGGAGTAAAGATTTTGGAAACAGCCGGCAGAAACCCGGAGCCGCATATGGCGCGGCTTAAGGCGGCTGGAGTAAAGGGTATACACAAATGCACGGCAGTCCGCTTCGCTCGCACCGCTCAACGAATAGGCTGTGACGCTGTTAGCATTGATGGGTTTGAGTGTGCTGGACACCCGGGCGAGGAGGACGTTACGTCCCTCATCCTGATTCCGCTGACTGTTGATGCTGTGGATATCCCTGTTGTTGCTTCTGGAGGCTTTGGGGATGGGCGTGGTCTTGTCGCCGCCCTAGCACTCGGAGCAGAAGGGGTCAATATGGGTACCCGCTTTCTGGCAACTAGAGAGGCGCCGGTACATCCCAAAGTAAAAGAATTCCTAATCAAAGCATCGGAACGTGATACAGTACTGCTGCTGCGTTCATTCGGTAACACGATGAGAGCATTGAGAAACCGCACAGCTGAAAAGGTGCTCGAGCTGGAAAAGCAAGGTGCCGATATACATCAATTAGAATCGCTCACCAGCGGGAGAGTGGGTCTGAACCTACTTGAATCGGGTGATGTTGATAACGGCTTGCTTAGCTTGGGACAGGGGGTAGGTCTTGTTCATGACATTCCAACAGTCAAGGAGTTGATGGTCAGGATGATCAAGGAGGCCGAGGAAGTTCTCTCCCACATGGCCGCCAGCGGGATTTACAAGCCACTGCGTAAGCCAAGCGGTGTCAGCAAATCTGCAGTAAACCCTGTCAATTATGGAGAGACAGAGACCATTTGCCAGCCATGAAGTTTAACATCCTTCCTACTGGCGAGCCCTAGTTTTTTGTCAGAACTCATTATTCTTGTTGCGCTTTTCTCTGTGGAATATCCCATAGTTTTGCTTACTCACCTAATAGCTGAAGAATGATTTGCCTGCGCCGGGGACGATTATCAAAATCAACGAGAACTATCTGCTGCCAGGTGCCCAGAGTTAACCTCTTGTTCACAAAAGGTATTATTAGTGAAGCTCCGAGAAGCGAGGCGCGCACGTGGGAATGGCCATTTCCGTCCCCCCAAGTTTTATTATGCTCATAAGGAATATTCTGGGGTATCACCCTATCCCACATATTCCTAAAATCGGAAAGTAGATTTGGCTCATACTCTATGGTAGTTATTCCCGCCGTTGAACCGACTATAAACAAAGTGACTATTCCGCTATTAACCCCAGATTCCTCTACATTCTTTGCCACTTGAGAGGTTATATCGATAATATCGCAGTTCCCTTTCGTTTGAACCATGATGTCTTTAGTAATTGTAGTCATATTCTTACCTCCTCCCATATAATATCATCAAATTCAAATATCGGCCCATCACGGCATACCTGTTTTAAGCCTTTCTTGGTATTTATAGTGCAGCTATAGCAAGCTCCAAAACCACACCCCATCCTCACCTCAAGAGAAACCTGACATTTCTTTAGTTTGAGATTACTTTGCTGTTCACCCTCACCTTTTCCCTCTCCCTTCAAGGGAGAGGGATTAAGGGTGAGGGCCATCGCCTTATACATATCTACCGGCCCACAGGCATATATCTGGTCAGCCCAGTCCAAGAAATCGGGCACTATATCGGTTATCACACCCTTTTTGCCCACACTACCATCCTCGGTAACGGGGATAAATCGAACTCCCGTGGGTAAAGGTGAGAGGTTACTTCTTTGCCTCAGGTGAGGCAATGCTACTAATGATGAGAGAGGATAGAGCTCTCTAGCCATTTTTGCTCCATGAATTAAGGTAATCGAATGCTGCGATCCAGCACGCTGAGCTACGAATACAAGCGGGGCAATGCCAATGCCTCCAGCCAGCAACAGCAAGTTCCTTGAACTTAGTCCGATGCCAAATCCTTTCCCCAAAGGTCCAAGGATGTCTACTTTGTCACCTCTTTGGAGCTGTGACAGCCAAAGAGTGCCTTTACCTGCTACTTTGAATAGAAGGGCAATTTCACTACCCTCGCTTGAATCCTCTCCCGTTGAGGGATAGGCTTGATGTATGCTAAAAGGGCGACGCAGTGTTAAATCTTTACACTACACTGTAATAAATTGCCCCGACTCGTTTCTGGCTGTAATCAAACTTTTGGCCCCTGTGATCTATAAAGACAGCACTTGCGCCATAATGTCCAAGACTACTTGGAAGGTTGGTGATTCCGAGGCTTCCCACGAATCATATGGAGTGGGTGACTGCTGAATGGTCACTCCTGCCTCTTGCTAACACTGGCAAGCCGCCTCCTCCTGACTGTCCAGACAAGGAGAGCGCCAAAGAGAATTGTCATGCCGATCACGCCCCACTGGGAGAGAGTTGGGACCCCGGGAGGACGTTCTATACCCAGGGTGACGCTCCGCTCGACCACATTGCTGTCCTCATTGCCGACCGTATCTTGGGCACGCACAACATAATAATACGTCTGCCCCGGCTCACAATCGCAATCTCGGTAAGAGAGAGCCCATGTACTCCCGATGAGACTGCCGATCGGAGGTCCCGGAGCCTGGTCCCGGTAGATGTTATAGGTTATCAGGCCATGCGGGTCAGAGGCCGCATCCCACTGTAGCTCCACACATCCGTTGTCTAAGGTTGCGGAGTTCAAAGCGCCAAAGACTGGAGGCTGGCAATCAACCGCCGCTGTATCCTGAACCAAGGCGGAATTTCCCGTACCGTCATCCTCGTCGTAGTACTCGGCCAAGATTGTATCCCCATCACTCACCTGAAGTGTGCCGTCACCTGGCACCACCGCTGCGGAGGCGGTGAATATGGTTCCGACAAACATGCCCGTTCCCATTTCTGTCTGACTGAGGGTGACAGTCTCATTATCTCCTCCACTGGTATACACAAGCACATCGTAGGTCTCCACACCTGCCAGATCGGCATCAGCCAATCTGATCTCGACTTCTGATGAACATGAATAGGCCTCCGCATCCAGGATAATCCCCCCGGAGGATCTAGCTTGGGATACAAAAGTGCCCTGGAAAGGAATGCAGTTAGAGGCGGTCGCCACCACATCATACTCTCCCAAGGTACTCGTGACGAGACCGGGGAAAGTCACATTCCCTTCTTCGTCTGTCGTTCCCACCCAGTAATCGGAAGTATCCGCTTTGGATATGGTCACTGTCGCCTTCTCCACCGGGCCTGGGTACTGCTCGCCGTCGTCGAGCAACTCTACATGGAGAAAGAAGTCTTTGGGGTGCAGCAGCCAGGACCATTCAGGGGGAACCATAGCCACTATCAAAGGGGGAGTTACTGTTCTTATCTCCATCGCCGGGTCGCCGAACCACTGATATAGCTCACACATTGCGACTTTCTTATCCCAAAAAAGCGGGTCGGTACTTGTCGTCGCCTTGTCCATCATGTGCTGCCGGCCATAGTGCAGGACTTCTCCCATTCTGAAAATAGGAAAAGGAGTCACCATCGCCAATGGATCCAGTTTATAAGCCGGCCAGATGGCCTGGACCATTCCCTCTAGGAAGTAGTCATTCAAGATAGCGAAGCTGATGCGTGTGCTGGCCATAATGCCAACAGCTCCCCCAGCCGTACATCTCTCCCACGCTTCGCTGAAACAAACATCGTTATATGCCGTGTAGTCGACAAGAGACTTCCCGCTAAGCGAGGCTGGCATTTTCTTGAAATCGCTCTCGTTGTCAAACCATCCGGTATTGCAGGCTATACTCCAGACCACCGGCAATTTACTGCCGTTGTTGAGCACCGCGAGGTCTTTATTCTTGAGCTGAGGTGCCCTCCAAAGGTCCTTGCCGCCATGTCCCCGGTAGACCAAAAGGAACCGCCCGCTGTTGACCGCATTCAATATATCAGTACCAGTTCCATTCCACTTGAATCCCGGCTTCAGGAGGGAACTGGGAATAGCCCCTCCCACGCTTGTGCACATCCCAGCGAACGTGCTTGGGTGTTTGGACCAGTACTTAGGATTGATGTTCTGGTCTGCCCAATATATACGGTCAATCCCCTTTTCAATCTTGTATTGGGGGTCCTCCAGAAAAAGCGCCAGGTCCTCTGCACTTTGAGCCCGCCTATAATCCTCATAAGTATCCGGATAGCATGTGGGGTTATAGTTCATATCTATGTCCGTATTCATATCCTCAAACTGAGTACAAATGGCAACGTTAGAGTAAAACGAACTGTCCGTAACCGGATTTTCCTCGTACTTGATTATGTCGTTAACTCTTTTCATGGCTTGACTTGCCGTATCCACCGACAATCTGCCAATATACATGTCTGGGACATAGTCGTTGGGGCCGTCCATCGTGGTATAGTAAAAGTCCGTACCGATATAGCTCTCCCTATAAGGCGCCTCTTTTACACAATTGTTACAGTCACATTTCCAACTCTCCTCATCGTTTGAGGGGTGCCATGTCTCGTAGAAGCAGGGAATGTACTCCGCATCCCCTAGCAATAAGACGTACTTGGGGACAATATCCCAGTAGTCATAGGCAATTTTTAGACCGCTCTTGATGTCCGATGCCGCGTATCCCGAGAAGGCGGTAGTCACCTGGGTCTTGAAGCCGGTCTTCTTTCTCCAGTCAGCGAGTTTGTTGGCAGCGTTCACGAACTTAGTGTCGGTAATGATGATGTAATCCCAGCCAACTTTGAAATCACTGCCGGGATTGCCAGCGCTTGCGAAGATCTCCTCCTCCTCTTCAGCCTCCTCCTCGGCCGAAATGACCTCGTCCGCGTTGAGTGCCATCCGCCGCATCATCAAGTCGAAAGACTCGTTTCTCAGGCGTGATGGAATGGGAGACGGTTCCCCCTGAAACTGCACAGTCACGGAAAGATCGGGATATACCGCAAGTGTTCTCCTGACGGGATTGTGCTGGTAAGGATAGAGCCAGATGATCGTGCAATCCTGACCCCGCATTATTTGGGTCGGCTCGAGTTGGGCGAAAACTCCGGGGCAGTCGGTATCAGCCCCATAGATTTCTTCATCCTTGACGAAGGGGGGTGGGAGAGGTCCTTCATAATCATCACGAGGGGGTGGTTGCATTGGTGGCAGCTCCATATCTTCGAAGATAATCGGCGCCCCAGGGTTGACCTCCAGCACTTCGGCTTCGGTACTGTTCGGAATCAAAATCCACTCCCCGAATAGGGGAACAGCGGGCTTGCCGAGCTCAAACAGGCCGGAACCAGGAACTGAGACAGCTGAGTAGGTTATTCCATCAGCCATCTCTACTGGATACACGTACATGCCCGGAAGAGCAACTTCCAGCCTGAGATGGGTGGCAGATGATTCGGCAACCGTTATGTAGCTGGTTTGCCCCAGGACGTCTGGGTCGATGTCAATCCATTCGTTCTCGCGACTGGCATGGGTGTAGTCCCAGGGCGAGCCGTCATAAGTGGGCGCCGACGCATCAACCACAAGCGCCATTGGCACCAAGCCCATCACAAGGATCAAGCAGATGAATCCAAATAGAAACCGCCTAACTCGTCTCATTTCTCCCCCCAAAAAAGTTTAGCTTTGGCATCATCAAAGCCGCTAGGCCAGCGATATCCATGTGCAACCACATCCCATTGAATCCCAGACCGCTGGGAACAGGCGGAAACAGCTATTCTCGGCAATCGCTGGCTTGGCTAAATCATAAAACACTTCGACAACCAAGTCAACCATTTGGTTGTAAATCACGATAGCCTTGACGGCGAACTGTATGAATACCGGAGAGATCTGATGGCAGTCATGGAAAGTCTCAGACGTGTTATTATGGCCTAAAACCGTGTCTCCTGAATCTAACTATTATGGTATTCTCTAAAGCCTCTTCTTTCGCCGTCTCAGCTGTGACACTTTCTCGAATACGAACATTTTTCTTTGCTCAAGGCATACCAAGAGAACAACTGCCTTTCCAATATAGGTCAATCAGGATAAGCGATGAAGACTGTCTAATGCGAAAGGCGATGCGGTTTGACCGAGTAGCGGATTTTATCTCCAAGGGAAAGCACAGCGGGAATGCGAGGGCTTGCTTCTACGGTGTTTTAGCCACTATCTGGGCATTTCGTCCTATCGAAATGGGGGGCAAATTCAGCTCGATAACCCCGAAGCGAGGGGCTATATAGACATGAGGAATCACAAGATCATCGTGAGGACAGGCAAGCATGGTCGCACTCGCATTCATCATATCCCAGAGACACTAAGATCCTACCTGTATAGCTATAAGCCAGAATACATATCAGACAAAGAGATGATGAGGGTTTAGCACTATGTCTGTGGAGATATTGGCTTTAAGGCTCCAAGGGATACTGTCTCTATTCGATTCGCCATGCCGTGAGTACCTATCTCTCAAACTTTTCCGGGATTCCAGCGCAGGCGGCTGATAGACGGGGAGGGTGGAAAGCCGGAGTAGCTTCTGGCGCTGGTATGGGTAACATCTACAGTGCTCCCACAATTACCGACCTCGGAACCATAGATAAGTTGATAATTGAAAGGCATCCTTTCCTGCCATATTGGGACGGTAAAGAGCTGAGCGAGAAACCTGGACCATACCAGGTGACAGACGACCTAAACCATATTCGCACTATATCGATAATATCGCAATTACCTTTTGATTGAAGGGCGATGTCTTTAGTGACTACAGTCATATCCTTACCTCCTGCCATATGATATCGTCTAATTCAAATACAGGCCCATCACGGCATATCTGTTTTAAGCCTTTCTTGGTATTTATAGTGCAGCCATAGCAAGCTCCAAAACCACACCCCATCCTCACCTCAAGAGAAACCTGACATTTCTTTAGTTTGAGATTACTTTGCTGTTCACCCTCACCTTTTTCCTCTCCCTTCAAGGGAGAGGGATTAAGGGTGAGGGCCATCGCCTTATACATATCTACTGGACCACAGGCATACACCTGGTCAGCCCAGTCTAAGAAATCAGGCAGAATATCCGTGGCCATGCCTTTCTTGCCCATGCTGCCATCCTCGGTGACGGGAATAAATGGAACTCCGTTTGGTAAAGGCGAGAGGTTGCTTCGCTTCTTGCCCGCAGAAGAAGGGCCTCTCTTGGGCATAGCTGAAGGATAAAGTTGAGCAGCAGTGCTCGCCCCATGAATTAAAGTTATCTGGTGCTCTGACGAAGCATGCTGCATCACGAAAACGAGCGGAGCAATGCCAATTCCCCCAGCCACTAGCAGCAAGTTCCTTGCTCCTGGCTCGATACTAAACCCCTTCCCTAGAGGGCCAAGAATGTCTATTCTTTCACTTGTTTGTCGCTGTGACAGCCAGAGGGTGCCTTTGCCCGCTACCTTGAAGAGGAGGGCAATCTCACCCTCACCTGAATCCTCTCCCGTCAAGGGAGAGGACTGATGGACGCTGAGAGGGCGACGCAATGTAAAATCTCCACACCGCACTGTGATGAATTGCCCCGGCAGCACTGAACAAGCTATATTGGGTGCCTCAATCCACATGAGGTGTATGCCGGGCATGACCTCCACATTAGAAGCTACTGAGCACAAGGTTTGTTTCATGCTAAAACCTAAACAATATCAAAGGTCAAAGATAAAAAAGCAAGATGACAGAGCAAAAATCAAAAACGACCCCCTTTTCCATTTTGAATTGTAATTTTGATTTTTAACTTTTGCCTTTTGATTTTCTTAAGTACTCCCTGAGTGGTTGAACGTTAAACATTTGGCCACTATTTGCTAACGCTCCTATAGCGACCCGGGCAGTATCTAATGAGGTGAAGCACGGTATCCTCTTTTCTGCCGCGGCACGCCTGATATCGAACCCATCTTTTAGCGGGATACGCCCTCCAGTGATAGTATTAATCACTCCGCTCACAGAATTATCTTGAATAACATCAATAACGTTAGGATACCCCTCGCTTAGCTTCTTGGTCACCATTTTTACCGGGAGCTCCATAGACTCAATCATAGCTGCGGTCCCCTCCGTGGCGTAGAGCTCGTGGTGAAGGGAATGCAATTGCTTGATCAGAGGCAAGGATTCATCTTTATCCTTGTCTGCAATGCTAAGTAGCAGACTACCTCCTTGAGGCAGCATCAATCCAGCAGCTAAAAGTGCCTTAACCAGGGCTGCCTCAAAGCTGTAATCAATCCCCATAACCTCGCCTGTGGACTTCATCTCAGGACCCAAATAGCTATCCACTCCAATTAATTTGGACATTGAGAAAACGGGAGCCTTTATACCTACCAAGTTTTGTCTCCTCCATAGACCACCTTCATAGCCTTGCTCGCTGAGGCCGATCCCGGCCATGACCTTAGTGGCAATTCTTACCATGGGCACGCCGGTTACCTTGGAGATAAAAGGCACGGTTCGGCTGGCGCGGGGATTTACCTCAAAAACATATACCGTTGAGCGACCATTTTCACTCATGATTACCATCTGGACGTTCATCAACCCTTTAATTCCCAGAGCCAGTCCGATTCTGGTGGTGTAATCCACCATGTCATTTACTTCGTCTTCAGTGAGATTGATTCCCGGGTAGATAGACAAGGCGTCACCGCTATGTACGCCAGCTCTTTCAATATGCTCCATCACGCCAGGAATAAGAACCTTTTCCCCGTCGCAAATGGCATCTACCTCGACTTCTTTACCCTGGAAGTATTTATCAATAAGCACAGGATGCTGGCTGTCCATCTCCAGAGCTAGTGTCAGGTAGCGGATTAACTCAGGTTCGTTGTACACGATTTCCATAGCCCGGCCCCCCAGGACATAGCTAGGGCGCACTAAGACCGGATAGCCTAGGTTCCTGGCTACATTTAGCGCCTCTTCAACGGATGTCACTCCAGCCCCCGGCGGCTGAGGAATACCTAATCTGTCCAGGAAATCTTCAAAGCGATGACGGTCTTCAGCGATGTCTATAGCTTCGGCACTCGAGCCGAGTATTGGCAAATTGTTGCGGGCTAAGAGCCCAACCAAATTGAGGGGTGTTTGTCCACCGAGCTGGACGATAGATGCTGGAGCAGAGCCGTTATTACTCTCATTCTCAAGTATATCTCGGATGCTTTCCTCATCCAAAGCTTCGAAGTAGAGGCGGTCACTGGTGTCGAAATCGGTGGAAACTGTCTCGGGATTAGAATTGACCAAGATGCTCTTTATTCCTGCTTCTTGAAGCGCCCAGGCTGAATGGACGCAGCAGTAGTCAAACTCAATTCCTTGCCCGATGCGTATAGGCCCGCTGCCGATAACCACCGCTTTTTTCTCCATCAAAGGCTCAGCTTCGTTCTCTTTTTCATAGGCGCTGTAGAAATAAGGGGTCTCAGCATCAAATTCGGCAGCACAGGTATCCACCATCTTGTACACCGGGCGGATTTGCCATTCATGGCGAATTTGCCTTACCTGCTCCGGCAACCTATCGGCCAAAGTGCCCACTTGCTCATCGGAAAAGCCGAGCCTCTTTGCCTCCCACAAAAGCTCCGGTTTCAACGGTTCGGAAAGAAGCCTCCTCTCCATGTCTACAATATTCTGGAACTTATAAATAAACCAGGGGTCTATCCCGGTGAGCTGGGATAGCTCTTCGGGCGTGGCTTCCCTTCGCAGCGCCGCCATAATCGCCCATAGTCTTAAGTCGTTAGGGTGAAGCGGGTAGGAATTAAGCCCTTTCCCTTTACTCCAACTGGGGTCTTCCCAAAGCAGGGTGCGTTTGCCGAATTCCAGGGAGCGCACCGCCTTTTGTAGAGCAGCCTCAAAACACCTGTCAATGGCCATTACCTCACCAGTGGCTTTCATCTGGCTGCCAATTTTTCGGTCACCCGAAGCAAATTTATCAAAAGGCCACCTGGGAATCTTGACTACGCAGTAATCCAGGGCTGGCTCAAAAGACGCCAACGTTTTGCCTGTGACCTTGTTGGGTATCTCATCGAGCCTCTTGCCTATGGCTATTTTGGCAGCCACCCGAGCAATAGGATAGCCAGTAGCTTTACTGGCTAAAGCCGAGCTACGGCTGACACGGGGGTTAACTTCAATTACATGATATTCGCTTTTGGCAACTCCCTTCTGGTCCGGGGCCCATTTTTCCGCCACTATTGGACTGGGGGTCAAGGCAAACTGTATATTACAGCCACCCTCGATTCCCAAAGCTCTTA
>JBAUEM010000092.1:0-7635 GCA_049678605.1 Dehalococcoidia bacterium
GCATCTTAACGTGCCACTCAGGAGATATGTCGTGGGCAGTGATAAAAAGTCTTTTTAGCTGTTCAGGAACTTCTTCTATGTCCTTTAACCTCTTTCCTTCAGCTAGCTGCTTCATTAAATCCGGGGAATAGAACCCTCCCTTTTTGGCTGCCTCCTCAAAATAAGGGTTCACCTCTATAAATTCTTCGCCTTCCAGGATATGACGCACATAGCTTAAAGCGAACAATGGTTCAATGCCACTGGAACAATTAGCGATTATGCTCAAGCTGCCAGTAGGAGCAATGGTAGTCCGAGAGGCATTTCGAAAACGAGGACCATCGGGCATGTCATAAATGCTTTCCTGGAAAGCAGGAAAAACTCCCCTTTCTTGGGCTAGCTCTATCGAGGCTTTATCCGCCTCTTCAGATATGAAATGGGCAATTTCCTTGGCCACAACAAGCCCTTGTTCACTATCATAAGGGATACCAAGCTTAATCAGCATGTCGGCAAAACCCATCACCCCCAGGCCTATTTTTCTGGTAGTTTTTGTCATCTCCGCAATCTCTGGCAGGGGAAATTGGTTGACTTCGATAACATTATCAAGGAAGCGGACTGCCAGCTTGACTGTTTGAGATAGCTTGTCATAGTCAATTTGTGGCTGGCCGTCTTTAACCGCCACCATCTTGGACAAATTTATGGAGCCTAAGTTACAGGATTCAAAGGGGAGCAGGGGTTGTTCTCCACAGGGGTTAGTGCTTTCTATTTTGCCCAATTTAGGCGTGGGGTTATGCCTGTTTATCTCGTCAATAAACACAACACCCGGGTCGCCGGTGCGCCAAGCCATGTCAACTATTTTGTCAAATACCTCTTTGGCATTAAGCTTATCCGTCACCTCTCCAGTTCGAGGGTTCACCAAATTGTAATCGGTGCCTTTTTCCACCGCTTTCATAAACTTATCGGTCACAGCTACAGAAAGGTTAAAATTGGTTAAAGCCTCCGGGTCTTCCTTAGCCATGATGAATTTCAATATGTCGGGATGCTCAACATTGAGTATTGCCATATTGGCTCCGCGGCGCATGCCACCTTGCTTTATGACATCGGTGGTGGCATCAAAGGCTCGCATGAAAGAAACAGGGCCACTGGCAATGCCACCTGTAGAACCCACTCTATCCCTTGCCGGTCTAAGTCGAGAAAAGGAAAAACCGGTACCTCCGCCACTTTTATGAATCAAAGCAGTATATTTAACCGCATCAAAGATAGACTCCATAGAATCCTCAATAGGTAAAACAAAGCAAGCTGATAATTGTCCTAATTCGCGGCCGGCATTCATTAGAGTAGGGGAGTTAGGTAGAAACTCCAGGTTTTCCATTAGTTGATAAAAAGCCTCTTCATAGAGGGAGACATCCGCCTTGGGCTCGGCTTTGGCAACATGCCTGGCGACGCGGCGAAATAGCTCTTGTGGGGTCTTCTCAATAACCATCCCCTCCTCATCCTTTATAAAATATCTCCTTTCCAGAACCCTTAAGGCATTGTCGCTGAATTTAATATCAGCAGCGAGTTGAATCCTTGGCTTGGCTAGAATAACAGGCATTTCTTTAGTCGCGGTTTCCATTTCAGGCTTAACCTCCTCTGGCTTAGCTGGCTCTTCAGCATCCAGGATTTCCTTTACCGCGGTTCGGATTTCAGACTTAGCGAATGGGCGCCTCTCTCGATGGTATTTTGGCACTAGGTGCTCCATTCCAGGTAAGGTTTGCTGCCGTTCCAAGCGTTCAATCACCTGGGTGGTGAGTTGTTCTATTTTGTTTCTATCACGTATACCCATTGACTCAGCACCAGCCACTACAGCCCTCAAAATTTCAGTGCGATTAAGATATCCTCCGTCGTCGTTTCTCTTGCGACTACTACTTAACACAGCACCCCCAGATTTGGTATTTTGCGTTGCTTTATCTATTAGGGAAAGCTAGAGAAATAACATACCTCATTTCACCACTCCCAAAACCTTTGGATTCGATAGGTAAACGTTTAACACTACCATCAATTTCAAAGGATTTATAGCACTTGACAGGATTGTCGTATTGGTAAGCTTTGTACAAAGTGGAAGTATGCCTAGCGAGTGTATGCACTGGCATATAGTCAGCCTTGCCCTTCGATTTTTTCCCGGGGCCTACACGCCACGCTAAACGAAGCACTTTGGACTTGGTTCCTGGCCGGAGGCGCCATAGAAGGGCAATGCAAGGCTCCGCGCTAAGCTCGGCAATTCGGATGGCAGTTGATATGATGGACACTCTGAAGATATTGGCCAACCATTCAAGCGATTTAATAGATATGCCAAAACCCGATAAATGTTTCTTGAAAACTGCCTCTGGCATGAGGAGTTCTGTAGCAGCGGCGTCACATAGGCGTTCTCTAGCTTTTGCACGAGCTATCGCAGGAGCTTGTGGGTTGAAGGTTCGAAATTCAACCTCCTCTATACAAGGTTCTATTTTCAGCTCGCTAAGTAATGCATGCCCAATTTCGTGAGCGCAAGAAAAGTTTTGCCTGGCCGAGTTATGGTTTTGGTTCACCCTAATCACGTCCCCGTCATGTAATTTGATTAGAATAGCGCTTACTTCCCCCAAATTCGCTTTCTCAATTCTTTTTATGCCCAGCAGAGGAGCATATTCTTCTGACAAAAACGGTGGCCTCCCATGTCCTTTCTGCTCAACCAATTGGTTCACAAGCTGTCTTGCTCGTTCAACAATAAGGCTGGTAGCTTGTTCCAAGTCGAGAGATACTGGTGCTACTTGGCTGGTCGGGTTATCACCGGGTAAGTTATTCACACTCATCGATTACTCCCCATCATCGAAGAGGCTACCCTGACGAAGAGGCGCTGCCGGTGGTGGCTTAAGGCCATTCTTATATTCGTCCTCTGATAGAATGTCACTTGTGTCCTCGAATGATTTTTGTCTAGTACTTTTTAGGCCGAAGGCATCGAAGAGCTCCTGGAGCTTATACATTACTGGCTCCGGCTGCCCCCTTATTCCTCTTTCGATGCTGTCTTGCGGTAATCCTATTCGCTGAGCAAGCTGCATTGAACTAATACCAAGCTTCCTCATCCAATGTCTGACGTATCCCCAGATTTCAATTCTCTCGTTGAGGTCATGCTCCGTAGGTTGCCTTATCATTTCCTTCCTCCTAATATTTCAATTCCACTAATAAAATTAGTTGCGTTCATTTTTGACCCTTCTGACGACTCTTGGCTAGTATTCCCAATTCCTCGCTAGGGAGTAGAAGTGGCTGGCTAGTAGAGCCAGATGTTTTGGATCTCCTACTTACTAGGGTATCTACCTCTTGTTTTAGTGATGTAATATCAGCGAATTCCCGGTAAACACTGGCAAAGCGAATGTAAGCAATATGGTCTAGTTTTTTTAATCCTTCCATGACCAAATCACCAATATAGGAACTGGAGACCTCGCTTTTGCCCACCTTGTAAAGCTCAGCCTCGATGGTGTCCACAAACTTATCAATGGCGCCTGTAGGAAGGGGACGTTTCTCACAAGCTTTGCGAATACCCAAAAGGAGCTTATCCCGGCTGAATTCCTCACGTCGTCCATCCTTCTTAATAACGAAGATATCATGTGGCTGTATACGTTCGTAAGTAGTGAAGCGAGCATTGCAGGCGAGGCATTTCCTTCGGCGTCTCACCACTTCGTCTAGACTCCGAGAATCTATCACCCTTGATTCCTGCCTGCCGCAATAAGGACAGTTCACAAATCTCTCCTAAGAATTGTGGTATGGAGATATTTTACCACTAAATGTAGTAAAATGCAACATCTCCGCGGAAAAAAAAGGCTCTATGGTGGACAATTCCAGGGA
The DNA here is from genome assembly GCA_049678605.1 of Dehalococcoidia bacterium. Lineage (GTDB taxonomy): Bacteria > Chloroflexota > Dehalococcoidia > GIF9 > AB-539-J10 > RBG-13-51-36. The sequence continues at coordinate 3,835 of JBAUEM010000092.1, forward strand.
AGTATGCTAGGTTTGAATTAACATAGGACTAATGGAGAGACTATAGCTCACCTGAAATACCTTGAGGAGGGGGGGAGGTGGGAAGAGAGACGCAGGAGCAAGGGATAGTGTTTTTCACGGAGGTATTGAATGCCTGAAGCAAGGATTGGCATCATTGGCGGAAGCGGGCTTTATAGGATGGAGGGGATGACAGAGGTGGAGAAGGTGAAGGTAAGCACGCCATTTGGCGAGCCCAGCGACGCTATTATCTTGGGCAATCTAGAAGGAGTAAGGGTTGCCTTTCTCCCCAGGCATGGCGAGGGGCATCGAATAAGCCCCAGTGAACTACCGGCGAAAGCCAATATCTATGCTTTGAAATCTCTGGGGGTGGAAAGGATTATCTCGGTAAACGCTGTGGGCAGTCTTAAAGAAGAGATAGAACCTCTGGACGTAGTCATTCCTGACCAACTAATAGACTGTACAAAAGGGAGAGGCAGCACCTTCTTTACAGATGGGATAGTGGGGCATGTCTCCTTCGCGGGACCTTTCTGTCCTGTTTTGAGTCAAATCTCGTTTGAGGCGAGCACTAAGGCTGGGGCTAATGTGCACAAAGGTGGTACTTATCTAGTCATGGAAGGTCCACAACTCTCCACCAAGGCTGAGTCACAGCTTTACCGTTCTTGGGGTGCTGATGTCATTGGGATGACAGCTTTGCCTGAAGCTAAATTAGCTAGAGAGGCGGAAATATGCTATGTCGCACTTGCCCTTGTCACCGATTATGATTGCTGGCATCCGACTTATGAATCGGTGACTACGGAGATGATTTTAACCAACCTGCGGAAGGGCATTGATACTGTCAAGAGAATCCTGAAGTTACTGCTACCTTCCATACCGCAGAAACGGGACTGTGCCTGTGCTAGCGCCCTTAAATATGCCATAGTCACTGGGACGAAATACATACCGAAAGAAAAAAGGAAAGAGCTGGGGCTGTTAATTGGCAAGTATTTAGGCAGGGAGGAAGATGTCAGCCAAGCTTGAGTTTGGATGTTTGCCCACTGCTATCGGCGGCATGCCTCATACGAATTCTGGCGAGGCTTGTTCCATTATTATGAAATGTCTTCCTGACATTCCCGTCTGGCCACAATTACCGATGCGCTCTCCTAAAGAAAACATGATTATCCAATTCAGCGAGGGTTTTCCGGGGGTGGTTATAGATGGGGACAAAATTCACATTGAGCCATCAGCGGATTTTGAGAGCGAGCTGGAGCAAATCCACATTGATTGTGAGCAGGATAATGCCCGTGAATATGGCATTTCGCCCGAATATGCTGCCGGGCTCCATGACTTCCTCTCCAAAGCAACAGGCAGTAAAATAGTCAAGGGACAGGTAACAGGCCCTATCACCTGGGGATTGAGGGTTACCAGTCAGGATGGTCTGGGCATCCTCTATGATGAGACTTTAGCCGAAACCGCGGCCAAGTTCCTGCGGCTAAAAGCTTCGTGGCAGGAAAATATCTTGAGGAAAATATCGCCTAATACCATTATCTTTGTTGACGAGCCCTATTTGGTTTCTTTGGGCTCGGTGTTTACTCCTATTCCTGAAGAAAAAGTGCCTGCTCTACTAGAGGAGGTCATCAAAGGAATAAAGGGGGTAAAAGGGTTGCATTGCTGCGGAAACACTAACTGGTCAGTCCTTCTGGATACTCCGATCGACATTCTCAGTTTTGATGCTTACAATTATGCCTCTTCCCTAAGCACCCACTCCGACAAGGTGAAATCTTTCCTTGAGGGTGGTGGCAGCATCGCTTGGGGGATAGTTCCGAATGAAGAAGAGGCCTTGGCTAAAGAATCCTTATCCGGTCTCCGTGACCGCTTGGAGGAAGCCATGGCTCCATTCACCAGGGATGGCGTTAAATTCAGGCAGCTCATAGCTCAAGGGCTGATAACTCCTTCTTGTGGCCTGGAAAGCTTATCGCCTGAAGCGGCGTCCCTGGCTTTGGAATTAACAGCTAAGTTATCCCATGACTTAAGAAGTCGATATGTAGTGTGACGTGGCGAAATAACTATCCCCTCATGTCGTATCCCTTAAGAACAAAGGTTATTGTTACTGCGAATCTCCTTCTAAAGCTTTAATTTTATTCACCCTTTGTAAGTGTCTGCCGCCTTCAAAATCCGTGGCTAAGAAAGTTTTGACGATTTCCAAAGCTGACTCAGTGTCTATATTCTCCCCCCTGAGGCACAGAACGTTGGCATCGTTGTGCTGGCGGGCTCGTTGTGCTGCAAATACATCACAGCATAAAGCTGCCCTTACACCCTTTATTTTGTTGGCAGCTATGCTCATGCCTATGCCAGTGTTGCATATTAGAATGCCTTGGTCAAAGTTGCCCGAAGCCACTGCCTCCCCGACTTTCTGGGCGATGTCAGGATAATCCACAGAATCGGTGCTGTAGCAACCAAAATCTTGATAGCTATGACCCGCGTTTTGCAGGAAGGGCATAATTAGCTCCTTTAAAGCAAAGCCACGGTGGTCACAACCTATAGCAATGCGCCTCACTATTTACCTCCGAGTATTCCTTATAAGCTTTGTCAATCTCATGCGAAGGTATGATGCCCTGACGCAAAATTATCGGCGATTCACGGCTAACATCCACTACTGTGGATTCCTTGCCGCCGGGACATTTGCCTCCGTTGATAATAAAGTCGATTTTTCCTCCCAGTTGTTGTCCAACTTCCTCGGCAGTTAAGGCAGCCGGTTGGCCACTAATATTGGCGCTGGTTCCGATTATGGGATTCCCCAGGTGTTGAATAATAGCCAGACAAACGGGGTGGTCAGGAACGCGTACTGCTATGGTGGACTCTGGGGCTAGATAAGCAGGCACAGAATCTGTTTTTGGTAGAACCAGAGTTAACCCGCCGGGCCAAAACCGTCTTGCCAAAAACCAGGCAATTTCTGATATTGGATCGGCCAGAGTAGTCAATCGCTCTACATCAACGATAAGCAAGGGAAGTTGCCTATGCTTGGGTCGGTTTTTTATCTCATAAATCCTTTCCACAGCTGTGGAGTTGAAGGCGTCAGCCCCCAGGCCGTAGACCGTATCGGTAGGGAAGGCAATTACCCCACCCCTTTGGAGGATTTTAACTCCTTTCTCAATTTCTCGTTGTAGAACACCCATCTTTTTCTGACGTTAGTATAGCATGGTGGCATCCGGGGTAGAAATAGTCTCTTCCAATACAAGATGAGCCTGGAGGGGATATCGATTTCTAACACAAGGTGAGCCTGAGAGATTAAGGCAACTCGTTTATGATTGGGACATGCGACTAATCATGAACGACGGAAAATTACAAACGGTGGAGCAAGTAAGGCAATTTCTGGAGGGGAATGAGGCGGTAGAGTTCAGGGGTCTAACGGCCAAGGAGAAATACTGCTGGATAGAGAAGGTGCTGATAAGATTTAAATATCATCTTCTCAAGGGAGGTGAGAAGGGAGTAATACGGCGGTATGTAGAGAAGGTTACGGGATACTCCAGGTCACAGGTATCGAGGCTGATAGTGGAGTACAAACGGACAGGGCGATTAAAGAAAACGGGATACAGAAGGCACCGTTTTCCGCATCACTTAACCAGTATCACAACGACTATTTAAATCCCTATATCAATTTCCACCGGCCTTGTTTCTTCCCCGTGTCTGTTATTGACCATAGAGGCAGGATTAAAAAGACTTATCCTTATGAGGAGGTGATGACACCCTATGAACGATTAAGGAATGTACCCAGAGCCGAGGGCTACCTGCGTCCCGGCGTAACTCTCGAAAAACTCGGGATAA